>NZ_JBTXLW010000002.1:0-362756 GCF_054871795.1 Enterococcus sp. LJL51 | reverse complement strand
AATGTATATTATGTAAACTAGTAAATTAATGAAATACTGACACTATAGGCTTTATGTGTCACCTACGGTGTCAGCAATCAAAGTTAACCGAAGCTTTCTAGATAATCACGTTCATTAAATGCTTCACGTATCCTGTTTTTTTGATCTAGCTTGTCATTTTCAATAAAATCAAGTTTTCCCTGTTCATTTACTCTAAAGCTCTTTATCATTTGTTTGTGCTGTTTAGTCATTCTTTTTCGCCCGTCCTCAGCAATATTAGTTACGAACTGACTACCAAAACAATCCTCTAAAATTGCCATTGATACCGAGACTTGACTTTCAACCCAGCTTCTAGTGCGATAGACTGATTTTTCCAGCGGTTGCATTGTCAAACGTACGCCTTTAACTTCGCCTAAGAAGTTAGACCAAAAATCACACACTTTCCAGCGACTTTTATTTGAATCACTTTTATTTGGAATTAAGAACGCTAAGTATTCCGCCATAATCGATTTAGCTAGCTCACCTATTTCTAAGTTACCAGCAGCAACCATATTCATGACCACTTGCGCCCGTTCTTGTCTTAACTGGATTTCATAACGATTCCAGAAATCAATACTTTTGTCTAAATCAACACCCTGAGAATTTACGAGTTGTGCGAGTTTATCATAAAAACGAAATTCAACGTCACCTTTACCGATATACAAAGTTTGTCCTGAAATTTCAGATTTATGTTGCATATCTCCGTTTTCAATGTATCTCCATGAACGAGTGCCAGCACTGCTTCTGAAATGTTTTTGTCGCATTTTACGATGTAATGTGTTAATATTTAAACAATTCACATAATCGTCAATGGCTACGTCTAAACGTGTTATGTGATGAATTGTGAAAGCTGATTTGATTAGATTAAAGAAATCAATCCAAGTTAGACCTTTCCAATTATTCTCTAAAAACCGACAGCCCTGTCCTTTCACGTCCAAGTGTGTCAGGGCTTTTTTTGTGCCTTGCGGATTGTCATTTCTAATCATAACCGTTATAAAGTTCTCGAATTTATACATATATTCATATTCGTTAGAATCAGCAAGTTTTTTACATTCGAAATCGTCAACAGACAGGTGAAGCATATCGCATAAACCATTCGAAAAAATATTTCCCTTAAAAGTCACAGAAAACCAGTCAACGCAAGCCTCAAGAGGGTTCCTAGATGTAGAGTGTAGGGGGGTGTTACTAGACCCCCCACTTGCGAAAATTTCCTCGTAATTTTTCATTTTGTCCGCCCTTCCTATCTCCGTTTTAGTCGTCAAGCGCAACCGCTTTGACGAGGCAACAGCCCGACAAATTCGGAAGTCCCTTCCCAATTCGCCTGACCGTTGATTATTCATATAAATCGACAGCAATTATTTTCGTTTCTGCTCGTTTGTTTTTTCCTCGGTGAAAAAGGTCAACAGTCAAAACTAACTTTGCATTTTTCTTCAGTTCGGGCAGTTCGATTTTATGATTAAGAATGAAGCTCAATTTCATACTTGTTTTAGGTAGCCTAACGTGCAATATGCGGCCTTGTCTACCTTCCGAGTATCCACGTTCATTTCTCAACGCCTCATAGCTGTAAAGCCGTTCAAAATACACGAAATCATAAGGCGTAATCATGAATCTATCAACAACAAAACTTCATTATCGTCAATGAGTTTGCGTACTTTCACAGCTTCCTCAAAACGTTCCTCAATCGGCTGTTCCTGATGCCGAGATAAGTTGTCAATCACCGCATAGGAATCATACAACTCTCTCATATCGTCCGTTTGAATATAGTTATATTTTGACTTGACAGGTAGCTTCGAATCTTTATTCGCATTCGCTATATAATACTCATATTCGACAGGGTCATACCATTTCTGAAAGACCCAGCGCCCCAGCAATGTACGACATTGAACGACCTCAAAAGTCTGTTCCCTGATAGGCTTAGCAACTCTAGTGAATACCTGACTTGTCGCCAATATTTTAATTGCCTGTTTTCTCTGCTGGGTAATTGTTCGCAGTATCGTTACTGGAAATGTACGCACTGTATTGTCAAAATCATTTTGAATCTCGTCCCAGCCAATCACAAGACCGTTATACCCCTGTTCCCTGACCAGCTTCGGCAAGTCAACTAAATCGTCCAGCGTGCTTAAACTCATATCTTCGTATCGATAACCGAAGTTCGTCGCTATGAATATGTCTTTATATTGCGCTCTATAACGTTCGAGCTGCTCGACCATACTAGACGTTTTCCCGCTACCTTGACAGCCTGAGTACAAACGTAAGCCGTATTCCTGAAACGGTTTAATGCCTGCACGCATTAACTTGATTCGTTTAGCAGAATCGACAGCTTTATATTTTATGAATTGAAATATTTTCAAGGTCAATTTCTCCTTTCCTAAATTTTCTTATTCGTTAAAAATTCATTGTGAGTAAAGGATTCGCGAGCGAATCTCTTTACTTCACAAATGGAATTTTTCGAACGACAGCAAAGAAAATATTTTTGATTAACGTGAAGTTGTCTCTTAGAATATATAAGCCCAATATCGATAAAATTAATGAAACACTGACCGCATTATCTAAGAAAGCGAACAGGTCACGAAGCGGGTTCAACATGCCCATATCTATGCCAAAATCAAACGTAGGAATTAAAGAGATAACAATATCAACTAAACCAAAAATCAGCTTAAAAACTAATTCTAAAAGCATTATTCAACCACCGCGTTTCTTTCATGTATCCAGCGATACATGTCAATTAAAAACCATAATAATATCCCACCGTTGGCGAATGGCTTCACAACTGCAAGGAATTTATTCAAGTGGCTCATTGGCAATTTAACTGTCCCTATCGCAATCGTGTTACCAGCAAGCTGACTAGAGCCGAAATCGACGTCTAAGTCTTCAAATGACTTTTGAGAGCCTGAGAAAAGATTTTTAATACTTGAAACTGAATCAAAAATGAAACTGAATTTCAGTTGAATCTTATCAGAAACACCCGTCCACTCATGGTCAAGGAAATCAAGATTTTCGGGAACTATTAGAGCTATGATTTTATCTAATAAATTGTTTAGAAAATCAAGAATATCCTTAAGCGAAGAGCCTAATGTCCCTATCAATTCTTTAAGAAAATCCCAAATGTTTGAACCAGCTTCGTTTACGATATTTCCAAAGCTCAATTTTGATAACAATGCTTCTAGTCTGTCAAAATCAAATGTTTTATTCATGAGCTTTACGAGATACTGAAGAATTAGATCCAGACGACCTTTTAGCAAATCGACCAGCTTAGTTAGTGTTTCAGCGTAATCGATTAAAACATTTATTCCCCGCATAGTTGAAATTAACGCTTGAAAAATATCCAACAACATATCTAAACTTTCGCCGAATCCTTCAACAATTGAGTACCTAATGCCGTACAACAACGTATCAAGAAATTCTGAAAAAATTCCAGTTCCCTTTCCGTCCTCAGCAGAAAAGTAATCATTTATAATAGCTCTTATGTCATTGACTGTGTAAATCCTCAGCGACTTCAACAAATCTTTTAAGCCTTCAAACTGTCCTTTAAGGAGTTTCATAAATACCCCGTCCTCCTCAAAATACATTTTGAACTTGTCAATAGAATCCTTAACAGCGAGCAAAGCAGCAATAATACCAACGTCAGACCAACTTGTTCCACCGTTTGTCTTAATCGCGTCTATTTGACTTTGAAGGTCGCTATCTTTAGCGGATGAGATAACACCCAACGCATTAATATTGTTCTGCAAATTCGTTACAGAGCTGTGAATAAAAGAATCAATATTATCCATTCGTTGACTATTCGCACTAATGTTCTTTTGTAAATTCGTTACGGAGCTATGCATATAACTATCCATATTTTCGATTCTTTCACTGTTTGCGCTAATATTTTTCTGCAAGTTCGTTACAGAGCTATGCATGAAACTGTCCATATTATCCATTCGCTCGGAGGTCTTCGTATTTAAGGCATTAATATTATTCTGCAAACTCGTTACAGAGCTATGCATAAATTTATCCATATTATCCATACGTTCCGAGGTCTTCGTATTCAATGCATTAATGTTATTCTGTAAACTAGTTACAGAGCTATGCATGAATGTATCCATGTTTCCAATCCGTGTACTATTTGCGTTAATATTGTTCTGCAAGTTCTTAACCGCTGTTTGCCAGCCAGCGTCTATATTATCCATTCGACTAGTTACTTTCGTATTCAACGCATTAATATTATTCTGTAAACTCGTTACGGAGCTGTGTAAATAACTATCAATATTATTCATTCGGCTAGTCGCTTTTGAATTCACGTTATTAATATTTGTCTGTAAATTTTTTACTGCATTATTCCAGCCAGCGTCTATATTATTCATTCGACTAGTCGTCGAGTTTTTCACGTCGTCTATTCTCGCATTTGTCGCAAAGATACTATTTTTTGTCGCCCTCAACAGCAAATCAAAATTAATACTTTCAGCGTTTGGCATGTGCCAAGCATAGATGTTCCAACCGTCAAACGCGCCGTTGATATACGCAACGTTCGCAGGTCCTCCACGTGTCGTCGAAAAGAACGCATTCGTCCACGTTGCTCGTGCCAAGGCTACTCTAGAACGAATTGAAGGGGATTCCAAAGACGAGCCGTCCTCACTCGTTGCGAGCTCGTCAGCACCTTGAAAAAGCGCAGAATCGGCTAACCAAGGCGGACTTATCGGGACGACTTCGGGAGCATATTCTTGATTTTCTTCATATTCGGCAACGGGTTCTTGCCCTTGAATACCCAAATCAGGAGTATCCAGCATATTTTCAGGGAGACCGCTATCAGCGTTATATAAATCACTACCCACATCATTTCCAGACCGTAAATCGTCAGCAGAGACAGTAACGGCAGAAATGAAAACGCAATGACAGACAGTAACAAGAATAAAAAAACTATACCTATCCACTTACCTATTTTTTTTAGATCAATCATGTTTTTTTCTCCTTTCATAAAATAGAAAAGGGCTAGGCTTTCGCCTAGCCTCAAATGAGTACATTAACCTTTAATCGCAGATTTACCGAAGCGCTTAGCGATTTTAGGAGCCGCAAAAAGGGCTGCAATAACCAAACCAGCAGTAATGATAACAATTGCATTATCCGTAAAGATTGAAGAAGCAAAGTCAACAACCCATTGTACAGGCTCAGACAAATCAACTTTCGGAGCAGTTGGCATAGTAATAGCACCAATTAAACCAAACATACGCTTAACCTCCTTTTAATATAAAATTATTGAAATTACTTTACTGGCAATATAAGAACCGAGCTTATAAAGGGCATAACCTGAAACAGCAACTAGCCCAATTACCAGTAAAGAAGATAGCAACCAATCTTGATTGACATTTGTTTGTGCTTGTTCTTCCTGATACGCTATTAAGGTCTCGAGATTTTCATTGAGTTTATTCAATGATTCGTCAGAAGCTGAACTGTCCGCACTTTCTATTTTGCTTAGAGCTTCTAACACAGAAGCACGAAACGACTGTTCTTGTTCTTTCTCCGTTACCTTCTCCGTATTAGATATTTCAGACTGTTTAGAATCCTCAGTAGCTTGTGTAGTACGTTCAGAACTTTCACGTTGAAGCTCCTTTTCGTATAATTCTTTGAGTGCCTTCAAATCGTTTTCGAGTGCCTGGAGGTCTTCTTTTTTCAGTTCGCTCATAACTAAGCACTCATAGCACTAAGGCAAGTAAACGACATATTATAACCACGTTTTTCGCACTTAAGTTCGACCGTGCAAGGGTCTTCTACTTTCACAGTAGCAACAAATGAGTCGTCACAGAAAAATTCTAAAATCTGATAAGAAACTGGGTCAGCAAATCTTGCGATTTTATACGGATTCCCTGTTTTACTTGTTTTTTCCTCGACGCCTCGATAAATTAATTTTGATGTATTTTTAAACATAAGCATTCCCCTTTCTTAATTGATATATATATTAAACACTTAAAAGTGTGTAATAGACTGTCAAAAAACTCCCAGAAAACTTTTATGAGAAAGGAACAATATAAAAGCCGATACAATGCTCTTTATTCTGATGAAGCGATACAAGTTTTTTTCTAAATTCAATACATTTTTCAAATGAAAGCCCCTCAATACCAGTCCAGCAATTATCACGCATGCAGAAAACAACATTATACTTTTTCATTTTGTCATATCCTTTCTTGTTAAAAAGTAACGAGTTTGCGTTAACAAGTAAATTATAACACTATTGCGTTATATGTCAACGCTATAAAGCTAACTTTTTTAATCAATATTTGATATAGTTTAATAAGTTAATGAACACGAAAGGAGCGGTTTCCGTGTCAAATACAGAAAAAACAAATGAACATGAATTAATCAAAGATAGAATATATTACTATTTAGAAAAGAAAGACATAACGATAAATCGCTTAGCACAGCTTTCAAATATCAGACAATCTACTTTAAGCTCTATTATAAATAGACAAGGTGTGCCAAGGGTTGACACAATACACCAAATTTGCCGAGGACTAAATATAACAGTTAAAGAGTTTTTTGACTTTCCGCCTTACAATAAAATAGATTTAGATACGAATAGCGAAGAAGAACTAATGAACTATCTAGAAACCGTCAGTGAGGAATTGCGCACTATACAAGAACGTATCAAACAAAAAAAATAAGAGTAGGGTCTTCCCTGCTCTTATTTCAAATGTGCAATGTATATTATGTAAACTAGTAAATTAATGAAATACTGACACTATAGGCTTTATGTGTCACCTACGGTGTCAGCAATCAAAGTTAACCGAAGCTTTCTAGATAATCACGTTCATTAAATGCTTCACGTATCCTGTTTTTTTGATCTAGCTTGTCATTTTCAATAAAATCAAGTTTTCCCTGTTCATTTACTCTAAAGCTCTTTATCATTTGTTTGTGCTGTTTAGTCATTCTTTTTCGCCCGTCCTCAGCAATATTAGTTACGAACTGACTACCAAAACAATCCTCTAAAATTGCCATTGATACCGAGACTTGACTTTCAACCCAGCTTCTAGTGCGATAGACTGATTTTTCCAGCGGTTGCATTGTCAAACGTACGCCTTTAACTTCGCCTAAGAAGTTAGACCAAAAATCACACACTTTCCAGCGACTTTTATTTGAATCACTTTTATTTGGAATTAAGAACGCTAAGTATTCCGCCATAATCGATTTAGCTAGCTCACCTATTTCTAAGTTACCAGCAGCAACCATATTCATGACCACTTGCGCCCGTTCTTGTCTTAACTGGATTTCATAACGATTCCAGAAATCAATACTTTTGTCTAAATCAACACCCTGAGAATTTACGAGTTGTGCGAGTTTATCATAAAAACGAAATTCAACGTCACCTTTACCGATATACAAAGTTTGTCCTGAAATTTCAGATTTATGTTGCATATCTCCGTTTTCAATGTATCTCCATGAACGAGTGCCAGCACTGCTTCTGAAATGTTTTTGTCGCATTTTACGATGTAATGTGTTAATATTTAAACAATTCACATAATCGTCAATGGCTACGTCTAAACGTGTTATGTGATGAATTGTGAAAGCTGATTTGATTAGATTAAAGAAATCAATCCAAGTTAGACCTTTCCAATTATTCTCTAAAAACCGACAGCCCTGTCCTTTCACGTCCAAGTGTGTCAGGGCTTTTTTTGTGCCTTGCGGATTGTCATTTCTAATCATAACCGTTATAAAGTTCTCGAATTTATACATATATTCATATTCGTTAGAATCAGCAAGTTTTTTACATTCGAAATCGTCAACAGACAGGTGAAGCATATCGCATAAACCATTCGAAAAAATATTTCCCTTAAAAGTCACAGAAAACCAGTCAACGCAAGCCTCAAGAGGGTTCCTAGATGTAGAGTGTAGGGGGGTGTTACTAGACCCCCCACTTGCGAAAATTTCCTCGTAATTTTTCATTTTGTCCGCCCTTCCTATCTCCGTTTTAGTCGTCAAGCGCAACCGCTTTGACGAGGCAACAGCCCGACAAATTCGGAAGTCCCTTCCCAATTCGCCTGACCGTTGATTATTCATATAAATCGACAGCAATTATTTTCGTTTCTGCTCGTTTGTTTTTTCCTCGGTGAAAAAGGTCAACAGTCAAAACTAACTTTGCATTTTTCTTCAGTTCGGGCAGTTCGATTTTATGATTAAGAATGAAGCTCAATTTCATACTTGTTTTAGGTAGCCTAACGTGCAATATGCGGCCTTGTCTACCTTCCGAGTATCCACGTTCATTTCTCAACGCCTCATAGCTGTAAAGCCGTTCAAAATACACGAAATCATAAGGCGTAATCATGAATCTATCAACAACAAAACTTCATTATCGTCAATGAGTTTGCGTACTTTCACAGCTTCCTCAAAACGTTCCTCAATCGGCTGTTCCTGATGCCGAGATAAGTTGTCAATCACCGCATAGGAATCATACAACTCTCTCATATCGTCCGTTTGAATATAGTTATATTTTGACTTGACAGGTAGCTTCGAATCTTTATTCGCATTCGCTATATAATACTCATATTCGACAGGGTCATACCATTTCTGAAAGACCCAGCGCCCCAGCAATGTACGACATTGAACGACCTCAAAAGTCTGTTCCCTGATAGGCTTAGCAACTCTAGTGAATACCTGACTTGTCGCCAATATTTTAATTGCCTGTTTTCTCTGCTGGGTAATTGTTCGCAGTATCGTTACTGGAAATGTACGCACTGTATTGTCAAAATCATTTTGAATCTCGTCCCAGCCAATCACAAGACCGTTATACCCCTGTTCCCTGACCAGCTTCGGCAAGTCAACTAAATCGTCCAGCGTGCTTAAACTCATATCTTCGTATCGATAACCGAAGTTCGTCGCTATGAATATGTCTTTATATTGCGCTCTATAACGTTCGAGCTGCTCGACCATACTAGACGTTTTCCCGCTACCTTGACAGCCTGAGTACAAACGTAAGCCGTATTCCTGAAACGGTTTAATGCCTGCACGCATTAACTTGATTCGTTTAGCAGAATCGACAGCTTTATATTTTATGAATTGAAATATTTTCAAGGTCAATTTCTCCTTTCCTAAATTTTCTTATTCGTTAAAAATTCATTGTGAGTAAAGGATTCGCGAGCGAATCTCTTTACTTCACAAATGGAATTTTTCGAACGACAGCAAAGAAAATATTTTTGATTAACGTGAAGTTGTCTCTTAGAATATATAAGCCCAATATCGATAAAATTAATGAAACACTGACCGCATTATCTAAGAAAGCGAACAGGTCACGAAGCGGGTTCAACATGCCCATATCTATGCCAAAATCAAACGTAGGAATTAAAGAGATAACAATATCAACTAAACCAAAAATCAGCTTAAAAACTAATTCTAAAAGCATTATTCAACCACCGCGTTTCTTTCATGTATCCAGCGATACATGTCAATTAAAAACCATAATAATATCCCACCGTTGGCGAATGGCTTCACAACTGCAAGGAATTTATTCAAGTGGCTCATTGGCAATTTAACTGTCCCTATCGCAATCGTGTTACCAGCAAGCTGACTAGAGCCGAAATCGACGTCTAAGTCTTCAAATGACTTTTGAGAGCCTGAGAAAAGATTTTTAATACTTGAAACTGAATCAAAAATGAAACTGAATTTCAGTTGAATCTTATCAGAAACACCCGTCCACTCATGGTCAAGGAAATCAAGATTTTCGGGAACTATTAGAGCTATGATTTTATCTAATAAATTGTTTAGAAAATCAAGAATATCCTTAAGCGAAGAGCCTAATGTCCCTATCAATTCTTTAAGAAAATCCCAAATGTTTGAACCAGCTTCGTTTACGATATTTCCAAAGCTCAATTTTGATAACAATGCTTCTAGTCTGTCAAAATCAAATGTTTTATTCATGAGCTTTACGAGATACTGAAGAATTAGATCCAGACGACCTTTTAGCAAATCGACCAGCTTAGTTAGTGTTTCAGCGTAATCGATTAAAACATTTATTCCCCGCATAGTTGAAATTAACGCTTGAAAAATATCCAACAACATATCTAAACTTTCGCCGAATCCTTCAACAATTGAGTACCTAATGCCGTACAACAACGTATCAAGAAATTCTGAAAAAATTCCAGTTCCCTTTCCGTCCTCAGCAGAAAAGTAATCATTTATAATAGCTCTTATGTCATTGACTGTGTAAATCCTCAGCGACTTCAACAAATCTTTTAAGCCTTCAAACTGTCCTTTAAGGAGTTTCATAAATACCCCGTCCTCCTCAAAATACATTTTGAACTTGTCAATAGAATCCTTAACAGCGAGCAAAGCAGCAATAATACCAACGTCAGACCAACTTGTTCCACCGTTTGTCTTAATCGCGTCTATTTGACTTTGAAGGTCGCTATCTTTAGCGGATGAGATAACACCCAACGCATTAATATTGTTCTGCAAATTCGTTACAGAGCTGTGAATAAAAGAATCAATATTATCCATTCGTTGACTATTCGCACTAATGTTCTTTTGTAAATTCGTTACGGAGCTATGCATATAACTATCCATATTTTCGATTCTTTCACTGTTTGCGCTAATATTTTTCTGCAAGTTCGTTACAGAGCTATGCATGAAACTGTCCATATTATCCATTCGCTCGGAGGTCTTCGTATTTAAGGCATTAATATTATTCTGCAAACTCGTTACAGAGCTATGCATAAATTTATCCATATTATCCATACGTTCCGAGGTCTTCGTATTCAATGCATTAATGTTATTCTGTAAACTAGTTACAGAGCTATGCATGAATGTATCCATGTTTCCAATCCGTGTACTATTTGCGTTAATATTGTTCTGCAAGTTCTTAACCGCTGTTTGCCAGCCAGCGTCTATATTATCCATTCGACTAGTTACTTTCGTATTCAACGCATTAATATTATTCTGTAAACTCGTTACGGAGCTGTGTAAATAACTATCAATATTATTCATTCGGCTAGTCGCTTTTGAATTCACGTTATTAATATTTGTCTGTAAATTTTTTACTGCATTATTCCAGCCAGCGTCTATATTATTCATTCGACTAGTCGTCGAGTTTTTCACGTCGTCTATTCTCGCATTTGTCGCAAAGATACTATTTTTTGTCGCCCTCAACAGCAAATCAAAATTAATACTTTCAGCGTTTGGCATGTGCCAAGCATAGATGTTCCAACCGTCAAACGCGCCGTTGATATACGCAACGTTCGCAGGTCCTCCACGTGTCGTCGAAAAGAACGCATTCGTCCACGTTGCTCGTGCCAAGGCTACTCTAGAACGAATTGAAGGGGATTCCAAAGACGAGCCGTCCTCACTCGTTGCGAGCTCGTCAGCACCTTGAAAAAGCGCAGAATCGGCTAACCAAGGCGGACTTATCGGGACGACTTCGGGAGCATATTCTTGATTTTCTTCATATTCGGCAACGGGTTCTTGCCCTTGAATACCCAAATCAGGAGTATCCAGCATATTTTCAGGGAGACCGCTATCAGCGTTATATAAATCACTACCCACATCATTTCCAGACCGTAAATCGTCAGCAGAGACAGTAACGGCAGAAATGAAAACGCAATGACAGACAGTAACAAGAATAAAAAAACTATACCTATCCACTTACCTATTTTTTTTAGATCAATCATGTTTTTTTCTCCTTTCATAAAATAGAAAAGGGCTAGGCTTTCGCCTAGCCTCAAATGAGTACATTAACCTTTAATCGCAGATTTACCGAAGCGCTTAGCGATTTTAGGAGCCGCAAAAAGGGCTGCAATAACCAAACCAGCAGTAATGATAACAATTGCATTATCCGTAAAGATTGAAGAAGCAAAGTCAACAACCCATTGTACAGGCTCAGACAAATCAACTTTCGGAGCAGTTGGCATAGTAATAGCACCAATTAAACCAAACATACGCTTAACCTCCTTTTAATATAAAATTATTGAAATTACTTTACTGGCAATATAAGAACCGAGCTTATAAAGGGCATAACCTGAAACAGCAACTAGCCCAATTACCAGTAAAGAAGATAGCAACCAATCTTGATTGACATTTGTTTGTGCTTGTTCTTCCTGATACGCTATTAAGGTCTCGAGATTTTCATTGAGTTTATTCAATGATTCGTCAGAAGCTGAACTGTCCGCACTTTCTATTTTGCTTAGAGCTTCTAACACAGAAGCACGAAACGACTGTTCTTGTTCTTTCTCCGTTACCTTCTCCGTATTAGATATTTCAGACTGTTTAGAATCCTCAGTAGCTTGTGTAGTACGTTCAGAACTTTCACGTTGAAGCTCCTTTTCGTATAATTCTTTGAGTGCCTTCAAATCGTTTTCGAGTGCCTGGAGGTCTTCTTTTTTCAGTTCGCTCATAACTAAGCACTCATAGCACTAAGGCAAGTAAACGACATATTATAACCACGTTTTTCGCACTTAAGTTCGACCGTGCAAGGGTCTTCTACTTTCACAGTAGCAACAAATGAGTCGTCACAGAAAAATTCTAAAATCTGATAAGAAACTGGGTCAGCAAATCTTGCGATTTTATACGGATTCCCTGTTTTACTTGTTTTTTCCTCGACGCCTCGATAAATTAATTTTGATGTATTTTTAAACATAAGCATTCCCCTTTCTTAATTGATATATATATTAAACACTTAAAAGTGTGTAATAGACTGTCAAAAAACTCCCAGAAAACTTTTATGAGAAAGGAACAATATAAAAGCCGATACAATGCTCTTTATTCTGATGAAGCGATACAAGTTTTTTTCTAAATTCAATACATTTTTCAAATGAAAGCCCCTCAATACCAGTCCAGCAATTATCACGCATGCAGAAAACAACATTATACTTTTTCATTTTGTCATATCCTTTCTTGTTAAAAAGTAACGAGTTTGCGTTAACAAGTAAATTATAACACTATTGCGTTATATGTCAACGCTATAAAGCTAACTTTTTTAATCAATATTTGATATAGTTTAATAAGTTAATGAACACGAAAGGAGCGGTTTCCGTGTCAAATACAGAAAAAACAAATGAACATGAATTAATCAAAGATAGAATATATTACTATTTAGAAAAGAAAGACATAACGATAAATCGCTTAGCACAGCTTTCAAATATCAGACAATCTACTTTAAGCTCTATTATAAATAGACAAGGTGTGCCAAGGGTTGACACAATACACCAAATTTGCCGAGGACTAAATATAACAGTTAAAGAGTTTTTTGACTTTCCGCCTTACAATAAAATAGATTTAGATACGAATAGCGAAGAAGAACTAATGAACTATCTAGAAACCGTCAGTGAGGAATTGCGCACTATACAAGAACGTATCAAACAAAAAAAATAAGAGTAGGGTCTTCCCTGCTCTTATTTCAAATGTGCAATGTATATTATGTAAACTAGATAAAATATAATTAACGAATAATTCAAAACACAACCTCTCACTCTCTCCAAATTTTTAATTCAATCAAAATAAGCAGCACATATAAAGAAAGCTTCTTGTATGTGCTGCTCTACTTATGAATAAAAAACGATATTTTGTTTAAAGGTTGCTAATCAAGAAAAGAAAAATTTAAATCAATAATCATTCTTTCTAATAGCGTCTCTATTTCCACATGAATTTTATTTGTATATGTCTCTAACTCATCAAATGGATTATAGTTAAACCTATGGTTTTCTAAATAGAGCCATATTTCATCTTAATTCTTTTTGAGAACTAACTTTTTTGACAGTTTAATGTTGAACGGGTTTATTCAATGTTTGACATAAGCATCAAAAGATAACTTCTTTTTGTAAATTTTTGATATATCAGATATCTTTAACTCTCTTAGGTTATTTATACTAATTTTCTCATTTATATCTCCCAAAATATTATATGGTTTTACTTTTTCTATGTCATCATTTTTTGCTAGTAATTCAAAAAGCTTATCTCCAAAATCATTTTGAATGTTAACCACTTCTAAATTAGTACGAGCACCGTTCCGCACTTTATCATGTAAACTATTCAATTCTTCTTCCAACCCTTGATTCTTAAACGTTAATAAGTCAACCAATTTATTATTAATCTGAGGTTGAAAGCTAGATTCTTTGGCAATCAAGGTATTCCTAACAATACGTTTATTATGTTGCTCTTTGCCTAATTTATAGTGAAAATAATTCAAACAAGGATCATCTAATACTTGTGGAAGATTGTTTTTATCGAATTCTTGTCTTTCATCTACTATAAATACTAAATCACAGTAAAAATAATTTCCAACATAGGTTCCTTTTATGTTCTTGGGTCTTGGTTCAGGAATCACATAAAAAATAATGTCATTTGTATTTGCTTTCATCAAATGACTTTCTTTACAATTTGTAGCCCTGAATCGTTTGCTCCAAATATAAGGACACCAATTGCTTTTTTCATCTAGTTTATCTGAAACAATTGTTTTTTCATCAAAAACGTAAGCCTCTCTTTGACTTGCTTTATGAAAAAAAATCCAATAATTCATCATATTTCCTCCATATATTTATCAATATTATCCTTTTGAGAAATTCCAAATTTAAATTTTTTAGACCAAACCTTTACTTTTATAATAGTTGTACTTCATAACTCCTTGTTCCACTGTTATGATTGGCGATAAATCGACTGTAATCGTATCAAAATTAATCAATTTTGCTAAAAATGCTTTATGACTCCCTCCTGAAGTTATGTAATATTTATCTGAGTTTATATCATAACTAGCAATAGGAGTTTCTGTAGCTGGGTTTTTAAGTAGTTTAACGAAACTTTCGGAATCGTTTATATATAGATTAACTAACTTATCGAGTTTCTCTTCCACTTTCAGTGTCGGAGTAGTCTTTCCATCAAGGAAATCCAGAAAAATATCCCCCCAATTATTGTAGCCTTTAAACCTATTGATCCCCACTATTCTCTTTACAGGTATTTCCTTTCTCTCTACATCAAAAACATCAGTTGTATATTTTCTGACCTCCATAACTTCAACAGGTATTGTCATTAATTCATCCACTGAAAGCGAATTGAAATCCCCAAGCATTTGTTTCAAACGAATAACACGCTGTTCATTTTCTATAATTAGAGCTTCCCATGCTTTAAAAGAGGTTTGTTTCTGTTTTCCGTCTAAAAAAGGAGCTCTCTTTAGTTTAATATCATTTTCCAGATTTCTTTTAAACCTTTTTTTATTCAGTAGCCTAACAATATAATTGCGATATTCATAACTAATAATATCGTCGATTACCTTACTTTTATCCCCCAAAAATAGTCATCCTGGTATTTCCAAGCTTTCAATTTTCCCCCTCATTTCTTATAATGTTAATCTTCTTACCTAATACTTTGATTTCTGAACATGCAATCAATTTCTTTGAAACTCATTCCTCCACAGGTTCATTGTGCATTTCTAATCTAATTCATCAGCAGCTTCTTCCAACACTATCTGAGTTTCACTTAAACGGTTCCAGCTACTAATCGTTTTTGAGAACTAAATACCGGCTTTCTATAAATTATCAGCCAAGTCAGTTTTATTATATAAAACATCTTCTCGAAGAATGCGACACATTTTTTCTGGTTCTTCAAAACAGGGGCTATGTGCCGAATTTTCAAAAGTATAAAATCCAACAACTGGAGCTTTAATGTTCTTTACAAACTGCTTCGACAGACTGTAAGAAACTTGATAATCAAACTGACCATGTAGCACATAAATTGGAACTTCTAATCTAGGTACTTCCTTTTCAAGATTCTTTTGTAGTATTATATCCCACAGGCAGTTCAATGCGAAAGAATTTCCCTTCATGAAACGAACTTTGTCCATTAATTTATAGCCTTTAAAACGAATAAGTATCCCTCCGATAGACATCACAGATCTACATTGTCGCATCAGTCCTATACCTAGTTTCATCATTGCAGCATTTCTAACAGATAAATAAGCAATCTCCACTTTAGCCCCTTGATTGATTGGTACTTTCTCAAGCTTCTTTATCATTTTTTTATCACCTCTAGTACGGAATTCATTTAACATATACTTATAGGCCAACCTTTCTGACTCTATTTGTTGATTCATTTGGCCTATCCCAATGTATGCCTGAAAAAGTTCAGGACTTTTTTGAACAGTTAATATTCCAAGTAAGGTTCCCCAAGAATGTCCCATAATGAAGATTTTCTCTTTAGAAAATCTTTCACGCAAGTAGCTGACCACAAAAAGTGTATCAGCTATCATTTGATTAATCGTCATTGTCTCTCTACTAACATTCTTTCGGTACGAAATACCACTACCTCGCTGTTCCCACCAACAGACCGTAAACAAATCTTCTAAGCCGGTAGGATATTCTTGAGTAAACATTATTTCAGGGGAACCAGGGCCACCATGTAAAAACAGTAATACTGGATTTCCAATATTTTTACTCTGTATAAACATCCCTTGTTTATTCCCATTTACTTCTATGAATATTTTTTCATTCAATTGTTTCACTCTTTTTGTCCTCATTTCTAACTTTTTTTTGACTCTCTTACCTGAATCATCAATTTCTATCGTTTTTGAGAATCCCAATTATTTTCTAAAGCCACTTTTATTGCTTCATTTTCTTACCTAAAATTTTAGATATATTGTTTGAGTGTTTCATAATCAACAGGCTCATTTGTAAAGTCAACATCCAAATGTTCTACATGTTCTTTTCCAGCCAGCGAGAGTAGCGGAACAAATCCATAGTCAGTTGAATTTGAAGACAGCTTTACTTCAACATCGCCAAGTTGAGAAACAAAAGGTGTATATTCTTCTTCTAATATCTATATCCCGCCGTTACGCTTTTACTTTAGCGTTGTTTTGGGCGGGGGGTTCTGGTACAATGTTAATAATTTATTGGTTCGACTATTGCCGATAAGGTGAAGCGATTACATAGGATTATTTCGGAGGATAAAACATGAATTCAACAGTTACTTTCTATATTACTCGACATGGGGAAACATTACTTAACTATTTACATAAAGCACAAGGTTGGGCAGATTCCCCATTAACTGAAAGAGGAATCCAAACAGCCTCACAACTAGGACTGCAACTGAAAAATGTCCAATTTTCGGCTGCATTTTCCAGTGATACATCCAGAGCTTTACAGACTGGAAAAAACATATTAACTGCACAGGGGCAAAATGAACTGCAAGTTATTACTGATGAAAGGCTCCGTGAGTGGTGTTTGGGCTGCTGGGAAGCAGAAAATAATGATAAATTTATTTCCAGTATGATGAATGAATTACAGATACAAAATGATTTTGCAGAACTTAATTTCCGTCTGCCGGAAGTTCATGAGATTATTTATAAATCCGACACAACAGGTATGGTTGAACCGTTTCATATGATTACGGATAGATTGGAAAGTTTTCTCAAAGATACAGCTGATAATTTTATTCACTTGAATAATCCAAACGTCCTGATTGTTACTCACGCTTTTACTATTAAAACATTGTTGTATTTGTTTTCAAAAGAAATGTTGCGAAAAAGACCTAAAATCAAAAATGTCGATATTATTACTATTAAGTGGGATGGCAAAAATTTTTCTATCCTTACATAATAAGCATGATACACCTACTGCTAAGGAACACTATATACAAAAAATCTTTTCTAAATACTCATCTGGATATTTATTTATATACTCGCAGTGTCCATAACCATTAAAAAACTGGATATCTACATTTCCAGTTTTTTAATGGTACGGTTACTAAATCATGCGTTTTTTTACTTCCAAATAGAAAAGGTAATTTCCTACTTCCCTCTAACAATCGTTTTGTGAAAGACGGACTTTGCTTAAATTCGAAAAATCCAAATGATACCATCACAAGTCTTTAGCTTTCATCAAGTCAATTCTCTTTTGATTTTCTTTTTTAGAATTCAGATATCCTTTATACCACACACCAATAAATGCTATCGGAGCAACTAATACTGCTAACGAAAAATTAGTTGAATCAGCAAGATACATCCAACCAGATACTACTAGGAAAAGAATAGGTAAAAAAGAACCCACTATCTTTTTCTGATGTAAACCTAGTTGATATTGAACGGCAATCAATAAAAAAATAATAACAAAAACAACTAAAGTTCTCACACATTTTCCTCCTTGCTTTGCTTCTCATATTTTTCAATAATTATTTTTGCGATATTAAGGTCAATCTTTTCATCTACAGCTAATTCCTTAATAAAAGATCTGAATGGTTGCTCATCTCTCTTATCATTGATTTGAATTTTTTGGATCAGCCTATCTAACCTTAAACGAACGGTAGGGTATGATACATCATAGAATTTTGCTACCTCTTTGATATTGCCCGATTTTAAAATAAAGTTTTTCACAAATTCTGCATCTTCACTTTCTAAAGACGAGAACCAATTAGGTACATCTTCAATATTTATAATAATCACCTCAACAATGTATTTAATAATATTAATTATATCTTTAATATTATTAAAGTCAACAATAAAAAAGCCTTCTTAATTAGAGACAACCTTCCTACTTTTATTTAAAAAATAGACAACACCTCCGATTATTGTCATTTACCGTAGAAGCTATACTAAAATCAGATTCTTCATCAATACCAATGATAATGTATGCATCTCTGTCCTCTAGATTATTTGCCATGCACATAATATCATGTAGTAATGCCCCTTTATCATCATGCCATTTTTTTGAAATCCCAGTATGGCCCCTCTACTTTGGAATCTATTAAGTTCAAGATCTCGTGTTCAAACTTTTTAATAGTTTCCCCCTCCTCTTTTTAGTAACAACGATTTAGCTGGTTTACCTACTTTCTATTTTCAAAATCATGGCACTAAATCAGCTAATTACTGTCTATAATTCAAATAACTTCATTTTGATTGGTTCCAACTACTGATCCTTTTTGAGAACTAATTTTTCTAAAATTCTAGGTGTAAAGTTTTCATCTTGAACAATTGTATTTGCTGCCAAGCCAGAAACTAATGCTGAAACCAGGATTACCATTGCTGCCTTCATCATAATCAAAAACTTCACTATAATGTCAGTCTTTTTCTGATTGTAAGCTACCTGATAACTTATTTATTCTAAGAATATATTCTTTCTCACTAACTAGCATAGCAAAGAAATCTTCTAACCTTCCTGCTTTCTCAATCTCAGTAAAAAAAGATTCATGGTCAGTACTATATACAACAGGGTTTTTCATATCTTTATCAGCACAACATACAAAATAAAAATTTGGAAAGCTGTCTGTCTCACCAATTATTATAAATTCAAGAAATTCTTCATTAATAACCTTTCTTATCACGTTCTTGTCAAGATCACCAAATTCTCTATGGTCCTCTGTTCCATGTTTAAATGGCGTAAATAATTTTGTCTGATATTGTATACGAGGATATGGAATATCTGAATATGAAATATTTTTTCCTTCCTTTAATTTCTTATAAATGTCATCCTGTAAATAATATTCAAAATCACCAAAAAGATAAGATTCAGAAAAAACAATGTTCTCCAAATTGCTTATCATAGACTTATTATCAAAGTGACATTTTCCGCCTAATTCAATAACTCTTGCTTCAATATTCTCTTGTACATTTTTTATCAATTTTACTCTTCCTCTCAAATTTTCGTAAATACTAATATATGATATGAAGTTGTTTGTTGCTGTTCTGCTGTTTTTGGGTTTTAAACTTAACAGATATTTTGATCACAAAAGCCTCTCTTCCGTTTGAACTATTTGAATAGATCCTTTTTGAGAACTACCATCTCGTACTCAACGTAGCGTATATAGCCCATGCAATCACTACTACTAACCCAATGATAACCGGGCTGAAAATTAACATAACCATACCTATAATCATTTTACCAATTGGCAAATCTTCTTTCTTCTTATTATCTTTCACTCTTTACCTCTTTCAATCCTTTATACATTGATCCATTAGTATTTGACCTTAAGCAGCTACATAAACCTTTATCAGTTTGCATCCGTATATCTGCATTCCTAACTCCGACCAATTTTCCTTTATTAATCTCAGTTTTGAATACTCTTCTTGCTTAATATCCTTTTCACCACTAGTTCTTTCCACTCTATTATAACAATTGATAACAGAATTGAAACTAACAAAATGATTATCAATCCTAGTGTTAATATTATTAGACTATAGGCAAGTACTACACCGATTGTTACTTCCCATATGTTTAATCCCATAATCATACCTCCCTTCTGCTTTTTTATTTGTTAACTCAATTGCTTCAGAATCATTCATTTGGAAATCTTCTTTCTAATCCTTTTTGATAGTTCATTCAAATTCACGTTCACTGATTTCTGTACATCTACCTGCTCTTACGGCTGCCTTCCCGCCGACTGATTCCGTTATCCAACAAATCTATGGCAACAACAAATCTTTCCACATCCAAGCATCATATTCATCTACAAATGGTTCATATAGATATCCCTCTGGAATGTCATCTTTATACCTTCTAAAAAATTCTGTGTAAACATCAAAAACTCCTTTTCCATTTTTTTCATATTTCACCATAATCTCTTCTAGAGTTACCGCTGTTCGCATCTTTTCTGGAAGGAATGCTTCATACATAATAGAGATTCGCTTATATTTCTCTCTTTCAAGATCCAATTTCACATATTCTATTGAAAATTTAGCTATCATGGAGACTAATATTAAAAATATCATAAGTCCAATCCACTTTTTTTGTGTTTAATAAAAGCATTTTTCATGTTTAATCTACTCACTAATTTCATCTTCTTTCCTTTTTCCTCTTCACATTCATTCGTTATCTTTTTTGAGAACTGCACCAATAAGCTCCATTTTATTTTGTTCCGATATTTTTTCTAGCCCAGCGAGAAAGCCCCAATCAGCAACTGGTCGCTTACTTCCCCTCATGTTAAATAGAACCCGAGATCCAACCTTAAGTTCCGGATAGTAATAACTATCATTTGATAATACACCTCGATACATACCCTCTAAGACATCACTATCATGTTTCTCTTTAGTATCTTTTGTTACCAATACCCAGCAACCTTCTCCATTCCCATTAAAATAGTCTTCTTTGGAAAACGGAAAATTTACTTTTATATATTCTGTGTACTCTGTATTATCCACTAAAGTTCCTTCTTTCTGATCCTTTTTGAGAGGATACTTTACAGACATCAGTTGTTTACTTTCACTTTCAGAAATACTAAGTGTTCTTGTTATAGCATTACCATACTCATTTCCAATCCATCCGTACCAACCACTCTCCCCATCTTCTTTTTCCACTGGAATACAAAACATGCTCGACGAATATCCTATATCTAAAACTAAATAAAGAGCTGTCATTGTTTCAAATAGATAGTACAAATTCCCAAAAATAGGAATAGAATCAATAAAATCATGTCTTAAATTTTGATATGCGTTGTTCCAACCATAATTCATTTTTAAATTTCCATTCACAGCCACGTTAATATTACATTTTTCTTCATTTTTTCTAAATGGTATAAAAATCCTGTTGTCAAACTGATACAAATTCCAGTGAATATATATTGCTTTATCTTTTAGTTTCAATTTGGAAATCACTTTGGGATTATCGTAGTGTGTTGGTTTTTCCCCAGTTTTTTTCTCATAAAAATACTTTAAAGCAGATTCTAGCAAACCAGCAGCCCTTACAACTAAATCAGCAATTCTAGGAGAATAGACTTTCTTCTGTTTCTCACTTAGTGTAATTGAATAGGCTAATTCCCTTATTTCATTTTCTAAAGATATGTAAATTTGCTTGTACTCTTCCATGCGGTCCTCCTACTAATCATTTTTGAAATTACTATAAAAAGACTTCTAGTTCTGACTGTAAAAGTTTGTTCTCTTCCTCTAGTTCCTCAATTTCACTTTTAAAAAGAAGTTGATTGACTTTGTTCAGCCTTTTTTATTCTGTTCTTGTTACGTCTTATTCTTAAATAAATGTTATCATTTTTCGCTAAAAATAATTGTCTAATCTGTCTGCCTTCTATCCACTTTTTTATCATTTAAGGTCTCTCCACTTTCTATCCTTTTTGAGACACCTCATCCACTGATCTATCTACATGCTTTAAACCTCTGTTGTTAATTCAATATGGTTTCCTTCGCTGTCAACAAACTCCACTACCCAGTTATTTCCTATTTTAGTTAAAGGAAAACACAAGTCTAAATCTTTAATTTTGTTTTCTAATGTTTGAAGGTTCTCCACTTCAATACTTGGTAAACAATTACTGCCAAAGATATGCTTCTCATTCATTTTCTTATATGCAAATAAGCCTAATCGAAATCCATCTATCTCAAATACACTATAAATATCAGCACAAACAAGTACCTTTTTCTCGAAAAATTTTTCATAAAAATCACAAGAATCCATTCAGTTCTGCTATATGTTTTTCTCTATTAATATCAGCTCAAAAATGAGCTGTTACAAGTGTATTATAATCTACCTGCGTAATTGTATGCAGCGGCTCATTGAGCTGTCAGCTCTGGAGTAATTCCCTCCATAATGCTTACAGATAAACGCAGATACTAGCCCACAATGATTGGAAGCATCTATCGTCCGCATTGGTTCCTTCAGCGACTTATCTCTCACTTCTCCATCTTTTCTTTCAGAATGATACTGAATCAAGTAGGGTGCTACAATTGAAAAATGATTACTTTGAAAAGTGATTGTATGATTTTAGAAATAATCATTGGTCAATTACCTAAAAAAACTTCAGGATCACATTGATTCCTGAAGCTTTACTATTATTCATATTTTTAGTCTGTTTACCTGGTTGATCTCCGTCTGCAAAAGCCGACCAGTTTCCCCTAAAAACAAATTGATTATTCAACAGCTATAATATCGTCTGAATCCAAGTTGGTGTGAGAAAATGTCGGACTCCACTCAGTATAACTGAAGTCAAGGTAATGTTCTTTTGGATCAAACCATAAGCCACCATCCATACTTCCATTGCCACCACTTAAATCAAAATACTGTTCTTGTTTGTACAAACTATAGTTCCCTGTATAGTTATCCACGTAATGATTAACCGTTAGTGTTGTAGGTTCATATTTATTATGTTCATCTACAAAATTACTGAATGCTACATCTGCCTTGTAATAATAATTTATTACTTTTATTTCTGGATTATCCTGTAAATATATTATATCCTCTGAATCCAAATTAGTGTGAGAAAATGTCGGACTCCACTCAGTATAACCGAAGTCAAGGTAATGTTCTTTTGGATCAAACCATAAGCCACCATCCATACTTCCATTGCCACCACTTAAATCAAAATATTGTTCTTGTTTGTACAAATTATATTTCCCTGTATAGTTATCCACGTAATGATTAACCGTTAGTGTTGTAGGTTCATCTACAAAATTATTGAATGCTACATCTGCCTTGTAATAATAATTTACATTTTCACTTTTGATAGAGTTTTTTTTGTCTGCAGCTTGCACATTGCTACGTAAGCCAATTCCTCCAATCACGATCATTGCACTAAACAATACTCCAACAAACAATCTTTTTTTCATAATACTTCCCTCCAATTATTTATAACAATTTAATTTTAACAAAATATATGATAACTGACAAGTTAGTTTTTCGCTACCTTCCTATTGCTTAACTAAGCACCAACTCATTGATACAGTCCTTTAATTCTTGTTATCTCACTTTGTTTACTGTATCCGAATTATCAGCAACAAAATCATTTTTTAAAAGATACATTTATTTAGACTTCCTTCAACTATCATTTTTGGGAAAATCATTCCTTCTCGGATACACTATCACATTCCCAATCTAATTCAGCTACTTCAGCAGCTTCATCTAATGCTATTTCCATTGCCTCGTCTTCATCTTCAGCTTTAACTACAATCGTCTTCCTACAATTTAAAACTACTGAATACTCTTTTGGCATTACTCCACCACTTTCTGATCCTTTTTGAGAAGCTATTTTCAATTCCACTGATACTATGCTTCGCCTCAGATCTTCTTATCGCATAGAATAAATAACAAATAATATGTCTTACTTATTCAGATTTTTGGAGCGAATTTTAGTATTCAATATATTAAACATAGAATCAATCCATGAGTTTTGTTTTTCTAAATAATTTTCAAGTCCGGAAAGAGTGACCACATCGACAAGATATTGTTTCGATTGATAGTTTGGAGAAGCGTAATTGAAGCTATAAACGATATGCTCAGTTTCATCAATGGTTATCTCACCATCATCTTCTAAATGAGACTCGAATAGACGTGAATCTACAACGATCAAAGGAGAATAAAATATGATATCAAAAGAATTTTCGCTGGCCGCTTCTTTGTGGTCTGAATCACTTCTATGAACCTCTATACATGACTTTACAGATGATAAAAGAGAATCAAAAATTTGTGGACTCCCTTTCGTGAAAGGAATAAATTCACTGCGTCCTAGACGTTTAAAAGAACTCGACGGGTGTTCCTTCATTATATCCTCATAGGAAAGAAGCTCTCTATTAATATTATGCTTATGATTTAATAACCCATATCCACCAGTATCAAAACGTTTTTTATTTGATGTGAAAATGACCCAAGGCTTCTCACTCTTTTTTATTTCTACGGATAACTTTGACCAAACAGTTATTTTATCTGAATTTTTACTACTCTTACTCTTATGGGCTTCTAGATCAATTTCTCTTCCTTTATTTTCGTCTTGGTCAATATAATAAGAATTTTCTGTTGTTTGCCAATATTTTGATTGAAATTTTTTGTTTGTTCTTAGTTCAGTTGGATATCCAGATTTTTCAATTTCTTCTTTGATTTTTTTTAATAATTCATTCTTCACGAATACACCTCAATTTTAATCATATTTTTTAGTAAGAAATCATTATTCTGAGTTTCTAATAACAGTTGATCATCTTTCAGCATTACATTTTGAGTTATGCTTTTTCCGTAGAACCTTTCAAAAACTTCTAGTATATAAACAGATCATGTTGCCGGTCCTGACTACTGATCCTTTTTGAAAATTTATTTCACTACTCAAAATCGTAAACAAATTATAAAACGATTGTTATTGTTTGCTATAATTGAAAAGGGAGGTGATTACATGACAAAGATTAGCCTAACAAAATTGGTTGAAGCTAGCAATGCAAAAGAGTATCAAGAGCGGCTTAAAATCGCTATTGACGAATTACAGTCTTCCGATCTTAAAGTTGAAATTCAGCACTCTATGAGTCGTGCTCAAAAAGGTGTTGGATATATGTATTCGGCAATTGTGATAGGAAGATTGGCTTAAAATTTTATTTTGAAACACTAAAGTAGTAGAGTATGACACCTAATAATTTTTGTTAGGTGCTGTCTCTACTATCCTTTTTGAGACTCCTAGTTATTTTTCGACAAAGGTTACCATTCATTTTTCTGTTATCCTTAAAGAACCCTGCCAACTCTTCATTTTTACGTTCAATAACTTGTGTCTTTTCAGTTTCCATCTTAAGTAAACTTCTTAAATAATCAGCTTCTTCTTTTGTCATATCAATAGTAATCATCGGTACTTCCCCCCTACTGATCTTTTTGATTCTAAATTTAAAAATTAGTGATTTATTTTCTCAAATCTTCCTACTCTCAATTCATAAAGTGACCCACAATCCGGACATTTCATCTTTTTATCTTCAAGCTCCTTTACTGCTCGACCACCACAATCACACTCACAAGAATGAGGGGTTCCTAAATATCCACGATAATAATCTCGCTTGATCGGAACTCCCCAATGATCATACACTTGACGTTCCATTACTGTACCTCCTTATATAAGCTTCTCTCTTGATAACAAAGCTGAAACTTGCTTAGAATCGTCCTCTACTCACTTAATTTTCTCTTTTCGAGGTATCTGTATAGTGTTGCTGAACCAATACCTGTCATTTCTCTTATTTCTCTAAGTGAGTGTTGCTTCATATCATATAGCTTTATTGCTTGTTCTAATTTTTTTCCATCTACCGGCGGACGCCCCCCGACTCTTCCACGTGCCCTCGCACTCTTGAGCCCCTCTTTGGTTCGTTCGACAATCAAGTCTCTTTCAAATTGAGCAAATGCCTGGAACACAGTCAACATTAATCGCCCCTGTGGAGTCGTGGTATCAAAATTTTCTTTGTCGCTGATCAGTTTTACATTTTTAGAAGAAAAGTAATCAACCAGATCGATAAGATCCTTCGTACTTCTCCCCAGCCGGCTCCAACTCTCCACAACAACTGTGTCACCTTCTCGAACTACTTCTTTAAGTTTATTTAGTTCCGGACGGCTTGATTTTGTTCCTGATATTTTTTCGGTCAATATTTCATTGCAGTTATATTTTTCTAAAATGTCCAGCTGTCGATTTAATTCTTGTGACTGTGTACTGACACGTGCATAGCCATATGTGTAATTCATGCCCTCACCTCACAATAATTATACCATAAACGGAAGTTTTTGATACATAGTTTTTAATGTAAGTTTTGAGAAAGGAAAGATAAAAATTTGAAGAATAATTTGTCCTTATCCCTCCTCTCTCAAAAACACTCGTTTTTGGTAAACAAAGAGACTGGGACTATTGAAACTAGCTATTTTAATATCCGAAACTAAGCATATCTAAGGTTAAGATTTCCAATTATTATCATTTTATCAGCATATAAATTACTAATCTGTCTTTACAGTGTAACCGTATCATTCCAACAACTTCCTTTGTTTTGAATACTCAGCATACTTATAAACCTTATTGATTTTTTTGCTCTTTATTTCCATAACTTCTACTTCAGTAAGAGACTTTAAGATATTTTTGTGCTGCAGCTCTTCAATCATTGCAGTTAATTGGTAATACTCAGTTAAAATTTGGTCTTCATTTGTCTCGTCAGGTGTACTAGGCCGATAATCATCAAATCCAAACCGTAGAGCCTTTGATAGTGCCTGCTGTATCTCAGCACATTCCTCCATAGCGACCAAAACTAAATGTTCATTGATATTCACAAGTGCTCTCCCCTTTTTGCTTATCATATAGTCTGTTAAGTATACACTTCTCTTCTTTGCTGTTCAATTTTCTTTAAAAGAAAACAAAAACCTCACTGTTTATGAAGTGGAGCTTTGGCAATTCTTATTCAGCTATTTCAAGTAAATATCACTTACTTTTTTTATGCTTTTTTAACATGAAGGATCAGTAAACATCTGTAATCATAGGGTTTTCTTCTTCTAAAAAAATATTTTTCATCACAAATACTTTGACAATCAAAGTATTTTATTTAATAATAGATATACAGTCTTCAAATGATTGAAGAGACTTAGTTTAACTTTAGCAATTACATGATTGCTGATTAAGGAGCGTACAATTGAATGGGATTTTTAAATGGTAAAAAAATTGTAGTTATGGGTGTTGCGAATAAGCGCAGCATCGCTATGGGCTGTGCCTCAGCAATGATTGATCAAGGAGCAGAAATCATCTATACCTATCAAAATGAGCGGATGAAAAAATCACTAGAGCGCTTAGTTGACGGCTCCGCTCTACTAGTGGAATGCGATGTTTCAAATGACGATAGTCTAGCTGCTGCATTTCAGCTTATTGAAAAAGAAGCTGGAAAAATTGATGGCATTGTCCACTCAGTAGCTTACGCAAATAAAGAAGAGTTATCTGGAAACGTAACAGATATTAGCCGAGACGGTTATGCATTGGCACAGGACATAAGCAGTTACTCGCTGCTTGCAGTTGCTAAGTATGCCTTGCCTGTACTGAATGAAGGCAGCAGCATTGTCAGCTTGTCCTATCTAGGTGCGGTTCGCGCTATTCCTAATTACAATATGATGGGGATCGCTAAAGCAGCCCTGGAATCAGCTATCCGCTATTTAGCTGCTGAACTAGCAACTAAAGGCGTTCGTGTGAACGGGATTTCTGCTGGTGCTATTAAAACTTTGGCAGTGACTGGTGTCAAAGATTACCAAAAACTGATCCAGCTTTCTGATGATCGAACACCTGATAAGGTTGGCGTGACAATTGAAGAGGTGGGAAATACCTGTGCATTTTTAATTAGTCCTCTCTCCAGTGGTATTATTGGAGATATTGTTTATGTCGATAAAGGGGTTCATTTGACTTAAAACAAATTTTTAAATCCCTCTCAGTTGGCAGAAGTTCACTACTCTGCCAACTGAGAGGGATAATTTTTTCTAGTCAATCTTATTCGTTAGACTGGCCGATAGGATTCCAACAACCGGAAAGACTCGTCTTCTGTTTCATACTCATATTTCAAAATCAGGCAGTTTGGAACCCCCTTGTTCATTTCTTCAGTAATATCCTGCCAGACATCGAGAAAATAAACACAAGCGCCCGCATGAGAAACTGCAAGTACCGTTTGATGATCTTCATTTCTCATGATTTCTCGGCAAGTTCTAACCAGACGCTCCTGAACCATTGCCTTGGATTCCCCACCAAATTGAACAAAGAAATTCGCCTTCTCCTTATCCTCTGGGTTAAGCTCCTCACTTTCTCCTTCAAAAACGCCGAAATTCATTTCTTTTAGACCTTTTAATCGTTTATAAGGCATTTGATTTTTTGTAACAATTTCCAGAGTATCACTTGCTCTCTCAGCTGTTGAACTATATGCATGATCAAGTTCAATCGTTTCAAAGAATTTTCCTGCAATTTCAGCTTGTTGAATGCCGAGCTCAGTCAGCGGTGAATCACAAACCCCTTGTATTTTTCTTTTTAAATTAAATAGTGTCTGACCATGACGCATCATGTAAAAGGTCTTTTTCACTATATCCCCTCCCCTATTATTGTTCTTCTCCTATTAATTTTATACTGTCAAGTAAGGTACAGGTCAATGCTTTTTGAGAGATAATCAATATTTATCTGCAGAAAAAAGAGCTGCTTAACAGCTTAATAGAGGAAAAGCAATATTTATCTTTTCCATAGTCTATTAAACCGCTGCAGTCTCTTAATAATTTTATATCATTTACCTAATTCATTTTCATTTCGGCGCTCTTTCATTTCTTTATTTAGTTTTTTATGCGCCTTTTTCGATCCTCTAACTAAATCTCGTTTATATTTTCGTTCTGCAAAGGCTTCAAACAAACTATCCAGATCATAATCCTGAGGATAAAGCTCTGCTGCCGTACTAATTAATGTCAGACGCTTAAGCAGGACATCTTCCATTTCCTTTTCTACATAAACCTTTCCGTAATAGTCATCCACTGGTTCATAGAACAAGCCGATTTTTCCAGTATCGTTATTTCGTACCCGGTCTCCTTTGGAAAAGTTTTGAATTGGAGCAGCTGTTGTCTGTTCCACTGGTTTAGCAGCAAGTTCAAATGTTGTTCTGCCAAAATCATAAGAACGATGGTTTAGATAAGCCTCAGCATTTTTCAATACCAGAGGACTAATATGCATTTTCTCAGCAATCCAGAAGGCGTGGCTTTCTCCCGTTTCCCCTAACAATAATTTATATTTCGGTGTTAATGTTTCAGCATCAAAGGCCATACCCGCAGTCATAAAGTCTTCATGCTGTAAGGCAAATTCTTTTATCTCTCCAAAGTGCGTTGTAGCAATCAGCAAACTGCCTTTTTTATACATCTCTTCCATAAGAGCAATCGCTAATGCCGCACCCTCATTTGGCTCTGTGCCGCTTCCAATCTCATCCAGCAGCACTAAGGTATGCCGATTTGCTTTTCTTAGAATCTCGGATAAATTCTGCATGTGTCCAGAGAACGTACTAAGGGAATTTTCAAGGCTTTGTTGGTCTCCGATATCAATAAAAACGTTGTCAAAGACGGCAATGTCTGTACCAGGACCATTTGAGATTAAAAGACCAAACATCGTCATTAGCGACATCAATGCAACTGTTTTTAGCACAATCGTTTTACCGCCAGCGTTTGCTCCTGTAATTACAAGTGCCCGGTTATCAATTCCTAAATCCAGTGATAACGGAACAGGATCTTTCAGGAGTGGATGCTGAACCTTATTTAAAACAATCCGTTCTTCTTTATTAACTGAAGGCTTAGTACCGTTAATGGACCGGCTATATTTTCCTCTAGCAAAGATAACTTCGAGTTCAGTGATGACATCAATACAATATGTGAGTTCAGTCATTTTTTCCCCAATTAGCCCAGTCAGATAGGCTAGAATTTGATAAACCTCTCCTGTTTCTGCTGCTTTTTCCATAATTAGTAAATCATTGTACTTTCTCACTGTATCCGGCTCAATGAAAACAGTCGTTCCTTTAGAAGACTGATCAATAATCGTTCCTGCAACCTTTTGCTTGAACTCAGTCTTAATAGGAACTGTGTAACGTTCATCTTTTATAAGGACGAGACGATCCTGAAGCTTTTGCTGATTTTGACTGTTTGACATAAATTTGCGTAAACGCTGATCGATTTCTTTTTCCAGCTTACTGATTTGATTTCTGATTCGTTTTAGTTCCTTAGAGCTTTCACTTTTTACCCTGCCCCCTTGAACAGAGTCATAAATTGCTTCTGAGATCTCGGAGAAGTCTGCCAAATCATTAGTATAAGAATAAAGAATCGGTGTTTGGTACTGATTTTTCTCAAATAGCTTAGCGATTAATCGAAAGCTTCTCAAGAAGTCCGCGTATTCAATCAATTCACCAGGTTCTAAAACAAGACCTTTAGTAATTTGATTGGTTAGCTGTTCAATTCGAGTCAGCCCCATAAATGGAACGTGCTGACCACTGGCAAGAATAATCGTGGCTTCTTCTGTTTCATCCAGCCATCTTTGAACAGTAGCCAATGAAGAAGAAGGTTCTCGTTTTTCTATATTTTGCTTAGCAAAGCTGCTAAAGGCATATTTTTTAATTTCATCTTTAATTAAGTTAAATTGTAATGCGTTATATATTTTTTTATCCATGATATCCATCCCTTTCAGAAAAGATACCTGACGAATGACGAATAAAATTGCTCAAAAAAAGACGGCAAAAATCCCACCGTCTGAATAATCTACGTATATATTTCGACAGGCATCTCATAAGCATAACAAATAAGCGTACTTACTTGTTTATTAAATTGCTAGATTAGATACCTAAAACACTCATCAATAGTCCTCATTTCATTTTTGAACAATTTCATTTACAGACACTATTATACCGAACTGATTCAAAAAAGCAATACATTTATTTTACATACGCCACCATCTTAGCGATATCCTCTGCTGTCATTGCTGCTTTGGATTTTTCAATCAAGATTTTTTTCCGGTCATAATATAGGCAGGAAACAGTCTAATCTTATCGTAGTAAAGCTCACTGTTTCGTAAGCGATATGTGGATGTTGCAGGAACTGCATTCTTCCCTGTTTGCTGCTTTGTAATCATGTTAAATGCTTTTTAGCTATATCCCCTTGAAGGTTTGGAAACAAAGCAATTTCCTTCTCTAATAATGGGACAATTTCTTTAATCCGTGCTGTGCTAATCGTTGTTTCTTTTTTCGGAAGCTTTACAGCATTTGTGATATATATTCCTAAATCAAGAATATCATCGATGGTCTCCACCTCAATTCCCGCTTTTTTAAATAAAGGAATAGTCGTTGTCATGTAAAATGGCGTATCACTGCTTTTGCTGTAAAAATCATTCTCCGGAATATCTGCAGTCACCTCATTAATCATCAGAACCTTAATCTTATCTGCCTGAATAGACGAATCAGGATAATAAGATAGAATTTGTGCCTGTTCTTTTGGAAAAATTTCAGCTGCTGCTGCTTGTAATTCCTGTCTTATCTGTATTTATTACCTCCATTTTGCTATCATTATGCCTGAAATGCCATATATAAAAAACTAATCGCTGTTATGAAAGCTAACGGCGTCATTACCTGTCTTTCTTTGGAACTCTTTGAAGCCAGATTCATCAATACATTAAGTCCAAAATAAAAGCCGAACCCATAAGCCAAATATTTGGCTGCAATTTGGGGAAATCCAACAGAAAAAATCCCTCCTAATTGAAGCAAAACAAAAATACCAAGTAGCTGTATCAAAACAGAGACAGCACTGGTGATTCTCATTTTCTTTGGCATAATCTTATGGGCACCCCCCATTGCAAATTCTCCTAAAGGAGCACCTAATGCCAATAAAACATATAGAACGGCAACTCCTCCAAGCAAAATACTTCCAACAATTGCTAACATCTCATTCCCTCTTTCATCAATAACAGTATTTTATTATTTAAAGTAGTGTCCTCGATCGCTAAGTTTACACGAAATTGCTCAAATAGTAACTTTTGTAAAAACGAGCACATATGTTCCTTTTCTTATTATACCTTTTCTATTTTTTAACAACAAGAACAGATTGAAAAACTTTTCCCATTTTTCTTTAAATACGCCCATCTTTGTACTATAATGGCTAGATATGATGAATTGATTTGAAAGAAGGATAGCTATGATTGACTTAAAAATGTTGTTAATGATTTTTGTAATCAACTTTGCCTATATCACGCTGAATACGATTCGGTTCATGCTAACAATGAAGGGCTATCGTCTACTTGCTCCAATTGTCAGTATGGCTGAAATTACAATTTATGTTTTAGGACTGAGCATGGTGCTGAATCGACTTGATGATCCTTTAAATCTGCTTGTCTATGCTCTTGGCTATGCAGTTGGGATTAGTGTCGGCATAAAAATTGAGGATTATTTAGCTTTAGGCTATATCATGGTGACTGTAATCCTGCCTTCCACAACTAAACAGTTGAATCTTCCCGAACGGTTAAGAGAAAACGGTTATGGTGTTACGGAAAGTGTAGCAATGGGTAGAGATGGCGAACGAATCGTTTTGGAAATTCTTTCACCCAGAAAAAATGAACGCAAACTTTATCATTTGATTAATGAAATTGAACCAAGAGCTTTTATTATTTCCTATGAGCCAAAATACATTTCCGGCGGCTTTTGGACTAAAAAAATTAGAAAAAGAAATTAGAAGAAGAGTGGGACATTAATCAGAAAAAATCTGATCAATGCCCTACTTTTTTGTTTTAAGCAATCGAAATAGATAAATGCAAGTAAATAATAATTGGCGCTAAACTTAAGAAAATTGGTAAACTATATGTAGAGAAAGGTGTGCGGCATAGAAAAAATTAGACTAGTTTTCTGTTTAAGAATCCAGCATCTTTTCAAATCATCAATTATCTGTTAAACTAAATATGTAACGAGTTGGTGACAAGGATGGTGATTTTTATGTTTATATATGTAGGATGTGCAGGCGGAATGACCTCTAGTATGTTTTGCCAGCGAATTGTTCGAGCGATTGAGACTCTAAAATCCCCTTTGACAGCTGTTTTTGAGGATGTAGGGACAATCATTCGTAGAAAAAAAGAGTTTGAGGGGAATTATGACTTAGTCTTTGCTTATGGGGGAATCGACTTCATAAGTCCAGTGAATGCGTATGATTTTGGGACAACCTTTGACGTAGTCTTTGTTTCTCCTCAAGTAAGACATATGACTAAATACAAACGGGAAATTCTGGAGGATTATCCAACCATCGTTGAAGATATTGGAATGAAAACCTTTGGCACAATGAATGGTGAGGTTGCCTATGAAAATCTGTTGGAAGAGCTGATTGCTTTGGACTACCAGCGTTCTTCTACCTCAGGCAAACATCCTGAAACAAAAAATGGTGACAAAAATATCGAGCTGCTGGTTTTAGGTGCAGATAGAAATGATGCTTTTTTTAAGTCTTTCTTTTCAGTTTGGGAAGCTGCTGGTCTGCGTGTTTTAACAGGAAGTTATTCTTTAGAAGCACTCTTTGACTTTAAACCAGAAAAAGATTTTGATATTCGCGTTCTTTTTGGTAATACCAGTCAGCTTTCCAGCGATGAGTTTCCTAAGCTTTCTCGAAGAATTGATGGCGTCTTAGCCGTTCCTTTCGCTAACTCTTCTTTTGAGAAAATAAGACATTGGTTTGAAGACTATGCTATACCAGTCTATGTTTTTGACAGTAGCAATTTAGCAATAAAAAAAGGTGAGCCGGAAGCTCACCAGTATGCATCAATTTTTGATGAGATTGTCGCTAACTCAGAGTATACAAGAGAAAATAGTCCGCCGCAATGGGAAACCCCTCCGCCAAAAAAACAGCGGAAATCTACTTTGTTTGGTCTGGTGTCCTGGGAATAAATGATCGCTCTGCCAGTAATAGCCATTGTGACCACTCTTTTTTCGAGGAAAAGAGAAACAGTGTTATTTCTTTTCCAAAAAATCGTTCGAAAATTTGAAGCTGTCGTCCCTCTTTGAAGGCCGTTTCAGCTTCTTTTTCTATTTCAGAAAACTCAATCGAATCAGTTCCCTTGTGAAGGATAATGCTATAAAGAATAGATTGCTCAAATTTAAGAGGAGGATTATCTTTTTGCTCCGGCAAAGGACCAAACACTCTGCTCATTGCCTCGTAAGTTGTCAACCAAACTGTCCCGCTTTTTCGAATCTCATTTTCCTGAAAACGACCTCTGGAAACAGCTTGCCGCAGTGTATTACCGCTGGCTAACCCCCATCTTTCAGCAGCCTCGGTAAATGTCAGCACTTGATTCAAATCAATCATCCTACTTGCCTCCTCTCTCATTTATGTCTGAACAACAAACTAGTTTACATAATATAAATATCGTTAACTATATATAGAATATCTTAATTGTTGGCCAGTTTTTAAAAACCTAAGCAGACATTGCTGATAAAATACATGCTTCATAAATACACGTTCCTGCGCATCAGCCGCCTCTTGATAAACAGACAACTCCTCATAATGTACTGATGGTTTTAGATTCTCCTTATTTAAAACTGGATAGCTCAGCTCCCATTGATTATCCTCCTGAGATAAATCTCCTGTTAAAAGCAGTGCTTCTAAAAAGATGTTGCGTTTATCTGCTATTCTTCTTTTTTTAATAACAGAACGAAAGACACGAAAGGCCTGGCTAGCAAAATAATGGCTATCTACATCACCGATAAGCTGTTGAAGCGGCTGATAGCTGTTCGGTATACCACCTGTACCTAATGCTGCAATTGCTGTAAAATAGCTTGGCAAATCAAAAGGATAGCTGCTTTTAGGATGAATGGAAACAAAGGATAACTGCTCATTTCCAGCAGTGTTTTTCTCAAAAAAAACTGGAGCTGCTGAAGAAGCCACACCAAAGAAATAATCCTGTTCTTCTGTGAAAAGGCTATCCCAAAGCATTTCACCATAAAAGTTTACTTTCTCTATTTCAGTATAGCCATTAATGCGTTTCTCTACTTCATTTATTTTTTCCTCTGAAACTTTTGAAAAATCTTCCGCTGAAAAAAAAGAAATAGTTAAAAAATATCTACGTTCTTGACGAGAAATTAATCTAAAATCAATCATTTCCTCTAAAAACTGCTCAAAGCTTTTATCAGAAAAAACCTTTTTTAAATCCCGCAGAATAATCTCCTCTTGTTGATGCTTCTGAAAATAAGCAACGACTTCATTGAATAATGGATTATTAACTAATTTATTTAGCTTTGCTTGTTTTTTATGCTGAAAATAATAAGTTATTTCTGTCAATCACTTCACACTCATTTCTACTACCATTTAGATACATTTTGAAGCATTAGAATCAAACATTTTCATGACAGCTGGAGAAGCTTTCCTAGCCAACTCTCATTACCTATGTAATTTTTATGGAAGACAATAAAAAATTATCCTCTCTCTTAAATACGTACAGTAAACATTTTAACGGCTGAAGCAATCCGCTTCAGCCGTATATGTTGATTAACTAAACGCTTCTGTTAATTGAGGTACAATTTGCTTCTTACGGGAAACAACGCCCTTCAAGAATGCTCGGTTATTCTCCAGCTTAATATCAAAAGCTTTTTCAACTTCATTCATTGAATCGCCAACGATTAGAAGCTCTGAATCACTTGCAAGAATATCTGTAATAATCAATACAAAAAGATCGTAGTGATTTGCAGCGCGTTCAGCATTCATTGCCGCTTCCAACTCCACTTGACGATTTAGCACTTCGTTCAAATCAACAGTATTTACCTGAGCAATACGGACGCTTTTCGCTCCCATTGGAAAGCTCTTCGCATCAAGATCCAGCAATACTTCAGCAGGCTTACCACTAAGGTTTGTTCCTGCTTTCAGCATATCTAGTCCATAGCCTTCTAAACTGATTTCAGCGATGTCTGCTAAAGCATTAGCCGCCTGAATATCTTCCTCTGTACACGTAGGCGATTTAAACAGCAATGTATCAGAAATAACTGCAGAGACCATCATCCCAGCAATCTGCTTTGGAATGGTAACATTATTTTCCTTAAACATTTTATAGATAATTGTACTTGTACAACCAACGGGCTCCGCACGGTAGTACAATGGATCAGCCGTTTCAAAGTTAGCAATTCTGTGGTGGTCTACAACTGAAAGAATAGTTAAATCCTTAATATCAGCAACACTTTGCTGGAATTCATTATGATCGACCAGCATTACCTCTTGTGTTTCGTCACCAGCTTTTTCAATAATTCTCGGTGCATCTACATTAAAATAGTCCAGTGCGTATTGCGTTTCTTCGCTAGGTGTACCTAAAGCAACCGGCACTGTATTTTTACCTAATTCCTTTTGTAAGTATGCAAAGCTGATCGCAGCTCCAATTGCATCTGTATCGGGGTTTTGATGGCCAAAAACAAAAATTTCTGACATGTGTTTACTCACTCCTTCTATAATCATTCATTATTAATAATAACAAAAAATTGAAAAGAAACAACCGTTTTATCTATTCTTTATCATAAACTCCAGCTGCCTTCTCAAGACACGGAAAAATAACCAGCTGCATTCATATCAGCTGCAGCTGGTTAAGCTAGGCTATCAACGAGTGAGATAACCTTTGTAGTTAGTGACATGAAGAAGATTTTTAGCATTTGCTACCCGTTCCTCTGTTGGCGGGTTAATCCCCTCCAATGGATAATCAAGCCCTAAATCATCCCACTTATATTTCCCCATAGTATGATAAGGTAAGATTTCGACCTTATCAACGTTGTTTAACTTCTGTATGTATTCGTCCAAGCGAATCAAATACTCATCGTAATCACTACGTTCTGGTACTAGAACATGGCGAATCCAAACTGGCTGATTAATCTCAGAAAGGTATTCTGCCATTTCCAAAATATTTTCATTTCCTAAGGAAGTCAGTTTTTTATGCTGTTCATTATCAATATGTTTGATATCGAACAAAATCAAGTCCGTATATTTCATTAATTCCTGGAATTGGCTGAAAAATGGTTCTTCCCTAGTAAATGGTTTACCGCAAGTATCTAATGTCGTATTGATTCCTTGTTCCTTGGCTTTTCTAAATAAATCAATTAGAAAATCCATTTGCAGCAAAGGTTCTCCTCCACTTACAGTAATTCCGCCCTTATCACCCCAGTACGAACGATATTTCAGTGCTTCCTGCAATACTTCATCTGTAGTAACAACTTTACCGCCGGAACCAATTTTCCATGTGTCTGGATTATGACAAAATTGGCATCTCATACGGCATCCTTGAGTAAAAACAATAAAACGGACACCAGGCCCGTCAACGGTACCAAAATTTTCTGTAGAATGGATTCTTCCTGTAACTGCTTCAGTCATATTTCTTCTCTCATTTCTTTAAAAAGTCGAAACCACACAAGCATTCTTAATAATGCCGGTCGATTCGCCAGTTCATTTTAAAAACCCGGAACAAAATTAATTATAAAATTGTCCCGGGCGTTATCAATTAATTGTTTAAATTATAGTTTGTCATGTGAAGTTCTTGAAATAACATCTGCTTGTTGTTCAGGTGTCAAATCACGGAATTTCACGGCATATCCAGATACACGGATTGTAAGGTTAGGATATTTTTCTGGATTCTTTTGAGCATCCAATAATAGTTCGTTTGTGAATACGTTAACGTTCAAATGATATCCACCGTTGTCAAAGTATCCGTCCATTACGTTACGCAGGTTGTCAATTCTTGTAGAATCATCTTTACCTAGTCCGTTTGGATTGATTGTTTGTGTATTAGAGATTCCATCTAATGCACTTGTGTAGTCTAATCTTGCAGTTGAGTTAAGAGAAGCCAACAAGCCATTTTTCTCACCTAGGAATTTACCGTCGCGGTAGCTTGGGTTTGCTCCTGGAGCTAATGGTTTACCTGCACGGCGTCCATCAGGAGTATTACCAGTTGCTTTACCATAAACAACATTTGAAGTAATTGTTAACAATGAAGTTGTAGGTTTAGCATTGCGGTAAGTATGCTGACGCTTGATTTGAGTCATGAAGTACTCAAGAATCCAGTTTGCCATTGCATCTGCTTCTTCGTTGTCGTTACCGTAAGTTGGGAACTCATTTTGTGGAACATAATCCACAGCTAATCCATCTTCATCACGGATAACTTGAACATTACCATGTTTGATAGCCATTACTGAATCGGCAGCATGTGAGATTCCTGCGATACCTGTAGCAAAGGTACGTTGTAAATCACTTTCCATAAATGCTAATTGAGGTGCTTCATACGCATGTTTATCGTGCATGTAATGAATAACGTTCAATGTATTTACATATAATTCAGCTAACCAGTCCATGATATCTTTGAATTTATCCATGAAGTCATCAAATTCCAAAGTATCGCCAGTCATTGGACGGAATTTAGGAGCAACCTGCATTTTAGTCTTTTCATCTACCCCGCCGTTGATTGCGTAAAGAACTGCTTTTGCAAGGTTGGCACGTGCGCCAAAGAACTGCATATCTTTACCCATTACAGTTGCAGATACACAACATGCAATTGCGCAGTCATCAGAACCCCAGTTAGCACGTAGTAAATCATCATTTTCAAATTGGATTGAAGAACTTTGTTTTGCAATCTTAGATGCAAAGGTTCTGAATCCTTCTGGTAAATGAGAAGAATACAATACTGTTAAGTTTGGTTCTGGAGATGGTCCCATGTTTGTTAATGTATGCAGGATACGGAAATCACTCTTAGTAACTAATGAACGTCCGTCTAAGCCCATACCAGCAATCGATAATGTTGCCCAGATTGGATATCCTGAGAATAATTGGTTGTATTCAGGTGTACGAGCGAATTTAACCATACGCAATTTCATAATCAAATGATCAATCAATTCTTGTGCATCAAATTCAGTAATGACACCATTGTCTAAATCACGTTGGATATAAACATCAAGGAATGCAGAAACACGTCCGATAGACATAGCTGCACCATTTTGAGATTTAATAGCACCAAGATAACCAAAGTATAACCATTGGATTGCTTCTTGTGCATTTGCAGCTGGTTTAGAAATATCACAGCCGTAAGTAGCAGCCATTGTTTTCAAGTCAGCCATTGCTCTGATTTGTTCTGAAATTTCTTCTCTCAAACGGATAACATCGTCAGTCATAACTTTGTTACCAGTGTTGTTTAAGTCTTTTTTCTTTTCAGCAATCAGAAAATCCATACCATAAAGAGCGATACGACGGTAGTCGCCGATGATACGTCCGCGTCCATAAGCATCTGGAAGTCCAGTAATAATTTTATTTTTACGAGCAGCTCTCATTTCAGGAGTGTAAGCATCAAATACACCTTGGTTATGTGTTTTTCTCCACTCAGTAAAGATTTTTGTCATTTCATCATCAACTTCATAACCATTAGAAGTTAATGAATGATTAGCCATGTTGATCCCGCCGAAAGGCATGAATGCTTGTTTTAAAGGTACATCAGTTTGAAGACCAACGATTTTTTCTTCTTCTTCAATCAAGTAGCCTGGTGCATGTGACGTAATAGTTGCAGGAATATTGTTATCCATATCGTAAACGCCATTTTTCTCATGCTGTACTTCAAATAATTCCTGTAGTTTTGTCCACAATTTGTCAGTGCTCGGTGCGATTGGTTCTAAGAAACTGTCATCACCTGTATATTCTGTATAGTTTCTTTGGATAAAATCACGAGTGTCAACCGATGTTTTCCATTTTTCGCCTTTAAAGCCTTTCCATTGCTCCATGTTGTGCCTCCTTAGAATATGCTGTTAACAACTATAACAGCTTTATGTGACAAGTATAACACATCTCCTGATTTATGCAAGCCTTTACTTGTTATTATTTTATCTATTTATGGTATATTATAAAATAATTATGGATAACCCTTGATATATAAGGATTTTAATTTTGTGAACATTTTCACTTAATAGTTTTTTAATCATTTCTCATCTGTTTCTTTTGTTCTAAAAAACAGGCTCAACTGTACTAATACAGTCGAGCCTGTTTCTATTTTTTATAGAACAGTTTCATCTGGTATTTCCAGACTAACTAATTCATGAACTTCTATGATGCCTGTTTCCTCTTTTTCATTTATGAAAAATGAACCATTTGAAACTCGGTCATTAATTGGAGCATCTGCAGAGTTAATCGTCATACGGTTGCCTTTTTGAGTGAGAATCAACAGCTGCTGATTGGTCTCGGTTGTGCTTTCTCCCATATAAACTACTCTATGAGGATTGCTCTTCAACTCTCTAAGTACCATTAATCCACGTTTCGCACGACCTAGCTGATTTAACTCCTGTGCAAGCATCCGTTTCATACTGCCTCGCTGAGTTAAAATGGTGATAGGCGTATCTCCATTTTTATAAACAAGCAGGCCATTTACTACAAAATCATTTTCTTTCAGATTAATTGATTTCACTCCGGCAGCTTTTGCACCAACAACTGGTACCTCGGACAACGAGTAACGCAAACCAAAGCCGCGATGACTAACCAGGAAAACATCCCAGCCAGAGGGTTCAGCTACTTTGCATACATTCACCAGCTCATCATCTTCTGACTTCAGTTTCATACAGGAAACCGGACGGCTGCGATACGTGCGCCAAGGTTCAAACTCAGTCATTTTAGTCTGCTTAATCATGCCTTCTTTAGTAATGAAAACAAATGCGGCGTTTTCATCTAGTGTTTTATACGGATAAACAGCAATGATGGATTCATCAATTGCCATTCCCCCAATCGTTTGAGAAATATGTTCGCCGATGTCTTTCCAGCGCAAATCAGATAACTCGTGAATCGGACGGTAAATGACGTTAGCCTTATTCGTAATCAGCAGAATATGATCCAGCGTGTTGACCTCACCGACGAAGATTGGAAAATCACCTTCCTTCATCCCCAGCTCTTCTGGTTTAGAAGCAGCATACGAGCGTAAACTACTGCGTTTGATATACCCTTCCTGAGTTACTGAAACAACGACATCTTCTTGTGCAATCAGAACTTCTGTCTCAATCTTAATTTCTTCGATTTCATCTTCAATCTTAGTCAGGCGGTTGGAAGTATATTGTTTTTTCACTTCTCTCAGCTCTTTTTTCATGACAGATAACAAGGTTTTTTCATTATTCAGAATTTCATTTAAGCTCTGAATTTCCTCGTTTAATTCCTTTGCTTCTGCTTCCAGCTGTGTAATATCTGTGTTTGTTAAGCGATACAGCTGTAAGGTGACAATTGCTTCAGCCTGAGCTTCAGAAAATGCATAGGTCTCTACTAGATTATCTTTTGCATTTTTCTTATCTTTACTTCCTCTAATTGTAGCAATTACCTTATCCAGAATAGAAAGGGCTTTTATTAGACCGTCAACAATATGCTGGCGTTTCTTAGCCTTCTCAAGCTCAAAACGGCTGCGATTGGTAATCACTTGCTTTCTATGTGTGATGTAGCTTTCTAAAATACGCAGCAGACCTACCTGATGCGGCGTCATCTTATCGATTGCAACCATATTGAAGTTATAGTTAATCTGTAGCTCAGTATTTTTGAAAAGATAGTTAAGAATTCCTTCTGCATTTGCATCTTTTTTTAATTCAACTACCATTTGCAGCCCTGTCCGGTCAGTCTCATCTCTCACTTCAGCAATTCCATCGATTTTTTTACTTAAACGGATTTCATCGATTTTTTTCACCAAAACAGCCTTATTTACCTCATAAGGAATCTCAGAGATGATAATTTGCTGTTTACCACCCTTTATATCTTCAATTCTGGTTTGTGAACGGAGAATTACTTTGCCCTTGCCCGTTTCGTAAGCCTTTTTAATTTCTTCTTTTCCCTGCAAAATTCCCCCAGTAGGAAAATCTGGACCAGGGATATATTCCATAATTTTTGCCAGTGAAGCATTGGGATGGTCAATAAGGTATATTGTTCCATCGATGACTTCCATTAAATTGTGAGGTGGAATCTCAGTTGCATATCCTGCAGAAATCCCAGTTGAACCATTCACAAGCAGATTGGGAAACTTCGCCGGTAAAACAGTTGGTTCCTTTTCTGTATCATCAAAATTCCAAACGAAATCTACGGTTTCTTTCTCAATATCCCGCAGCATTTCTCCACTAAGCTTCGATAAGCGGGCTTCTGTATAACGCATTGCAGCAGGTGGATCGCCATCCATGCTCCCGTTATTCCCATGCATTTCGATAAGAACTTCTCTTAACTTCCAATCCTGGCTCAGGCGCACCATGGCTTCATAAATACTGCTGTCGCCATGAGGATGATAGTTCCCCATAATATTTCCTACTGACTTCGCTGATTTTCTAAAGCCTTTATCAAACGTATTGCCGTCCTTATTCATCGAATACAGGATTCTTCTTTGTACGGGCTTTAGCCCATCTCGAATATCCGGCAATGCACGTTCCTGAATAATATATTTGGAATAGCGGCCAAATCGGTCGCCCATTACTTCTTCAAGAGTCAGTTCCTGAATTTCCTGACGTTCTTCCAAAACCGTCACTCCTTTGCAAGGTTTGAGACTTGGGCATCATTCCTGTCTCTTTCTTTGTTCTATTTTCAACTAAACCAAATGTCAAACTGGTTTTTTTGATGCTAAACATTTTTGGTTCAATTCATTTAATCTGCTGTTAGTTCTTCTTTTACTTCACAGAAGCCATTAAGACAACAGCTCTTCTATCATCGCTGTAAGTACCCGTTTATCCTTATCTTTAAACAGAAAAACAATCGATTATAAATCTAGTGAAATTTCTTCAAAAACCGGTTCTTCTGATTTCGCTGCTGGCTCAGGCTGTGCTGCAATAGCTGTTTCATCCTCTTGCTTATCAAGGATGCTGCCTTCCTCCTCTAAGGTAAACTGAACATGTTTCTCAATCCACTCACGTCTTGGCGCTACTTTATCCCCCATCAGGGTAGTAACCCGACGTTCCGCTTTGTCATCTTCATCGATTTTCACTCGAATCAAGGTTCTTGTTTCAGGGTTCATCGTTGTTTCCCACAACTGGTCTGCATTCATTTCACCCAGCCCTTTATAACGCTGAAGCATATAGCCTTTTCCGATTTTCTTTGTTGCCAATTCTAATTCTTCATCTGTCCAGGCATATTCCATTATTTCTTTTTTTCCGGAACCTTTTGATACTTTATACAATGGCGGTAATGCAATATATACTTTACCGGCTTTAATCAACTGCTTCATATAACGGTAGAAAAATGTTAACAGCAGCACTTGAATATGGGCTCCGTCCGTATCCGCATCGGTCATTATGATTACCTTATCATAGTTGCAGTCTTCAACTGAAAATTCTGCTCCCACACCTGCACCGATGGTGTAAATCATTGTATTAATTTCTTCATTTTTTAGAATATCCTGCATCTTGGCTTTTTCAGTATTTAATACTTTTCCGCGTAGCGGCAGGATCGCCTGAAACTTCCGGTCACGTCCCTGTTTAGCGGAGCCTCCAGCAGAATCTCCCTCCACTAGATACAATTCATTTCTTTTAGGATTGCGGGATTGAGCAGGCGTTAGCTTACCAGAAAGTAGTGATTCTTTTTTCTTTTTCTTACCGTTCCGGCTTTCTTCTCTGGCTTTCCGGGCAGCTTCACGAGCCTCCCGAGCTTTAATTGCCTTACGAATCAACATCTGACTTAGATCGTTGTTCTCCTGAAGATAGAAGACCATCTGCTCGCCTACTGCTGTATCTACGGCATTTCTTGCTAATGGTGTTCCCAGCTTTTCTTTTGTCTGACCTTCAAACTGAAGCAGATTTTCAGGAACTCTGATAGATAAAACAGCTGCTAGACCTTCACGGAAATCACTACCTTCAAGATTTTTGTCCTTTTCTTTCAAAAGCCCCACCTTGCGGGCGTACTCGTTATACGCTTTCGTCATAGACGTCTTCATTCCCACCTCATGGGTTCCGCCGTCTTTTGTTCGAACATTATTTACAAAGGACAATACGTTCTCTGAAAAACCATCATTATATTGATATGCCAGCTCTACCTCAATACCATCTTTCTCTCCGGAAAAATAGACCACTGGAGTAAGGACATCCTTTTCTTCATTTAGATAGTCAACAAATTCCTTGATTCCTTCTTCATAATGAAAGACTTCTTCCTTTGTTTCCTCTTCTCTTAAATCCTTTAGAACGATTTTAACACCCTTCAAAAGAAACGCTGATTCCCGTAAGCGTCCAGCCAATGTTTCATAAGAGAACTTAATAGTCGAAAAAATCTTTTCATCTGGTAAAAATGTTACAGTCGTTCCATTCTTTTTTCGTGTTTTTCCAATTTTTTTCAAGGTGCCAACTGGCTTTCCGCCATTTTCAAAGCGTTCCATGTACTCGACACCGTCTCGAACAATACGAACCTCCAGCCATTTAGAAAGTGCATTAACCACACTCGCCCCTACGCCGTGAAGTCCGCCAGATGTTTTGTATCCTCCCTGGCCGAATTTTCCGCCGGCATGGAGCACTGTAAATATCACTTGAACAGTCGGGATACCAGATGCATGCATACCAACCGGCATACCACGTCCAGAATCTTCTACTGTCAAGCTATTATCTTTATTAATCGTTACTCTAATTTCATCACCATATCCGGATAATGCCTCATCTACCGCATTATCAACAATTTCATAGACTAAATGGTGTAGTCCTCTACTGTCAGTAGACCCGATGTACATTCCCGGGCGCTTACGAACAGCTTCCAGTCCTTCTAATACTTGGATGGAAGAATCGTTATATTCATTGTTTACTTTTTTCACCAAAGAAAAAACTCCTTATACTTGGATTTCTCGCAGCTTCAGCCACATCATTACAATGATACTCTAAAAGCTCTCAAAAAAAAAGAGCTTTCCTAGGTTGTGCTTAAAAATACCAGTGACGAATTTTTTTAGAAATTTTTCTGTCCCTCTGCTTCAGAAATACTCGCTTATTCCATTATAAGCTATGCTTTCTTTTTGGTTTCCACAAAAAATCTCAAAAATTCGGATTTCACTGTCTTTTTCAGCTACACCTAAATAGGCAGCTCTTTCTTAATAATATACGTAAAGTCATTAAGAAGACATTTTTGCTAGCTCTATTTTAATGCATCGATTCATGATAATATCATTTCGTCCAGCATTTTTCAATAGTTCAGCTGCTTCTTCACTTTCCAAGCCCAATTGTGCCCAGAAAACACCTGCATCTGTTTGCAGAAATTCTTCGGCGACCTCTGGCAGGAATTCACTTCTTCTGAAAACGTCTACGATATCAATTTTTCCCGGAACAGACTGTAAATCCTTATAAACCTTTTCGCCGAGAATCTCCTGACCTTCAAGAACAGGATTAACTGGAACTACTGTGTACCCTTTATCCTGAAGCAGTTTTGCGATTTGATAACTGGTCCGCTCTTCTTTATTGCTCAAGCCGACAACGGCAATTCGCTTAGCTTCTCTTAAATAAGAGAAAATTTGTTCATCTGACGGATTCTGAAATGTCATGATTGATCCACCTTTCCATTACTTCATCTTTCTCTATTCTATCATTAAATATCAAAAAAATCTGTTTTATACGTTAGATTGACTATGCCGCTACAATCGTCAGCCCTTCCAGTTTTCTGAAAGCCATTAAGAATTCATGATTGTTTGGAAAAATCTTTCATGATAAAATGAAGTCTAGTTTGAATAAAAGAAAGGGGCGTACACATGAAACTGGTACTATTACTGTTCATCGCCTATTTATTAGGATCTATTCCTTCCGGGGTATGGATCGGAAAATTATTTTTTAATAAAGACATTCGTGAATATGGTAGTGGAGGAACAGGAACAACCAATACCTTTAGGATTTTAGGAAAAAAAGCAGGAATCGTTGTTTTACTAATGGATATTTTAAAAGGAACACTAGCTACTAGTCTGCCAATGATATTTTCGATAGCTGTCAATCCATTAATATTTGGGGTAGCCGCTGTATTAGGACATACCTTTCCGATTTTTGCTAAATTTAAAGGAGGAAAAGCTGTTGCAACCAGTGCAGGGATGATACTAGCCTATAATCCTTTGTTTTTCCTTTATTCTGCGGCAATTTTTGTTATTTCTCTCTTCATTTCCAGTATGGTTAGCGTCACTAGTATGGTCAGTGCGGTATTGATTACCTTATCAACTATCTTTTTACCTTATATTTTTCCACAAATATTACCACAATTTGATTGGCTGCTGACAGCCATTGCTGCTGGCTTGACTATCTTCATTTTCATCCGCCATAAAGACAACATTGGCCGAATCAAGAATGGAACAGAAAACAGAGTGCCTTTCGGGCTTAACACAAAAAAAGAAAAATAATTATAAAAAAACCAGAGACAAGCTGCTAAAATAACTTGTTTCTGGTTTTTTGATACATTCAGCTGCTTATGTCTTATTTTACTGGTTCTAGAATATTTTGTGTTGGTGGAAATTCCTAAAGGAAAACCCATCAGCACTTTTCTGAGTGTTCAAACACAAAAACAGATAAAATGAAAGCGGCCAGAACCACAAATTGATGGTGTTACAGAAAGATTGAACAACAAAATGAAAGACATCCAGCGAGCGGCTTATGGGTATCGCAACTGCTATCCTTCTTGTTCACGTATTTACCTTGTTCAAGGTCTTTTTTTCTCAATATTAAAAGGAGACACGCAACCAATAGCTCTGCAGCTATAGAGGCAAAACATAATGAACTTATAGGCTTATCATTGGCAGCGGTCCTCCTAGTTCTAAAAAAGAACTTGAAACAAAACCAGAATGTCTCTGATTTTTATTTCAAGCTCTACAAGTTTATTCGGTTTTTGTCCTGCCAACACAATTGTCATGGAACCATTGTCATTGTACTCAGTTGCAAAGTTGCTTATTCAACGATTATTTTACACCAATCGTATAATCTGTTTTAAATAACTTGTTTGCTGCTAAACGATTGATGCCGAATTTATCAATTAGCTGTCCATTGCTTTCCACAGTATCTGCAATTCCGCACCATGGTTCAATACAGACAAACGGTGCTTCAGTAGCATACGGTGACCAAATCCCGACAAAAGGCATATTCGTATAGCTTAAAGAAATTCCTCGCTCGCCTTTGTCGCTTTGGATAATCACCTTGTTTGCTCCAGGTGTTTCAAAAATAAGCGCGTCGTTCACAAACAGTTCCCGACTTAAATCAAAAGCCGCACTTGTTTGTCCCAATGTTTTATTTTCTAAATCAAGATAAGGTCCAGAAAGCGGAATTTGAATACGGTCCTCATTTGGTTCCAAAGAAAAATAGTAGTCGGTTAAATCCAAATCCTTTTCTAAAGGCACATTAAATGCGGGATGTCCCCCGACAGAGAACAACATTTCTTCTTTCCCCGTGTTCTCTACCTGATAAGAAACCTTGATGCCCTTATCTTCAAGCTCGTAAGTGATAACTAGTTCGAAATCAAATGGATAGACCTTTCTTGTCTCGTCATTGCTTTTTAACGAAAGAGAAACCAGACCATCGCCTTGTTCAAGGACTTCAAAGTCTTTATCTCTTGCAAAACCATGCTGGCCCATCGGATAGACCTTATTCTGATAGGTATACCGATCATCCTTAAGTCGCCCGACAAATGGGAAAAGAACTGGTGCGTGTCTACCCCAGAAGGCAGGATCAGCCTGCCAGATATATTCTGTATTGGTTTCTTTGCTTTGTAAACTCACTAGCTCAGCACCCGCTTCAGCAATTGTCGCTTTCAATTTCTCATTTTCAATGACGATTGTCATATCTCATCCCTACTTCCGCTTTTTATCTAATTCTTTAATGAATTGCTTATTCAAAATCTTTAGGTATGTTCCTTTCATTCCCAGGGAACGTGATTCAATAATACCTGCTGATTCCAGTTTTCTCAGCGCGTTCACAATCACAGAACGAGTAATACCGATTTCATCGGCAATGCTGGATGCCGTCAAGCGGCCTTCTTCTCCATCAAGAGCTTTAAATATTGCCTGGACAGCCTTCAATTCGCTGTAAGACAACGTATTCACTGCCATTTGAACCGCAGTTGCACTGCGAACCTCAGCCTCAATACTACGGGACTGCTGATACAAAATCTGCATACCAACAACCGTTCCGCTGTATTCTGCTAATACTAGATCCTCATCTGTAAAAGAACCTTCCATCTTCGCCAGGATGATTGTTCCCAGCCGCTCGCCTGCACCAAAAATAGGGATGATTGTTGTTAGGCCATTGGGATATTCTGCCCGCAACTCAATAGGAAAGGCCGTCAGATCACTATTGATTTGAATATTTGATTCTGTTTTCTGCAAGACACCTACAGCATCTGTATAGCTTTGAGGAAATTGTTTTTCTTCAAACATATGCTTCACTCGGGCATTGTTCACATCTAGTTTTTCATTGTAGCCCAGCAATTCACCATTGCTGCTGATAATATAGGCGTTACTCACTAAGATATCTCCGAGAATTGTTGCCATTTTACCATAAGGTAAATCAGCCTCCAAATCAAACGTATTCTTCTGTTGAAGCAAGCGGTTAATCTGACGTGTCCGTTCCAATAAAGTTTCCATAATTCTACCCCTTTTCCTGCTTATACTTATAAGATGTAACGACTTAAATCTTCATTTTGCGCAATGTCATTTAGTTTTTCGTTTACGTATGCTTCTGTAATGGTTATTTCCCCCATCTGCATATCAGGAGCTTCAAACAACAGCTCTTCCAGTAAACGTTCTAAAATCGTGTGGAGTCTTCTGGCACCGATATTATCTGTTTCCCGATTTACTGTAAACGCAATATGAGCAATTCGCTCAATCGCCTCCTTAGTAAAGGTTACAGTAACATTCTCTGTGCCAATCAATGCAATATACTGCTTGATTAAAGCGTTGTTCGGTTCCGTTAGGATACGTACAAAATCCTCTGCTGTTAAGTCTTCCAGCTCTACTCTAATAGGAAAACGCCCTTGAAGCTCTGGAATCAAGTCACTCGGCTTCGCCAAATGGAAAGCGCCAGAAGCGATGAATAAAATATGGTCGGTTTGAATGACTCCGTATTTTGTATTCACCTGAGAACCTTCAACTATTGGTAAAATATCTCTTTGAACGCCTTCTCGTGATACTTCACCAGAATTTTGCTGATTCTTTGTTGTGATTTTATCAAACTCATCGATAAAAATAATCCCGCTGGATTCTGCCAGCTTAATCGCTGCACTATGAATATCAGCATCGTTAACAATTTTGGCAGACTCTTCCTTAACTAGAAGCTCCTGTGCTTCCTTAACTGTAACAGTGCGGTCCACTTTTTTCCTCGGAGACAGTGCACCTAAAGTTTCACCCAAATCAATCCCCATCTGTTCCATTCCAGAATTCATCATCGGCATTGTTTTCTTTGGTTCATCAATTTCAATCGTTACTTCACGCTGATCCAGAAGTCCGCGTTCCAACTGATCCAAAACGGTTTTTCGATTGACCTTGATTTCTTCAGTAACCTCTTCCTGTGTTTCTTCAGGCTGTTGTCCCGCGCTAAACATTTTCATCATTTGATCAAACTGATTGCCGCTTGCCTGCTTTTGTTCTTTTTTGATTCCAGGAACCAGCGCTTTAACCAAACGCTCATTGGCTTTTCGCAAAGCTTGTGCGTATACGTTACTATACTGTTGTTTTTCAACAATTTTAATTGCATTTTCGACTAAATCACGAACCATTGATTCCACATCGCGGCCCACATAACCAACCTCAGTGAATTTCGTTGCCTCAACCTTAATAAACGGCGCATTGACAATCGTCGCCAGTCGTCTGGCTATCTCCGTCTTACCTACACCAGTCGGTCCAATCATCAGCAGATTTTTGGGTGTGACATCCTGCTGCATTTTTTCATCCAGCTGCAGCCGACGATAACGGTTTCTAAGAGCTACTGCCACTGATTTTTTAGCATTTGTCTGCCCAACGATATACTCATCCAGCTCTTTCACGATTTCTCTTGGTGTTTTATTTAATTCTTTCATACTATTTATCCCTCATTTATATTTCTTCTACAATAATATTGTGGTTCGTAAATACGCAGATATCCGCAGCAATATTCAGTGCATTTTCTGCAATTTCCTTAGCTGACATCTCTTTGTCTCCATAATGCTTCATTGCTCGAGCAGCAGACAGCGCAAAATTTCCGCCCGAACCGATAGCCAAAATCCCATCATCTGGAGTAATAACTTCTCCTGTTCCGGAAACCAGCAGCATCTCTTTTTTGTTCATTACAATCAGCATTGCTTCCAGCTTTTGCATAGACTGCTGCGTCCGCCATTCCTGAGCCAGCTCAACTGCGGCTCTAGTTAGATTGCCGTTGTATTCATTTAGTTTTCCTTCAAATTTTTCTTCTAAAGTAAAGGCATCCGCCACACTACCGGCAAAACCAACAACAACCTCATCGTTGTAGATTCTACGCACTTTCTTTGCAGTACCTTTCATAACAACAGATTCGCCCATCGTTACCTGACCATCTCCGGCCATCGCAAATTTTCCATCTTTTTCAACAGCACATATGGTTGTTGAATGAAATTGTGATTCTACCATGCTACATCCTCCTGGTTATCGTTACTCATTCATAGTTTTTGATGATTTTATAATTTAATGAATGCAAGATTCTATTTATTCTAATATTGAAATTATCTGTCGCTCCAAGCTTTTCAAAGACAAATTATTCAGCTTGCTTATACTACAAACATCAAGTATAACAACGTACATGTTATTTTTATGACAACAAACCTTACGAACGCTTCCTTAGTTACTCTCCGCCTAGTGAACGGCAAAGTATATTTTCATACAAAGAACATATAATATTAAGATTTGCTCTACGCCCGCGGATGAAAATTTCGGTAGTTTTTTTGAAGACTTTCTCTGGTGACATGAGCATAAATTTGTGTAGTCGATAAATTAACATGCCCTAAAAGCTCTTGAACCGTCCGCATGTCCGCTCCATTATTTAACAGATGAGTAGCAAAGGTATGCCGCAGCATATGCGGGTGAATATCCATATTCAGACTACTCTTTTTTATCAGCTGGTTTAAAACATACTCAATCCCTGTTGGTGTAATAGGGTCTCCCCGATGATTTACAAAGATATAGCTGTGCTCCTTACCATATTTCTCCATCAAAGGTTTTCGGCCATTCTCCAGATAAACAGTCAGAGCATCTGCAGCAAAAGAACCAAAAGGAACATATCTGTCCTTATCTCCTTTTCCCGTGATAAACAACGTGCTCATAGGAAAATCCACTCTTTCCAACGTGAGTGACGCACATTCACTAAGTCGAAGCCCAGTACCATATAAAACTTCCAGCAATGCCAGATTTCTCAATTCCAGCGGCTTGTCTCCCTGTGCTGCTTCAAAAAGCTTGTCCATTTCCTTTTCATAAAAAAAACGAGGCAGCTTCTGCTGCTTTCTTTTCAAATGAACATAGGAAAACGGATTTTCAGTTATTTGTTCATTTTTCAGTAAAAATTGATAAAAGGTTCGTAGGCTGGCGACTTTACGCCCGACAGAATTTCTACTGTACTCTTCATCGTACAAAACACCTAAATAAGTACGTACATCCAAATGATCTATTGAAAGATAATCCTCATTTCCGGATTCCTTTAGAAATGCCAGAAAATGAGTTAAATCATTCTCATAAGCAATTTTTGTCTTATCAGAATATCCTTTCTCAACTAGTAAATAATTGAAAAATAATTCAATCCAATTCTTATCCATGAAACCCCCTCCAGCAATTACACTGTAACTTTAGCATAACCAAAATTAAAAGACAAATGAATTGTCAGAATTTAATCAATATTTCTAAATTTGTTCACAATTCATAATTTTTTCTAACGTTAGCAGGTTCTTCTTGCCAAAATAAAGAACCCGGAAACATTGTTCAGGGTTCTAAGGAAAGCTGTTTATTTATGATATTATAACAGCTATTCCTGATAGCTAATTTTTATTTGCCGTTCTTTTAAGTCTTCAAGGAATTGCTCTCGATTAACGGTTAGACGATCAATAGTAACCATCTTTTTTCCATTAGAGAAGAGACTAAGCTCATGTTTTAGTCCCATAGAAGCATAGTCAATATCTGCAAATGTCAGTCGGCGTTCCTTCTTTACAGAGTATCTTATCGTGATTTCTTCATTTTTCACATAGATGCGCCATCTTTTGGCTGCAAGCATACCAACAAAACCTATTAAGGCAAAAATTAAAAAGAAATACAGATGCCCATAGGTAGCACTTTGATTTCCAAATAGTTTAAATAGTAAGAAAAGGATAAAAAATCCTAATCCACAATAAATCATCATTTTCAATACAAGTATTAATCCATAAGGAATTGTCAATTCGTAAGAACGCATGCTTTCACTCCAATTTTTATGGTTTTTTCGAATTTAATCTGATTCATCTGTTAATTAAATTAGTCTCCGTATTGTTGCTTGTAACTATTAGGCAAATCTTTCCAAAGCTCAGCTGGTATACGATTACTATCGATTATTTCATCAGCAAAGTCATGCTTGGTCCAACTATCTCCTTCATTCGTCCAATAAAAAAGACCTAAATCACCACTGTACACCCAAATGATATCTTCATTATCTCCCCAAGAAAGAATAAAACGATCTCGCTTTCTAAAATAATCATTTGCTTCATAAATTGTTGTATTTTTGCTTCCCTTTTCCCACACATTAAACGAATAACCAGGCACTTCAGCCTCATCTTCTGTATTTACTTGAAGCAGCTCATATTTCCCGGAAGGAGAATCATTGGCAGAAAAGATTTCCTCACTTCTTGAATCTTGTGCCGGATTGAAAAGATACAAAACCAATAAAAAATAACCAGCTGCCAACAACCCAATAACACCTAAGGTCCCAAGAGCTATTTTAATTATAGTTTTCATTTGCGCTCCTTTTCCAGCTTCGATTTGCTTACTAATATCAATGTTAATATCGTTGAAGGAACGTCATCATCATAAAAATTGCTAAGAATATGGACATCTTCTACTCTATAATACATCTGAAATCAAAAGCTCAAATTGATAGTAGTTAATCAAAAACATTGTTTTCTAGTAAAAAGAAGAACAAACAATCTACTAATCTGTTCTTCTTTTAGTTCATCTTTACCTTTAGTCTTCAGAATTTTGATAAGCTCCTATATGAGAATTGGGATAATAATAGAGTTCTAAAAAATCCCCTTTATGAATTGTTTTATCTCCATAAAAGCTAACATGGATAATTTCTCCAGTTTTATCATCTTTAATTTTTATTGCACGTACTTTATTTGTCTCTTTTCCGGTGGATTGATTAACTGCTGGTCCTGAAATAGCGATGTATTTCTTTTCTAAAACATAAGGCAAATCCTTAATTAGATTCACACCACCAGAAAGAACAACTAAACATAAAACTAAAAAGACAAGATATACCCCTGTTGTCATTATTCGGCCATATTTACTGACAAAATCTTTCGTTGAAGAAACTGCCCTTTCAGGAGTAAATAACACCCCACCTCTAAAATATTTTACTGATAGAAAAATCAATACGATAAATGTTGCTATTGTAACCACAAAATTACGATAATATAGATAATTATTCATTATTTTTCCTTTTTTTATCCTAGGCACTTGATATATTCTTTTAATAGTTTGTATTTACCGAATATTTTTCGTATACCTTAGCAATCGAGAATTCTTATTCACTTTTTTTATGGGTTAATATTTTACCATAATAAGTATCTCCAGATTTTTGATAAGTAAGATGCTGAATTTTTACATAATCCCCCTTTTTCATGCGATTCGAATACAAAATAATCTTTATTTCCTCACCATTTACTGTTTTTACAACTATCTTCTTTCTTGAAGGAGAAGCACCATAATTTGCATCCTTTAATAGTCTGCCTTCTACTTCTGGCAAATTTCCTGTAACAATATTCGGAATATCTCGTGCTACAGGAATAATTAGCGTCCACCATATATATGGGGAAAGAAATAAAAGTGCTAATTTCAGAAAAATATTAAGTTTGTGCATATTCTTTTTCTGTTGTTCTGTTGCCTTTTTCGTTGGATATAGCAGTTCTTTTCTTTGAGCTATTTTAATGTATCCTGATATAAATAATATTGAGAAGAAAAGTGAACTTAGTACAGATAGAATTATCATTATTCACACTAGTCCTTGTACGTTTTAGTTTTACTTTATATGAACCCGATTAAACAAAAGACAATTGATTCTCTCGCTTTAGTTATAACTCTTTGAAGTAAAAGCTACTCTTTATACGTTTAACTGGATTCATATAATTAAAATTTTAAAAAGAAATTCCTTCCTTTTTTAAAGCGTTCAAAAAATTTTGTAAGCCATCACTTTGAGGTTCAATCGAAACAAATTTTTTACCATTGGTTCTTATAAGAACTACCGCACCAGACTCTTTTTTAATGATTTGCTTAATCTCCGAAAGTGAAACCTTTTTCTTCTTTCCAAGCATTGGTATCACTGTAACGGAGTCTCCTTCTATTTCAACTCTCCAACGATTAAACATAAAGTATAGGAGTGAAAGAATTAAAAATATAACTATCCCCAAAATAATATGTGAGATTCCACCATTCATTTTAAAGTAAGCATACAAAAAGAAGATGATTGTGAGCACTCCTAATATAACACCGAATCTAAATAACGAGATGACTATGGCAGGAAAAACGACAAGATTTTTTTTCACTTTTTTATCACCTTCTACTTTCCTATTGGATACACGTCTCATAATTATACGAATGATAACTAAAGAAGCACTAACCGCTACAACTCTAATAGCAATAGTCGCTAAGCCATTATCCCTAGTATCGTTAACAGTTTCATTATCAGAATTTGCTGTTTTGTTACTAATTGATTGTGGGAATGAAATAGATTCATAGTTGCCAACTTGTATATGGGAATAGTTACTAGCGAGACTAACCCATGAGCCTGCAATACCTAAGCCAATAAACGTATTTACAAGAAAAGTTATTTTTTTTGATTTCTTTTCATTGATTTTCTAGATTCTTTAGGTGCATTTTCCCATTTAATTAATCTAACTTTCTTATATACTATATAGATGAATACTCCTGTAAAAACTAACGTGAGAAAAAGTTGTTTATAAAAATTTGCCAATAATTCGTTCAAGGTGAATCCTCCTTAATTGACTTATCACTCATTGAGCACACACGTATCGTCAACAACTTCAAACCCTAAGTTTTGAAGCCAGTCTAGAATTACACCTAAGAAATCAAATATGCCTTCGAATACATCAACTACTGTTTGAGGAATTCCTCCAATCGTTTCCAATCCTAAAATTTTCCCCCACGTTCGTGAACTCAAACTCCCTAGTGTCCAGTGCCCCCTCTTAATATTTGTGTTAGCTCGCCTTGCAAGACTTTCCCAGCTATGCTGTCCAGTTAAACCCAATTTATTGCTTAATTTATCACCAGCCCAACCAGTAACAGCTCCGACACCTGCTCCAATTCCAGCATTAATAACCGTATCAAATGCTAAATTACCAACATTTTGCCAAGAAAGCTCCTTGTTGCCACCGAAAAACTCAAACTCAGCTACACCATTTATAAGTGTTGCCGTAGCAGCTCCTCCTACAGCCCCTCCTGCAATTGATGAAACATAGTTACTGACAGAGGATGGTTTTCCAGAAATAACATCAGAAGCGACTTGAGTTACCAGTCCAACTGCACCACCAACAACCGCACTAACAGCAATATGTAACCATAGTCCATTTGAATCAACTTAGGTTAACGGATTATTCATTGTATAAACATATGAATTTGTACTCTGCCCTATTGCTAATGGATCAGGAACAAATTTTTGTAAAGGATTGGGTATTTCGCTAAAAATTTGTTGTTCACCATAAATCATATTATCAGGATTCCAATGCATATCCTTACTAATAAACCGCCCTTGCTCTTGATCATAATACCTCGCCTGTCCATAGTTCAGTCCACTAATTTCGTTTTTTTGATAATCTATAGACGAACAATACTCCTCATGATTTCCCATGATTCCATAAGTTTTTCCATACCAATAGATGATTTCTACTGTAGATTAGTAAAGAGTGTAAGAAATAAACTAGTATTCTAGTTCTTTCTCCACCCTAAAAATAAATATTTCATAGTTTTTTTCTGTATATAAATTACTTTATCAGAAGTATTTTTTGATTGTCAATATTTAATATACTGGACTTTTTCATAATCTCTTTTTTGCATATAATTTGAATAAAGATTCGTCTTAGTATGTTAAAAAATGTTGCAAAAATCATATTCTTTTTCCTAGAAAAATTCCTAAAGTTTTTTTATTCTTGCTCCTGATACTCAATTTTTATTTTTCTTTCCTTTAAAACTTTAATAAAATCTCCTATGTTAACTACTAAACGATCAATTGTAACTATTTTCTTTTCTTTAGAATAAAGCCTCAACTCATCCTTTAATCCAATAGAAGCATAATCGATATCCTCAAACGTTAACATTCGCTCTTTTTTTAAAGAATATCTAATCGTTATTTGCTCGCCTTCTACACGAATTTGCCAGCGTTTAACTGCCACAATAATTAAAAAGCTCGTTAACATCATAAACAAACCCATCATAACATGACCAAAAGTTCCGCCTGTATGACCGAATAATTTAGGAAGCATCGAGAAAACAATCAATCCCATTCCAACATACATTAATAATTTCAGTACAAAAATCAATGCTTGAGGTATTTTTAAATTATATGAACGCATTATTTTCTTTCCAACTTTCTTAGTGAGATTCCAATTCCAATAGTGTACCTCTTTTCAGATGGGGCAAATACACAACTTTTAAAAAATCTCCCTTTTGAATTGATTTAGCCGAATAAAATCTTAGTCGAATTTGCTCATTTTTTTGTTTATCTTGTATTGTAACAATTTTTGGAACTCTCTGATTACTTGTCCCAGCCGAAGTTAATGCTGTTCCTTCAATTGTTTTATAGTCTCCATTTAAAACATTAGGTATATCTCGAATTCCAGGTACTACTAGACCCCACATCACTATACTCATCCAAAGTAAAAATAATACTTTTACAACTAAATTTACTTTTTTTTCATGCTTTTTCATCAATTTTTGCTTAGAAGGTGCTGCTTTTTTATAACTTATAAAATTTTCATTTTTAATTATTTTAATAGTACCAATCACTGACATTGCTGTAAAAGCAATTACTAACCCATACAATAATACAAGATAAGATTTGCTCATTTTGTAATCTCTGACTTTCAAAAATTTTAGACATAAATTATTATTCTAAACAAGCATCTTTATTTTCAATAAGATTTTTGAACATTTCACCAGTAAATGGCTCAATTATCATTTTTGGATTTGTTAATCCTTTAATCAATTCGTCTAAAATCATTCTAACGCTATTATTTCCTAATATACCTGTAAATATCGCACCATCATCTTTTATAACGCATTGTCTTAATTTAATCTGGAAGCTCTTATCGATTTAGCTGGTTTAATGCATTGCACTGATAGTTAGTTGTTCCATTTTCTTCTGTTTTAGCGATTCGATTGTCGAAAGCACACTAGGTGCATATTTTTTAAGAGAGTCACCTAACCAAACAAGTCTACTTAGAGCTATCAAATTATGAAACATAAAAACATGGAACAGCTAATCGATTTACACGAAAAGCTGCTCCATATTTTTATTTGAGAGCTACTTTTATGTTTTTAGCATCAAGTAGTATATGTTCGAAATACCAGATATAAAATATATTCTTTCCTTCATTATACTCAATAATCTCAGTAGGTAGCTGCCCATTAACTGTTAAATCGGCGATTTCCGCGTGGATACTTACACCATAATATGGTTGATGAGCAGGTTTTTCATCAAGATTTTTATATGAAGTAGCTAAAAGTGCTAAATGTTCTCTCACTGCCTTCTCAAGAGTTTCACCATTTTTTCCTTCTACGTTCTCACGAGCACTATAATCAAAATAATACTTTGCTTTTCTAGATAGAGATTTTTGGATTTCCATTTTCTTTCCATTTTTGACAAAAGAAGAAAACTCCATATTTTGCTTTTCTTTTATTATAATGTCTGTCCAATCTCTATCAGAAAATTCGGCTACGATTTCTCCATCAGTAACTCCATATGGATTATTAGTATTTTTTTGATTGTCAGTATTATAGAAAGATTTGAACAGAATTATACCTAGTAAAACTGTTCCAATTACTAGTAGTAAGATATTTCGATTTTTTTTAACCAAAAAATATCTCCTTTCTTTTTCTAACCGGGATAAGATCAAGCAGATTTCTATTTGTTAACAAAAAAATGAGTAGTTTATCTATTTTTTTAAAGATAATATAATTTTAGGATTTCCATTATTTACTTAGGCTATCTCTTTCTAATTATGAAACCAAACAACTTCAGATGCTTTTACATGTCTCATACATTAAAATCGAGTAATTTAATTGACTAGAAAAATAAACACTTTAACTTAAGCAAGCATTATTTGCTGCATTGGCGAATCCTGGATTACTTAATAAAGCAGCGACAAAAGTAGATAGAGTTCCTAATGCAGTTGCACCTGCTGTACCTAAGGCAGCAAGAACTGCCGGTCCAAACGCTATAGCCAATACAACTACCAAAGCTAGTCCAAGAGTATTAACCTTTATTCCAGTCTCTACATGAGTAGTTACTCCATTTTCATCTGTAAAATCATGAAATCCAAATAACTTTGTATCTCCCAATACACCAATATCTAGTCCTGCCCCCCATTTATTATCTTCATTATGAACACCAATATCTAGCCCTCCCCCTATACCATCTTCATTACCAATCACTACATTTGCATTTGCACTAACTCCATGAGAAAATGCTTCAACACTCGCTGAGGCATCCACCGATAGCCCATCTCCCCAGCTTAAGCCAACACTTGTCCCTTCGAAGCCAAAGCTTCCCCAAGGTGTATCTATAGAAGGTAAATTGATTGAAAATCCATCAACAGAACCATTTGTACTATTCAAAACAAAAATATTCCCTCCAGATTCTTCGGTCATTGATTGAGAAGACTCCGTATAAACTAATCCACCATCTATTTCTGGCCCTTGTACTTCAATAGTATTACTGGTTCCAAAGACATTTTCCCCTAACCAATTTCCTACATCACTCAAGCCTTGTCCGATATCATCCCAAGATGGCCAATTCCCATCTTTATCTACAAGATTTATCGGGTTATTCCAAACATAACTAAAAGCATTGAGTGTAGATGGCACAGTTAGTATTCCACTTATTTTATCCTCACTAATAAACCGCCCTTGCTCTTGATTATAATACCTCGCCTGTGCATAGTTCAGTCCGCTGATTTCATCCTGCTGATAACCAGTAAAACCAAAGACACCCGCTTGGCTTTGCTGCGCTACCCCAAACTCGTCATAGGCAAACAGCTCTTGGCTGCCACCAGCTGTCAATTGACGTAACGGACTGCCTAGCTCATCCAGCAGAAACTGCTCTTCCCCATCCATTGCCAATAATTGATTATCCCATAAATAGCTTTCTGTGTCTTCATTGACTTTTCGTTCCAATAGATTGTTGTAAGGCTTTGTCAAATCCAACACATACTGAATTTGCTTCAACGGCTCATCTGCTTTTACAATTGTCTGTCCTACACGATTCCGCAGTCCATTATAGTCATACGTGGCTTCTCCAACCGTTGGTTGAATGACCTTCGTCATCATATTTGTTGCATCGAACTCAAAAGATTTATGCAGGTGGTTATCTAATAATTCTTCCACTAGATTTCCCCGCTTATCATAACGCATAGTGCGACTTTGATTTGGCTGTTCTTGGTGTATCAATTGATTTAACGCATTGTACGTATAGTGTGTCGTTTGGTCTTTTTCACTTTTAGCAATGCGGTTGCCAAAGGCATCATACGTATATCTTCTGAGAGAATCTCCGTCTTTTTGAACCTCTGTCAATCGCTGTAAGGGGTCATAGTGATACAGGAACTGACCACTTTCCTCTAACAGTCCTTTTCTCTGCTTCTCAATGTGAGTTTTATTCCCTGCTTCATTGTAGTGATACTGATAATGCTCTAATACCTCGCCATGCTGCTGATGAACCAGCTCGGTCAATTGATACGCTGCATCATACTGATAAGAAGACGTAAGCCCAGCCGGCTGCTGCTTCTCAATCAGCTGACCACGTTCATTGTACCGATACGTATATTCTTGCTGGTCACTGCGTAATCTTGTTAGCTTACTTGAAGAATCATAGGTATAGGCGGCTTCTTTGCCGTCCGGATAGATAAGCTTGGTTCGATTCCCTAATGCGTCCCATTCATAGCGAAGCTGTTGGTCATCCGGGGTGGTCAGTTGTAAAATTCGGCCTAACGCATCCAGTTCCATCGTTGTTTTGCCCAGCCAGTCCTGCACTGCTACTAACTGCCGCAATTCATTGTATTGAAGCTGCACCTCTTTGCCGTCATCATAACGAATGGCGTTCATGCGTCCTGTCTCTGTGTAGGAAAGACGTGTATGGAACCCGTCCTTGTCAATCTTTTCAATTAAATGATTCTCTTCATCATAACGATAGCTTTCTTCGTTGCCGAGCGCATCAATAACTTGTGTCACATTCCCTAGAAGATCATAGTGATACATAGTTCTGCGATTCAATTGTTGAGCTTCTGTATAGTCTTTATCAATAGTCGGCTGTTCCATCTGAATCAGATTTCCTACTTCATCATAAGAATAGCTGGTAACATTTCCTAATGCATCCCTAACCTGTGCTAGCTCTCCCGTAGGAAGATAATCGTACTCAGTAATGGCTCCTGTCTCATCCTGAAACAGAACAACTCTGCCAGCTTCATCATAGCTGAATTTCTTCGTATGCCCAAGCGGGTTTGTAATAGCTGTTATTTGATTGAGTCGATCATAGCTGTAGTGGGTTGGACCTTGCATTCCTACTTGTTTTTCTATGACATTTTCATTGTTGTCATAGGTATACTGAATCGTCTCTCCCGCCGGGTACTGAACGGTTTTCAGCTTCCCACCTGGATAATAGTCGTAGGTCGTCACTCCACCGTTCGGATCCTCGACGGCTGCCACTTTTCCTAATGCGGTATACGTAAACCGCGTCTTGTGTCCTAATGGGTTCACTTGTTCCACTAGCTGTCCTATAGCATCATAACGAAAAGCGGTTGTCTGTCCTTTACTATCCATAATTGACGCGATTTTTCCAGAACGATCATACGTGTAGCGTGTTTCATGACCCGATGCATCGACTACTTTAGTTGGGCGATTTAATGCATCATAACGAAAGCTTCTTGTAGATTGACTAGGTCCAACAATTTCCAACGGGTTACCCACTGCATCATAAGTAACCATAGTACTATGCCCGAGAGCATTAGTTGTTTTCACCAACTGATTCAGTTGATTATATTGAAAAAGTGTCTCAGCCCCATTGGGCTGTCTAACCTTAGAAATGTTCCACATCAAATCATACTCAAGCTCCGTTATTCCGCCACGTGGGTTGACAACTTTTTCAATTTTTCCTAAATTATTATATTCCTGTATAGTGAGTGTACCGTCAAAATCTTTTATCTGTGTGATTTTGTTGATTCCATTATAGGTGTATTCTCTAGTGGCTCCTGCGGCATTAGTAATCGTTAACAGATTTCCTTGCTCATCATAGCTATACTGGCTGTCATTTCCGTTCGGATCAGTGGTTTGGATGACTTGATTGCGTTCATCGTACACATAATGTGCCAGACTGCCATTCGGTTGCCCAATGGTCTGGATATTCCCTCGTTCATCGTAGGTAAAGGTTAACTGACTGCCATCTGGCTGTCGTACTTCAATTGGTCGTTTCTGCCCATCGTAACGGATACTAGAAGTATGATTTAACGGATTTTTTACCTCGACCAGTTGGTTGTCTTCATAGCAGAAGCGGAATGTTCCGCCATTCGCTTGTCTGATCTGAATTGGATGATTCTGTTCATCGTACGTAAGGGTGACCGTTTCGCCCAAAGCGTTGGTGATATTCGTTTGATTGCCTCGTTCGTCATAGCTGTATTGCGTCTTGTTCCCCCGCTTATCCGTAAAGGCTACTAACTGATTCTGTCCGTTATAGACACTGACTTCTTCCCCATCTGCATAAACCGCTCGAGTATTTCGATACTGCTTATCCCGATAATAGGTGACTTGGTTGCCGTTTTGTTCTGTCACAGTAATGGTTTTCTGTTCATCCTCATACGCATACGTCATCACGCCCCCGTCAGGAAAGACCTGTCGAGTGGTTCGTCCCAGATAATCGTACGTATTTTGAACCAAGTCAATTCCCCGCGAGTTCGTCAGCGTGAGCAACTCCTTTTTATCATTGTACTGATAACGCAGGGTCTCTTTCGTCACACCGATTACTTTAATTAAACAGTCATTGGCATAGAAAAACTGGAGCTTTCGATTCGTTTGGTCCTTCACCATACTCAAATAGCCGTCTGGATGATAGCGAAAACGCAGATATCCTGACAAGCTGCTAACTTTTTTCAGTTGGTTTTGGCTATTGTAGGATAGAAGGATTTTCTGACCATTCTCCATCTCTTTTTGAATCCATTGTCCTTGTAGGTTAAACGAATAGACCGTTTGGTCTTCTAACGTTAACTGATAGCCTGTCGCTGTCTTCACTAATTGATGGGCAGGGAACAAGGGAGCGACGTAGTGATTTTCTTCCCGTTCCTCATAAAAGACCGCATTGCCGTCTTCCATCATGACTTTGAGCTGACCTTCTTTTTTTTTCGGATACAGCTGTACTTCGAAGCTATGTACCCAGTGTTCTCCTAACGCCCCACGATACTCATCCATGACATTATACGTGCGCTTGAATACTAAGGGTATTTCGCCGCGAACAGTCAGGTCTTCTTTATCTGCACTGAAATTACCCGTGGTTAAGTTTACTGGGTCTTTACTGTAATAAGCACTGACCACAGCCAACCCTTTCGATGTGTCTAATACGCGCTGCAGCGTCTTATCAATATCTGACATGCGCATGCCGTTTTGCATCCGCATTTTAGAGAGTGATTTTTTAAAAGAATCCACATCCTGAGCGGTAAAGCCGCCCTTGATAAAAGACTGGTATTCTTTAAATAGACTAGCCAGCTGATCTGCGGCACTTTGTAAATCATTCACATTGGCAGCTGCTGCCTGATCCAAAGCGGGCAGGTCATTCTGCAGTTTTTCTACATCACGCGTTAGCTTATCCAGCAGCTCCTGAAATTCGTCCTTTTCCAATTTCAATCCGGAGATACTTCCAGAGAGCTGACTGCTTTTTGCCTCAGAAGGAACTTGGCCAAGTAAAGACTGAAGGCTTTTAGCCTTACTTTCTGCTTCTGTACTAAATTCTTTGGCCGCCTGAAACAATTGTTCATAGGCCGTTTTTAACTCTGCGATAGCAGATAATAAAAATACGCGATCTTTTCCAACACTCATACTTGATTCTCCTACTCTTTTTATTTTTCGTCCTTTTACGACACAATCTGATCTCTACTCCGTGACAGTTTCTGGTCTTGTTCCTCGTACACATCGACTGCATTCAACAAGGATTGACACACCTCATAAAAAAAAGCTTCAGAAGCGGTTACAATCGCTTCTTCAGATTGAAATTGCTGTTTTAAAGCATCTACAAAGGCTCCTTCAGATTCTTGTAATATGCCGTTCATTTGGCTCATACTACTTTTAGCACTCTGTAAACTTCCACTTATCTGTGCCTGAATTCCTTGAATCTCACTTCTAGCTTGACTATGATTAATATTAATCTTACCCATTGATTGTTTGCCTCCTTTTAGCAGCTTGTATCTACATTGATAATTACGGTTTCATATTCCTGAATTACCGTTTTGGTTTGGGTAAATAGTTCCTTTAGTCGGGCAATCACATCCGAACTAACACCTTCCATTAATCCATCAATTTTTGGGGTTAATGCATCTGTATTTAATGCTCCTGCACTCAAACTCTTGGTAAGCTCAATAATTTTTTCATAGGCGTCAAGTAACTCTTGATGGCTTCGTTCTAAATCAGCTGCCACTTGTGTGAATTCCTGATCAATTACGGCAATTTTTCCACTCATTTTTTTCTCCTCCTTTGTTCTATAAGCTGGCCAGCTGACCCATGATACCTGATAAAATACCCTCTTGCGTCTGTTGGTAATTGGAAAGCTTACTGATCTGATCACTAATTCCTTCGATAACCTTTTCAACCTTTTTTATATTTTCTTCTAAGGTAGTCACTCCTTCTGGTAGTCTAGAGGCCTGCATCTCAGCAATCACTCCCTCAAATACTTTGGAGACACGTACCTCTTTCGCAATTTGACTAGATAAAGCACTATTTTTTTTCGCTGTTATTTGAGTCACTTCACTGGTTAGCTCGCTTTGTTTTGCTTGAAAGCTGGCTTTTAACTCAGATGCTTGATTAATTTTCTTACGTACTTTTACCGCCCGTTCATTCAACTCGCGCCGTTTTCGTTCCTTAGCAGCTCGTTTGGCTCTTTCCAACGCTTCCTTTTCTTTATCACTCATTTTCCGTGCTCCTTCCTCACTCCAATATTTCTTTTTATACAATATAGTTTACCACAACAAGCGAAAATTTTTTTTCAATTTTTTCTTAAAACTAAACATTTTTTGGTAAAAGTAACAATAACATGCTATTTGATTCTTTAAATTAATAACGAAAAAAAGACAAAGAATGCTTTTTATAACATTCTTTGTCTCTCGCTCTATTTTCTGTTTATCGTTTTAACTCTTCAATCATTTCTTTTTGCACAGATAAGGCTCTTTGAGCAAGAGCTTCATAGCGTTCCTTTTTATCTTTAATACGTGCAGGCAGCTCTGGAAACAGACCAAAGTTGGCGTTCATCGGTTGAAAGTGTTTACCTTCTGCATGGGTGATGTAATATGCCATACTCCCCATCGCTGTTTCTCTTGGAAAAATAACCGGCTCAGCTTCTTTCGCTAGACGCGCAGCATTGATGCCGGCAAGAAGACCACTGGCCGCACTCTCTACATAACCTTCTACTCCAGTCATTTGTCCTGCAAAGAACAAATCAGAACGTTTCTTTGTTTGATAGGTTGGCTCTAGTAATTCAGGAGAATTCATAAAACTATTTCGATGCATCACACCATAACGGACAAATTCAGCATTTTCCAACCCTGGAATCATTTGGAAAACCCGCTTTTGTTCGCCCCATTTTAGATGTGTCTGAAATCCAACGATATTATAAAGTGAAGCAGCGGCATTATCCTGTCTCAGCTGAATTACTGCATAAGGACGTTTCCCAGTTTTAGGATCTTCCAGCCCAACAGGCTTCATTGGACCAAAAAGCATCGTTTTAATCCCACGTTTAGCCATTACTTCAATTGGCATACAGCCTTCAAAAAACTTCTCTTTTTCAAAGGTTTTCAGCGGAACCACTTCTGCTTCAATTAATGCCTGATGGAACTGATTAAATTCTTCTTCAGTCATCGGACAATTTAAATAGGCCGCTTCTCCCTTGTCATACCGGGATTTTAAATAGACCTTATCCATATCAATTGTTGACTGATCAATAATTGGCGCCGCAGCATCGTAAAAATAAAAGCCTTCAGAACCATTAAATTCTTTAATTTTATCTGAAAGTCCTTCTGAAGTTAGCGGACCTGTTGCAATAATTGTAATCCCTTCAGGAATATCCGTAATTTCTTCATTTTTAACCGTAATCAGCGGATGATTCTTGATTCGCTCTGTGATTAACTTTGAAAAATTATCACGATCCACAGCTAGTGCTCCTCCTGCCGGCACAGCAGTTTCATCAGCTGAATGGATAATCACTGAGTTCAGCTGACGCATTTCTTCCTTCAAAACACCGACAGCATTTGTCAGGTTGTTCCCTCTCAAAGAATTAGAACATACTAGTTCGGCGAAGTCTTCTGTTTGATGGGCAGGAGTATTCTTTACAGGGCGCATCTCATAAAGCGTTACCGGAACGCCAGCCTGAGCGACTTGCCAAGCTGCCTCACTTCCTGCAAGACCTGCGCCAATCACCGTTACTGTTTTAGTCATTTATATCCTCTTTTCTTCAAAAATGAGTTTGGGACATAAGAAAATGCCCGAACTCTTCTTTCTCTAAAATCCGAATAAACGGCGTTCCAAAAGTAGCTCTCTCGGAAATAAGCCGAACTATCTCAAAAATATGAAAAGCTCCAGGTAGGTATCAATCAACATCTACTCGGTTCCCTTGTAGTGTTTCTTGACAATTTTCGGATAATTCGTCTTATTTCTCGGAGCTAAACACTTTTGTCTCGACCTCATTGATATATAGTTTATTTCTATCTTGAAACAACAGCTGAATCTGCTGCTAAGCGGCTATTTCTGAACATTTTCTTCATAATCGCCATTAATACAAACCACTTGCTTTCCGCCTTTAACCTTCTTCTCAACGAGATACTGATCACATTTTGGACAGTTTCTGCCAATTGGTTTATCCCATGATGTAAAGTCACAATCAGGATAGCGGCTGCAGCCATAGAACAGACGGTTCTTTTTCGATTTGCGTTCAATTACTTGACCTTCATGACAGACTGGACACACTACACCGATTTCCTTCACAATTGGCTTAGTATTTCGACAATCCGGAAAGTTGCTGCAGGCATAGAATTTTCCATAACGTCCTAACTTGATGACCATCGGATGACCACATACATCACAATCAAAACCAGCTGGTTCATCTTTGATTTGGATTTTTTCAATTTTTTCCTCTGCAGTTGCCAATTCTTTTTCAAAAGGTTTATAAAATTGATCAATTACCTTAATCCACTCTTCTTTTCCTTCTTCAATGTTATCCAAATCCTCTTCCATTGACGCAGTGAAATGAACGTCCACAATTTTAGGGAAGAACTCAACGATTAGCGAATTAACAATTTCACCAAGCTCTGTTGGTTCAAAGCGCTTATTCGTTAGCTTCACATAATAGCGCCGTTGAATCGTTTCCAGCGTTGGTGCATAAGTAGAAGGGCGACCTACACCGTTTTCCTCCAGCGTACGGATTAATGTCGCTTCGCTGAAACGTGCCGGCGGTTGCGTGAAGTGTTGTTTTGGTTCGATATCTACAGACTGGACTTTTTCTCCTGCTGTCATATCAGGAAGAATATTTTCTTTGTCTTCCTTCCCATCATCACGACCTTCAACGTACACCTGCATAAAACCTTTAAATTTCACCTTGGAACCATTTGCTATGAAAATCACGCCATTCTGCTCAAGGGTAACCTTCATAGTATCCAGGACAGCCGGCGTCATTTGACTGGCAACCATTCTTGACCAAATTAGCGTGTAGAGCTTCAGCTGATCCTTATCAAGATACTGTTTAATCTCATCAGGTGTTCTTAACACGCTGGATGGGCGAATTGCTTCATGGGCATCCTGTGCTCCCTGTGCATTTTTCGCTTTGCGTCCGCCGTGAGCAGAGTATTCTTTCCCATAAGTTTCTTCAATGTATGATGCAGCTTCAATTTTCGCTGAGTCCGCCAATCGAGTGGAGTCTGTACGCATGTACGTAATGAGACCCACAGTTCCTTGCTTGCCTAGTGCAATCCCTTCATACAGCTGTTGAGCAACCATCATGGTTTTTCTAGTACGAAAATTCAATTTTCTGGCAGCTTCTTGTTGTAGGCTACTAGTCGTAAACGGCAACGCAGGATTGCGTTTTCGCTCTTTCTTCTCAACCTTTGTAATATCATAATCTTTACCTTTGATACGACTGGTCACTTCTTTTACTGCTTCCGGATTCGGCAGTTTTTTCTTTTTGCCGTCTAATCCCCAAAAGTTCGCTTTAAACTTCTTTTTCCCTTTTTGGAAATTCCCGTCAATACTCCAGTATTCTTCTGGAACAAATTTTCTAATTTCCTGTTCCCGGTCTATAATAATTTTCAAAGCAACAGACTGTACTCGACCTGCGCTAAGTCCTTTTTTCACTTTACGCCAAAGAATCGGACTGATAGAATAGCCAACGATGCGATCCAATACGCGGCGTGCCTGCTGGGCATCCACTAAATCAACGTCAATTGCCCGTGGTTCTTTGAAGGCTGCCTTAACAGCTTCTTTAGTGATTTCGTTAAATACGACCCGGTTTTTATCATTAATATCCAAATTTAATAAGTGAGACAGATGCCAGGCAATAGCTTCTCCCTCTCTATCCGGATCGGCTGCAAGATAAACTTTATCTGCTTTTTTTGCGGCTGCTTTAAGTCCTTTAATCACATCGCCTTTTCCGCGAATTGAGATGTAATGCGGTTCATAATTATTTTCAAAATCGATACCCATTTTACTTTTTGGCAAATCACGAATATGCCCAACACTGGCAACGACTTTATAGTTTCTTCCTAAATATTTTTCAATCGTTTTGGCTTTTGCTGGTGATTCTACAATAACTAAGTATTTATACGCCATTAAACGTGCGGCTCCTTTCAGATTTCCTGTTCCTACTATTATATACAGTGAAAAACTTACAAATCGTAGTTCATCATATCGATTCATTTTGAGTTTGTCAAGGATTGATATAGCAATCTAACAAAAAAATCTCATTTCATTCAAAATATCTTCGGGAGAAAAAACACTATTTGCCCCTTCGTAAAGTAAGGTATGACAGCCTTCTGAATGAGGCAAAAAAATATTTCCCGGAACCACAAAAACCTCTCTGCCATATTCAAGGGCAGACTGCGCTGTAATGAGAGAACCACTGTTTTTACGTGCTTCAATCAGGCATGTGCCTCTGGCAAGCCCTGCAATAATTCGGTTTCGCATGGGAAAATGATGCTTCCGCGGCGGAGTGCCGTTGGGGTATTCACTAATAATCAGTTGTTCTTCCGCCATTCTTCTATGTAAAACAGCTGTTTCTCTAGGGTAGCAGCAGTCTAAGCCAGTGCCAACAACACCAATTGTTTTGCCTGCATTATTCATGGCAGCTTCATGACTTTTGCTATCAATTCCTTTAGCTAAGCCGCTGACAATGACCCAGCCGGCTGCAGCAATCGGCGGTATAAACTCTCTTACCACTTTTATTCCATAAGCAGAAGCATCGCGAGCACCAACAACTGCCAGTGCTTTTTCTTGAAGCAGGTTAATATTTCCTTTGTAAAAAAGAACTGCTGGACAATTGTATATTTCTTTTAAAAGAACCGGAAACTGAGCATCTAGAATAGTGAGAAACTGATGCTCTGATTGAAACTGTTTTACTTTCTCACCTAATTGATTTAACCGTTCCCAGGAGGCTAAAAACTGAGGTGCATATTTTTTTATTTCTGCAATTTGAAGCAATTCATTCTTGCTCAAATTTACATAATCATTTTCTATTATAAAGCTTAGAATCTTCAATATGCCTATGTTCCCGATTCCCTGACAGTTCACTAAACGAAATAATAATTCTCTCAACTCTTTATCCATAAAAAAAGCCTTCCTCTCAAATACTCAATCATTTATAAACCCTGTACCTTACAACGTTTTTTTCACAAGATTTACATAGATAGTATTTGCATAAGAAAGCTGTTTTCATTTTATTGGCATAAATCTTTAACTGGTGCAAATGTTCGCCGATGAATTGCACAAATCCCCTGTTTCTTCATTCCTTCAAGATGCTCTTTTGTCCCATATCCTGCATTTCTCTCAAAGCCGTATCCAGGAAAAACCTTAGAGTAATCCTCCATCAACCGATCTCGGCAAACCTTGGCAACAATACTGGCTGCAGCAATCGAAACTGAACGGGCATCCCCTTTAATCAGCTTTTTCTGCGGAATGGATAACTCTAGCTCCATTGCATCAATTAATAAGTAATCTGGTGTAAAATCAAGGTCCTTTACAGCCATTTTCATAGCTTTTTTGCTTGCCTGATAGATATTTATCTCATCGATTTCTTTATGATCAACCATTCCGATACCAATTGCAATTGCTTGACTTTGAATCTGATCATATAAGGCTTCTCTCTTCTTAATAGAAAGCTGTTTTGAATCATTCAGACCAAGCAGCTCACACTTTTCTGGTAAAATGACAGCTGCAGCCACTACTGGTCCAGCCAAAGGACCTCTGCCAACCTCATCGATGCCGGCAATTAAGCGGTGCCCTGCTTTTTTTGCTTCTTCTTCAAAAATAGAGAGCTGCTTAAATTGAGCAATTTCACTCTCCTGTTTGACCATACTTCTTTCCCATTGAGCTAAGGCCTGCTGTACACCAAGTCTCTCATCATCCTTCCAAAAAGTTAACCGTTGATCGTCTCGACGGTCAATCGTTTTTAGTTCTTCTTTGATGTCTTTGATAGATTCCTTATTCATCCAGCCCTGCTCCTAACTCTTCCCATCGGTCTAATGTATATGCACCCAGCTTGCCGCTGCGGATTTCCTGAACAATCATCTCGCTTGCACGATCATAGTCGTCCTTGAAGCCTCTTTTTTTAGTAATCAGCATCAATAGTTCCGGAGCAGGTAAAAATAAATCTTCTTCGGTAAGCTGATAGCGTTCAAGTAAGCGCTCAGGATAGAAACGAGCAAAAAAGGTTAGCCCATAAATAGCTAAATCATCAAAATGAAGCAGCTGATCTTTGATTGCACCTGTTAATGCCAATTTTTTTCCAATCGCTGCATCTTCAAATTTTGGCCATAAAATCCCTGGAGTATCAAGTAATTCTAAATCCTTACCCGATTTTAGCCATTGCTGACCTTTAGTGACTCCCGGTTTGTTCCCTGTCTGAGCAATTTTCTTACCTACGAGCCGATTCATTAATGTCGATTTGCCTACATTGGGGATGCCTATACACATTGCTCGAATAGCCCGCGGCTTCAACCCGCGGCTTCGGTCCCGTTCGATTTTATTCTTCAGTGCCTTTTTTGCTTCTGGAACAATCTTGTTGATTCCCTGATTCTGTTGAGAATTGATTATCAGTGTGTGAAATCCTTTTTCTCTAAAATAATCCTGCCATTTTCTATTCTGATCCGGATCTGCCAAATCCCCCTTGTTTAGTAGAACCAAGCGAGGCTTTTGCTGCACAATCTGATCCATCATTGGATTTCTTGAAGAGATTGGTAATCGAGCGTCCACTAGTTCAAAAATAATATCTACAAATTTTATCTTTTCCGACACTTCTCTCCGGGCTTTCGCCATATGACCTGGAAACCATTGTATTGTCATGTTTTCACCTATCTAACTAATAATTTTTATATGATTAAATGGATAATATACAAATCTTGCTTTACCTAAGATGTACTTGCTTTCAACAGCCCCAAATGATCGGCTATCCTTTGACATTCTTCGATTATCACCCAAAACAAAATAACTATCCCCGCTCAAATTCTCCTGATTCATTAAATCAGCAAGATTAAAGTTCGTAGTATATGGTTCTGTATCCGACTTTGTTTTCCTTCCTTTTTTCAAGAAAGGTTCAGCTACTTTTTCGCCATTAATATAAAGCTGATCTTTTTCGTAGCGAATTTCATCTCCCGGAAGACCAATTACTCGTTTTACATAAATTTCGCCATCCGGCAATTGAAAGACAATCACATCAAAGCGCTGAATAGCTGTGAATTTTTCCATCAGCACCATATCTCCCTGACTAAGATTCGGTTTCATAGAACTTCCGTCAATTGGCACAGGAATCAGGATAAAACCGCGAACAATAAATAAAAGAACAAGCGATGGTATCAGCAGTTTTATAAATGAAATGAGATACCCTATATAACTTTTCCTTTTCTCCATAGATTTCGGACCTTCTTCCATTGTAATATAGCAGAAACCTAATAGCTGTTCAATGAAAAATTTACTTTTGTAATTGCTCAATAGCTGTGTTATAGGCTCCGTCATTATTTTGAATTTTTACTTTCAGCAGCCCTTCAATTTGTTCTGCTGTGGTTTCATCCACTTCTCCAGAAACCGGCAGCGCTTGATCCGTCTGAATAGATTCAACTGCTTGCTTCGTTTTCTCGTTAAAATCAGCTGTTTCATCTACATCAAAATCAAGAGCTTTCAGCATTTTATTCAGATTTGCAACAATTTCTGACTGATCCCCTTGCCTCAAAATACTACTTCTGGAGATTGGAGCTAGATAAGCATACTCTGGAAAGTCTGCTTCAATAGTAGGGGCCAATCCCTTCTCATGAATCCAATTCCCCTCTGGTGTCAGCCATTTCAAAATAGACAGCTTGAGACTAGTCTCCTGTCCAACTCCTTTAACTGTTTGGACTGTCCCTTTACCAAAAGTCTTCGTTCCAATCACTTTCACCTTGCCCGATTCCTTCAGTGCTGCTGCAAAAATTTCCGATGCGCTTGCACTTCCGCCATCGACTAATACTACAACCGGTTCCTCCACTTTAAAACCATCGTCTAACTCAGAGGATGCTTTGCTTTCAATTATATTACCAGCTTTATCTTCAAACTGGACAATCGTCTGACCGTCCTTTAAAAACATACTTGACATTTTTTCCACTTGATCCAGTAAACCGCCCGGATTTTGTCGAAGATCAATAATGAATGATACGGCACCTTCTTTACGCAAATCCTTTACTGCGGTTTTCAACTCTTCAAATGTCTTGCCGCCAAAAGAAGAAATGCGAATGTTTCCTATTGTTTTATCCATTTCATCCAACGCTGCACTGACAGTGGTTAGAGGGATTGTATCTCTGGTAATCGTCAATTCAAAAGTCGCTTCCCCACGTAAAATTTCTAAGCGGACATCACTGCCTTTTTCTCCTCTAATTTTACTAACTGATTCAGACAATGTTGCTCCTTCTGTAGCATCCCCATCAATTTTCAGAATCTGATCCTCCATTTTCAAGCCGGCTTTCTCAGCAGGAGAGCCTTCAATCGGTGCCTGCATAACAGTAAGAATGTCATCTTCTAAACCAAGGGTTGCACCAATCCCTTCAAAGCTTCCGGAAACCTCTTCTTCCAAAGCAGTCGATTCCTCTTTTCCCAGATAGGAAGAGTAGGGATCATCTAAGGATTCCATCATTCCTTTTAATGCCCCTTCAACCAGCTCTTCTTTATCGACTTTTCCTACATAATCTTCCAGAATACTGTTATACAGCTGGCTTACTTCTCTTAGGTTTTCTTCTTCTGAGGGTTGATTAACTATGTAGCTCTGAAGAACACTTCTAAACAGAATAAAACTGCCCCCGCCGACAATAATTGCTGTACAAATAATTGAAATTATATATTGATAATAAGGCACCTGCCGTTGTTTTTTCATTGTCTCGCTCCCTTTTCCGGTTCTCTGTATACTGCTGACCGATTCTTATAGTTTACCATGAAAAAGCGAATGAAAAAAGGGCACAACACAGAACTTCCTGATAAAACAACCGGCTTTTTTCTTTCCCTCCCTACTCTAGCCCATCAAGCATTTTCATGAATAAGAAGTATTTAAGCGATGAAGTCCAACAAATGATACAACCTTTTCGCAATCAGGCTAGTCAAAAAGTAAATTTTCCCGAAACATAGGCAACACAGCAATGTTTACGTTGCATTTTTAGAATATAAAAAAGATGAAAAACTCCTATTTTTTAGAAGAGCTTTTCATCCTTTTTCTTTATTTATTATTTTCCAAATATTTTTCCCACAGCTCATCAAAAACTGTCATTGTCGGCAAATAATTTACCTCCATTTCCAAATAGGAGGAAATTTCATGATAATCCTCTGAATGCTTTGGAAAGCGAATATCTTTAGCAGCTGCATTGGCAAATTGAGTTTCATAATCTGCTGCTGGACCTTTTAGTGTAACCAAATAATGATAAAAGCTTCTTCTCATTCCAGTCCTCTTTTCCAATTTTCTTTTAAAAAGCTGCCGCGCCGTTCGTGGGAACGCTCATATCGCTCTGGTTCTTTTTTGTAAAAATCCTGATGATAATCTTCTGCAGGATAAAAAGTTTCAGCTGGTTCAATGGTTGTCACAATCGGTTTAGTAAAACGACCGCTGTTCTGCAGCCTTTCCTTGCTCTTTTCAGCAATCTGCCGTTGTTCTTCATTCCCGTAAAAAATCACCGGACGATAATTGTCGCCACGGTCTTCAAATTGACCCAGCGCATCTGTTGGATCTGTCTGCTGCCAGTAAATCTCAACCAGCTCAGCATACGAAATAATTTCTGGATCAAATAAAATCTCCACGGCTTCCGTATGACCAGTTGTGTGATTTTTTACCTGTTCATAGGTCGGATTAACTACATGTCCTCCTGTATAACCGGAAGTCACTGAATAAATCCCCGGCTGTTGATCAAAGGGCTGAATCATACACCAGAAACAACCGCCGGCAAAAATTGCTTTTTCGCTCATTTCTTTTCCTCCCCCTACTCTTCCAATGATGATGTGCTGGTTGTACTGTCTTCAGTACTTGTTTTATCTATTTCAGGAAGGTATACACTTATTTGAATATCATCATCAATTAAATTAATTTTATCCGCCCGAATAAATAGACCATTTTGCATTTGGAATTTATCAAGCCGAAGCAAAATCGTTTTTTCATCCGGATTGACTTCCACCCACTCCGGCAGCTTATAATCCCGCTGAACAAATTGCAGAATATCTTTAATCGGCAGACCTAAAGTACCTACAGATAGACTTTTGGCTTTCAATTGAACATTTCCATCATCCATAACGTAAGGATCAAAATACAGGTTAAACTGAATCGGGTAACCCAATACCTTAAACGTTCCCGTCAGCATAGCTTCATTCTCCAAATAAAAATCATAGCTAATATCTGAGTCCTTTTGGAAATCTTCTAAAAAGAATTCAATCAGCTGATTAATCTGTTCTTTATTTGACTGAATACTTAAAATTGGTGAACCTGATCTCTCAACAGTCTTTGAAGATTTATAATCCGGTTCTCTTACCTGTGTCATTCTGATGCCAATAAATAGAAGGCAGCCGACTATGATTCCAACAATCGATAGAAAGGCCACTTTCCATGGGTTAATCTGTTTCTGTTTATTTTTCTTGTTCGTGTCTCTTTTTCTTCTAACCTGTGGTTCTTTTTCCTCAGTCATCCTTAGTTGTCACTCTCCTTAGGCAGCCATTGATCCTTTGTGTTGATCATTTCTTCCCGAACTGCATTCGCCATCAGCTGATAGCCAAGATTGTTCGGATGAAAATGATCTTCTTCATAGATTGCATCATTCGTTATTTCTGTATCACTGGTGTCGCCCTCTACACCGGTTACACCTACATCGCCGTTTACGCCTTTATAAAGCAAATCATTAATTGGAATGAAATACATTTCTGAGTATCCGCTCACCGTTTCTTCTGTTCCAGCATTCCAGTTATTTACAATCTGCTGCATTTCGATAATCTCAGGGAAATATAGATAAAATGGATTATAAATCCCTAATACATAAATTGGTGCAGTCTCATTATATTTTCTGATTTCATCAAATAATGAGACCAGCTGATCCTGATATTTTTTCAGCGGTTTAGTAAAAGAATCCGTTGTTAGATTAAAAACATCTCCTTTGATAACCTTCATTAAATCATTACCGCCAACTGTTACTGTAATCATATCTGCGGCAGTCAACTGTTTTTGAATAGCCTCATTCTTTTTAATCCGTTTTAGAATTTGATCGCTGCGGTCACCGTTTTTACCAAAATTTTCCACCTCTACAGCATTTAATTTATAACGCTCCTCAATATCCCGCGCTACAATAGGTACAAAACCTCCTGAAGCAGTTGGATCACCAATCCCTTCAGTCAACGAGTCGCCAATTGCAACATATTTAACAAGTTCTTTGTTGTTCTTATTTGGATTCTCATTCGTTTTTTGATTAAAATACGGCTGGGCTTTTGGAACAAAAACTAAAAGCAGTATCAGCGTAAGAAAGGCCGCGCCGAACGGAAGTACCAGCAGCCCCCATTTTGTTTGAAAAAATCGCTTCATTTTATCCCTCTTTCATTGGAAAAAAGGGGCTGAGATCTAAAACAATCGCAGCCGCCTCATCAAACATTCATTTATAAAATTGTAGAACAAACTACTTTACTACGGATTGTTCAAAGGAACCGCTCTGATATAGAACCAATCGTTGTTCAATCCATAGTGTAACTGTTTAGCTTGTGTAATACATAATCGCAAAAGCACCTTTGCCTGTATGAGTAGCGATAACAGGATTAGTATGCAGAACAGGAATATCCATATCTGGAAACAGCTTTTGCAGTCCTTCTTTAAAATAATTAGCCAATTCTAATCCCTCAGCATGAGAAATACCAATCTGACGTACATTTGAAAGTTTTTCCAATTCCAGCTTCAACTCGTCAAACCACTTATTGAAAGTTTTAACTCCTCGTCCTTTAATGACAGGAATTAATTCTGTATGATCGAAATCCATGACTACCTTCATATTGAAAATATTTGACAACAACCCTGTCGCCCGGCTAATGCGGCCGCCTTTTACTAAATTATCCAGCGTTGATATTCCAATAAAAAGCTTTGTATTTTCCTTTACTCTTTCAATTTCAGCCAAAATTTCCGGTACACCAGCACCATTTGCGGCTAGTTTTGCGGCTTCAATTACTTGGAAAGATAATCCCTGATCAGTAAAATCACTGTCTATAACAGTTACCTTGCTTGATGTCAGATTGCCCGCCTGTCTTGCAGCTTCAACTGTTCCGCTCAATGCTTTGGTCATATGAATTGAAATTATTTCGCTTCCGTCACTTCCCAGCTCATCATAAAGCTCCACAAACTCTCCGATAGGCGGCTGACTGGTTTTTGGTAAAGCTTTTGCTTTATCCATCATAGTCATAAACTGGCTTCCTTCTAAATGATCATCATCTGGGTAGACAACACCATCTATCATTACAGATAGAGGAATCATATGGATATTCAAGGCTTCCCGGACTTCCTTTCTCATCGTACAGGAAGAATCAGTTACAATCTTTACATTTGTCATAAATTAACCACTCTTTCTTTAAAAACAACCTACATTCGTGTTAGAATGGATACAAGGTTTAGGTTATGGATATAGTATAACAGACCAAAAAAATTTTTTCATCAAATTAAAGTGAAGGAAGTTGATTTCTTGGAAAAAACTGAATTTTCTCGAAAGTATTTGATTTTGAACGAGGTGCTCAATGCAGTTACCCATGGTATCGGCTTTGGCTTAAGTATAGCAGGTTTAATCATTTTATTGGTTAAAGGAGCTCAGATGGGTTCCGCCCTTCGGGTCGTTTCATATGCCTTATACGGCTCTACATTGATTCTGCTATTTTTATCCTCCACATTGTTCCACAGTCTAATTTTCACAAAAGCGAAAAAAGTATTTCAGGTTTTTGATCACAGCTCTATTTTCCTGCTGATTGCTGGAAGCTATACACCTTTTTGCTTACTCAGCGTTCAAGGCTGGCTAGGCTGGACATTGTTTGGACTGATTTGGGCATTGGCAATTTTTGGTGTGGTCTACAAATCTGTTACACTGCATAAACAGGATACTGTAAAAAATGCATCAACGATTATCTATATTATCATGGGCTGGCTCTGTTTAATTGCCGCTAAACCGCTCTATGAAAGTCTGAGCTTCACTGGTCTGGCTCTTTTAGTTGCCGGCGGTGTTTCTTACACATTAGGCGCTCTCTTCTATAGCTTGAAAGGTGTTCGCTTTATGCATGTTGTTTGGCACCTTTTTGTCATGGCTGGTGCAGGCTTTATGTATTTCTCAATTTTATTTTTTACCTAGTTGTTGCGAATTTTCTATTTAAGGGATAGCAGCTGCTTTGGTATATCTTTTACTTTAAGTTAACTGACTGAGTTATAGTCCATTGGACTAATGACTCAGTTTTTTTGTTTCTGCCGCCTATATCCTCAGCCAGCCGCTCACCTATTTCCTAAATATACAGATGCTTGTTTGCCTTCGATTATTTCACTGCAAATCAATAACATCCGTTCTTTAAAAACACCAAAAATAATTTTAAATATTTGAGCGTTCCCTCTTTACAAACCGAACAAACATTCGTATAATATTCTTACGAACACTCGTTCGATTAATTTGTGAGGTGATGAAAATGAAAGCACTACGTCGTGGCGGCTTTATATTTTTTGTTTTATTGATTGGTATTTTTCTAGGTACATTGGGCTTACAGTCTGCGCTGCTTATCGTCAGCCCACTATTTATCATCTGGTTTATGCTTTGGGATGAGAAACGTTATGTTCAACATCGCAGAAGAGAAGAAGATCAGCACTATGTTTATCGAAAATATCATTAAGATAATTATATATAAATAACCTTAGGATTCTCCCCCCTTTTCCCAAAACTGTGACTAGTCCGTACTCCTGTTAATTGACTAGTCTCCATTAAGGGAAATAACCTTTAAATAGTTTTCTTTGGATACACCTATCGTAAAGCTAAAAAAGAAAGCAGCCTATATTTCAGCTGCTTTCTTTTTTAGCTTTATTTTTGTGTTGGCAGACAATTCTTAAAGAAAATTTTCCGGCATTTTTTAGCTAGTCAAATATTAAAACGGAACAGCTGACTGATACCATGCAGCAGGAAGGCTGCTCACCTAGATAATAATACCGAATTATATTTATAGATGAATCTCTTCCCCAAAAGAGGAATGAACGTGGTGTTTTTCATTTCTATAATATTTTGTTTTAGTAAAAAATCTACCAGCACTTTTTTGAGTGTTCAAGCACAAAAAAGAACACTCAGCAGATAAAATGAAAGCATCTAAAATCACAGATTAAAGGTAGCTCTGAGGGATTGAACAACAAAATGAAAGAACTTGAAACAGCAGCAGAGAGTTCCTGCATTTATTTCAAGCTCTTAGAGTTTATTCCGTTTTTGTCCTACCAACATGAATTTGAGGTAAAACTTTTTTATTAGTAATCCATTAATGTAACGATTTCATAGTTAGCAATTTTATCTCTACCATGTAGTTCTTTTAATTCAATCAGGAAGGCACAGCCGACAACGATTCCGCCTAAAGATTCAACTAAATCAGTTGTTGCTTTAATTGTTCCGCCAGTCGCTAGTAAATCATCACAAATCAGCACGCGCTGTCCTGGGGCAATCGCATCCTTATGAATGGTTAGTGTGTCTGTACCATATTCCAGATCGTAGGTTACTTCAATCGTTTCCCGAGGAAGTTTTCCTTTTTTTCTAACTGGAGCAAAGCCCACGCCTAATTCGTAGGCAACAGGACAGCCGACAATAAACCCACGGGCTTCCGGCCCTACAACCATATCAATTCTTTTTTCCTTTGCATAGTCAACGATTTGCTTTGTCGCTTCCCGATAAGCATCACCATTTGCCATCAGCGGAGATATGTCTCTGAAAACAATTCCTTTTTCCGGATAATCAGGTATGCTGGCAATATAATCTTTTAAATCCATGTTACTTTTCCTCCTCATTCAGCAGCCATTGAAGCAGCGTCTTACGATCACTGTATAGCAAGAATTCTTCCACCTTAATTTTTTTCAAGCGGTTTTGATAAACCTTGCTATCAGTCAATGGATGACTTTCAGGGTTATTTACGTTTCTCAAAACACCGTCTTCTATTGTAACAAATCCTAAATCAAAAAACACCTGAATCATAAAAATTAATAATTTTTCCTGAATATTTAAGTAGTTGGCGACTACTTGAAGCTTATAGCGAACATCAAGCGTTCCTTGCTTCTTAATTAGACTGTACAATCTAGAAAACTGTTCTCTAGTCCCAGTCCCGTTTAAGTAAGCTTCGTCACCAGACAATCCCATAATATATACACGGTTCACAGAGATTTGACGGATTAGCTGTTTAAGATCACCCATGTCATTAGGACAATCGACAATGACCAGCTGTTCAATCTTCATTGTCGCTGTCTCCACAGCAAACTGCTCAATAGATTCAAAAATAACTTTTGCTGCTACTTCTTTCTGAAGCAGCTTAACACTTTCTTTCTGGAAAAAGACATACAGAGTAGAAAGCTCTGGAATTTCTTGAAGTTGTTTTGATTTTCCGCGGAAATCAAACAGCTGAAGCTCATCAATCAGGTAGTCTTCTGCCATCAGCTGCGGTTTTTTATTCCCGTTCCATTCATTGATTGAGAGTTTTCCAGCAATCGTACAGCGGCTGTCAGAAAACTCTTTTGCTTCGTTGCCCATTTGAAAAGCAATCACATCTAACGGTGTATCACTATTGTTCGTAATCTGAAGCTTCAAATGATTTTTCTTTGCCCCGATTTGTCGTACCTGAACAGCCTCAACCTGTCGATAAAGAAAAGTAGGCATCGGATTATCTGTTCCAAAAGGCGCCAACAGCTTTAACTGATTAATAAACGGAATAGTCGTCTCTTCAATAGTCAGCGCTTCATCAATAATCAGTTCCTGCCCCTGCGAAAGATCCAGTCCTTTTTTATCAATATATTCGATTAAATGTGTACGAATACGATCAATATTTTCTACTAGTACAGTCATGCCAGCTGCCATATGATGACCGCCAAAATGAACAAAAAGCTCCCGTACCTCATTTAATGCCTCATACAAATTTAGTGTTGTCACACTGCGGCCAGAACCTTTTGCCCGTTCCCCAGCTTCATCAATTGTTAAAATAATCGTTGGCTTACCAGTCTCCTGCATAATACGTCCGGCAACAATCCCCAGCACACCTTCATGCCAGCCTTTTTTCGCTAAAAGATGAATCGGCATAGCTGGATCAATCATACTAAATGCTTCCTCAGTAATTGTATCCACAATCTTTTTACGTTCATTATTTGTTTCTTCAATGACAGCAGCAATGGACAACGCTTCTTCCTCATCAAAAGTTGTCAAAAGGGCTACACCCGGGGCTGCTTCTCCCAATCGTCCTAAAGCATTTAATCGGGGACCAATGGCAAAACCGACATTTTCTTCAGAAATTTCATCTTTCTTTAGTCCTGCTGACTGAATTAGTGCATCTAAACCAAGCCGATCACCAGTTTGAATCATCTTCAGCCCTAGCTGAACAAGCATACGGTTTTCTCCAGTTAATGAGACCAAATCCGCAATCGTTCCAATAGCAACTAAATCCAGAAATTCGGCTGGCACCTCATCAAGTAATGCAGTCGCAACTTTAAATGCTACACCCACTCCCGCTAAATCAGGGAAAGGATACATGCCTTCCGGATGTTTTGGATGGATAATAGCATAAGCAGCCGGCAGCTCCTCCGGCAATTCGTGGTGATCAGTCACAATCACATCTATTCCTTGTTCCTGAGCATAAGCCAAAGCTTCATGACCTGCTACTCCATTATCCACTGTGACAATTAACTGAATCCCTGCTTCAATTTTTTCTTTAAAAACCTCAAGGTTGGGACCATATCCGTGGACAAATCGATTAGGTAGAAAATATTCTACCTCGCCGCCAACCAGTTCAATCGCTTCCTTCATCACAGTTGTGCTGGTAATGCCATCCGCATCATAATCCCCGTAAACAAGAATTTGTTCCCCTGCTTCGATTGCCTGCTGAATACGTTCTACAGCTTTCGGCATATCGTGGATTAAAAAAGGATCGTGAAGGGCTTCAATTGAAGGCGTCAAAAAAGCTTCCAACTGTTCCGCACTTCGTATATTCCGCTGCCATAAAAGTTTTCCAACTAATGGACTGATAGACCGCTCTTCTAAAACTTTAGAAAACACTTCAGAAAAAGCCGGTTCTTCCGGATAACGCCATATGTACTTTGATTTTTTCACGTCGTCACTCCTAACCAAGTAATTATACCAAAATAGAAATGAAAACTAAAGTTTAGATGATTGAAAAAATTTCAGCTGGAATATGTAAAAAAACAGAATACAGTTCTTCTTATACACTGTATCCTGTCTTATCTTATTTAATTATTAATTTACAGAAATTTCTCCTTTACCAGAACGATAGGTTATCACTACTTTTCCCTCTAAGTTGTTTGGGTAAGCCACATCCACCAGTACAATATCACCCTCTGTTTCAGATTCTTTCCCCAGCTGGTTCATGACCATATCATCAACTACTTTGGTATCCAACGTCACTAAAAAGTCTTCATTTTCTCTAAGATAGCTGATATACTGCAATACCTCTTCTTTAGAAATACTGCCTGATTGGTAAGTAATTTCAGTTGTGCGTACACTATCTTTCACGCTGCTGTTTGTCCCAACAATTTTTTTCTCTCCCAGCACTTTATACACCGAAGGAATCTTATCTTTATTTACCTCAATCTCTTCTGCAGTACTTGAAGCACAACCAGTCAGCATAAAAATGCTCCCCAAAATAACAAGTTGAATTACCTTCTTCATCTGTTCTTCACTCCATTCTTGTTCATTTACTATAAAAGCCCTCTATAAAAGAAATTGCTGAATCTTGAAAGTTATACAGCAGCTGCTGTGCAGAAATCAATATCTTATGTTGCAAATGTTTTCAGCACATAGGATTGAACTATGACTAAATCCCTTTATTTGCTTGGTTTTATTCTGTCTCCTACATCAGTATAATAATGAATTGTTACCTCTCCAACCGTTTCTTTCAGATATAGAATATCCACATAGACTGTAGTTTTCTGCTCTTCAGATTCTTTAGTGAGGCGTTGTAAAATTCTATGATTATTTTCAGTTTCCTGCGGAAGCATAGTAAATTCCTCTTCCTTTTTTAAATAATTCATATACTCAATAATTTCAGCTTCTGATATTGTTCCTTCTTTATAAGTGACTATTGTATCTTTAATATCCTTTTGTCCAATCACTTTAAAAAATGAAGCAATTTTATGACCATTTACCTCAAATTCCTCTGTTGTACTGGATGAACAACCACCTAAAAAGAACAGTCCCGCTAACAGAACTGTAATGAGCATGTTTTTCATATATCCCTGAAGCCTCCCCAACAATTCCTTTACAATAACGATTATGGCATACCCTTCTTTAATTTAAAAGAGGAATTTATAAAAATAAATCTCTCTGCTGCCTCTTTTTTGAGACAGCAGAGAGATTCAGTTTATCTGGCTCTATAATATTTTGTATTGGCGGGTATTCTCCTTAAAGGGGGTTACTCCTCAAAACCATTCCAGGTCTTATTAAGAGGGGCATCACTTTCAGCAAAATCGCCCTTTTCTTCCAGAAGCTGCTGATATTTCTGCTGAAGTTCTGCCAGTTGGTTTTCATTGCTTCTTTGCGTCCGTTCAACGGCTTCTTGAATCAATTTGTCAGAGCCTTCTTTATAGGTTTCTTTCTCTGCAATAAGAGCCTTTATCTGCTTTTTCTGGTTCAATATTGTTGTAACAGAAGTAATTAGTCCGACTAGTACGCCAATTATTGCCGATCCTAAAATAATTAAAATTAACGGTCCGCTAATTTTAGCAATACCAAAATTGACTGGCACACTTTGATTATTTAAAACAGCAAATACAACAATAACCAGCACAAGTACCAGACCAACAATTACACGCCATTGATTTTTCATAGGCTTATCCCCCCGGACTATTTTTTATTAAAAATTGTTCCTGCCAATAAATCCCCTAAGTGAGGCATTACTGTATAAAATCTAGCTGCCGCTTCCATAATTCCGGGACGGTTTATTTCTCGCCGAGTTGTTCCCATTGTTCGTGCAACTTCTGTACCAAGCTTCTTAGGATCCAGCACAAACAGACCCATTGACTCCAGATATTCTCCTGATGGATCAGCTTTATCGAAAAATTCTGTCGCAATAGGACCAGGATTTACAGTTGTCACAGCAATACCTAACGGCTTTAATTCCAAACGTAATGCATTGGAGAAGCCCAATACAGCAAACTTTGTCGCTGAATAAATGGTACTCTTCGGTGTGGCCATTTTACCTGCCATGGAGGCAATATTAATGATATGACCACTGTTTGCTTCCGCCATCTGCAGCGCAATTTTTTGTGTAAAGACCATCATTCCCAGTACATTAACACGGAACATTTCATGAGCAATCGATAAATCTGTAGTTAGGAAGTCTTCAAAAATACCAAAGCCAGCATTATTGACTAATACATCAGGTCTGCCAACTTCTGATTGAATCCGCTCAATTACATGGTCAACATTTTCAGGATCAGATATGTCCAGTTGGAATGCAAAAGCTGGTTTCCCGCTCAGCTCTTCACAGGTTTCTTTCACCTTTCCAATGAGATTAATTCTTCGTGCACAGACAACTACTATAGCTCCTCTACGGGCGGCTCCATAACAAATTTGCTCACCTAAACCAGCAGATCCGCCTGTAACTACTACAATCTTATCGTTCAAATCCTGCCAAAATTTCATTTTTTGCCCCTCCTGCTTTTTCTTTAATTACCTTCTACAAATGGAATATCAATAACTTCCATGTCCTTAACTGCCTTCACAACAGGAAAAATTTCTTTTGCTTCATCTTCCAGCTGAATAATATCTTTGTTCAGATAGCGGGCACTGATATGGGTTAGTATCAGTTGCTTAACCTCCGCCATTTTGGCAGTTTCCGCCGCCTGATGACTCGTCGAATGATAATAAGAACGGGCCATTTGAGCTTCGTCCTTATTATAAGTGCTCTCATGCACGAGTACATCGGCTCCTCGAGCTAACGTGATGCTATTCTTGGTTTTCCTCGTATCACCCAAAATCGTCACAATTCTGCCGGCTTTCTTTTGCCCAACGAAGTCTTTGCCGTTAATTACCTGTCCATTTTCCAAAGTAACAGTTTCTCCCCGTTTTATCCGGCCATACATTGGTCCAGATGGGATACCCAGCTCCTTCAGTTTCTCAACCTGAAGTTCTCCTTCATGATCCGCTTCAGCAACTCGATAGCCATAGCTTAAAATACCATGATCCAACGGCAGATATTCCACCTTAAACTGTTTATCTTCAAAAGCTACACCACCATCAGATAATTCATGATAAACAATAGGATAAGAAACTCTTGTCTTTGACACACTAAAGGATGTTTCAATAAAGTTTTTAATTCCCTGAGGCCCATAAATATCCAGTTGCTCATTTCCCCCTTGAAAAGAACGGCTGCTTAATAGACCTGGTAATCCATAAATATGATCGCCATGAAGATGGGTAATGAATATCTTTTCAATTTTTCTGGGTCTGATATTACTTTTTAAAATTTGCAGTTGCGTGCCTTCTCCACAGTCAAATAGCCAGACGGCATTTCGCTCATCCAATAACTTTAATGCAATACTGCTTACATTGCGATGTTTGGCTGGTACTCCAGCTCCTGTACCTAAAAATTGTAATTCCATTGATTTCCTTACTTTCCATTAGATTTCTTCTTTATTTTAGAAGAAAGCTGCCTTATTAGCAAATAAAATTATTTTATGGGTAATACTACTGTAAAAGTTGTTCCCTTTGGCAAAGTATTTTCTACCGTTAATTTCCCATGATGAGCCTCTACAATCCATTTTCCAATAGCTAAGCCAATGCCATAACCACCAGTTTTACGATTACGTGACTGATCGCCTCTATAAAAGCGATCAAAAATTTCCTGCTTTTGTTCATCAGGAATACCTACGCCATGATCTATGACTTTGAAAATCCATTCATTTTTTTCAACTGTAGAAAAAATAACAATTTTTTCTTTCTCATGTGTATACTTTAATGCATTATCCAGCAAAATGATTAGCAATTGTTGTATTTTCTGACGATCAAACACAGCTTTTCCATCATTTTTCAATTCTAGCTGAACATCCTTATTTTCAGCTTCTCCAAGTTCAAGATATGGAGCAATAGCTTTTGAAAGAAACTCGTTAACAGCTATCGGCTCTTTATCAAGAACAACTGCATTGGAATCAGAACGGGCCAACAACAGGAGATCGCTAGTTAATTGACTAAGCCTCTGCACCTCTGTCAATGATGTCGCAATCGTTTCCGATTCTTCAAGGATCGTATGATTCGGCTTAGTAAAAAGCTTCTCCAGTTTTGCCTGAATAATTGTTAATGGCGTCCGCAGTTCATGGGAAGCATTTTCTACAAATTCCTGCTGTTTTTGCCATGAAACCATGATTGGTTTCATGGACCACTTCGACAGGAAGTAACTTAAAATTATAGACAACACACCAAAAATAACCATACATCCAATCAAAATTTGCTTAACGCGTTCTACCGTTCCTTTTATCGGATCAGTATTTGTCAAAATTTGAATATAGGCTACACTGCTGGATTGATCATCCATTACAGGAACCATAATCGAACGGAATTGAAGCTCGCGATTATTGCTGTCTGTCACCTGAACACTGGTCACTGTGTCTAAGTGTTCAGTAGAAAATGGGATATTCTGCAAATCAGTATATCTTGAGCCAAGACTCTCTTCATTTGCTATCTTTCCCTCTTCAGTCCAAAGAATGACCTGCTGCTGAAAGTTATTGGGCGGCGGCAGTTTATCTCCTTTGCCGCTGCCTGAAAATCCTTCAATCTGAGGGAGCTGTCCAAAACGATTGCTTTCTAACGCTTTAAGCTGATTTGATAAAAACTGTTCATGGCTGGCCAATCGAGTTAGTTCTGTATCAACACTTTGGTAAATAGAGGTCTGCAGTAGTTGAAATACAATAACACCTAGAATCAGGAAAATACTAGCGAAGGATAGCAAGTTAACAATAAAGTAGCGAATCCGTTGATTTCTATTTCTCTGTACCTTCATTTACTCTCTTCCTCTTCCGGCTGAAATAGGTAGCCGACATTCCGCAGTGTTTTAATCCATTTATCCACACCAAATGGCTTTAGATGCTTTCTCAGGTTACTCATATAAACCTCTACTACTGTCAAGGTCGTATCCGATTGAAAACCCCAAATACGGTCAAACAGCTGATCTTTTGTAATAATTCGCTCTTTGTTCTGCATTAAATAAAGAAGTAAGTCAAATTCCTTGCCCTGCAGCTGGATATCATGTTCCTTGTACCTTACTTGACGATTATCGATTTCCACGCAGAGATGGCTGACTGTCAGCTCATTCTTTGGATTCAAACCGAGTGATCTACGAATCAGCGCCTGAACCCGCATTAAAAGCTCTTCTCTATGGAATGGCTTTGTAAGATAATCATCTCCGCCGTTCTTAAACCCGTTGATTTTATCAGCCAGACCATCCTTCGCTGTTAATATCAACACAGGCGTGTAAATTTTCTTCTCTCTTAGCTTTGTTAACACTTGTTCACCTGGGAGACCTGGAAGCATCAAATCCAACACAATCAAATCATAGACTTCTCGTTCCCCTTCGTAAAGGGCTTCTTCTCCATCATATATCTGTTCTACCTCAGCAATTTCCGATAAAATATCAGAGATGCTGTCAGATAAAACTTCATCATCTTCAACCAAAAGTATTTTCAACATATCCTTTACCTTCATTCTTTCTAATGATTAGAAGGATGAGACAAAGCTCTATGCCAAATTGTCCCATCCTTAAAAATCAGTCTATTTTCTTATACCATTTTTCAGCCTGCAAGAAACTAAGAATCTGAAAATGATCGTTTACATTAAAATATATAAATCTTTCAAAAAGACCTAGATAGGCTTAACCTTGCAACTAGCAATTATTTTTTCTGAGCAAAGTTTTTTTATAGAATTAAGCTTATGCGTTTTTATTGTTCTGATTGTCTGTATCTTTATTGTCCACCCAAGCATCATTGGCTGTTTTCTGTACTTTCTTTTCTACAGCTTTGGCCTTTTCTATCTCTTGGCTTACATCTTCGTAATCCAAGCGCGTAATTTCGCCGCCAAGCTCATTCATAATTAGATGATTCAGCGGTCGATTATCTTCTTCTTCTGCAATGAGAATCAGTCCAGTCTGACCATCGGAGATTTTCTCTGTCATGTGTTCAAATACTGTCTGCGCTCCCTGAATTTCTCGCGCATCCTGTGTTGCGCCAATCAAGCTGCCAGCAAACCAGCCTAATAAAATACCTAAAGGTCCGCCTAATATACCAATGACCATGCCAATAAAACTATTTTTTGACGTGTGATCATTTCCTGTAAAATCAAGAAAATCATTAATTTTAAATTGGTGGGCACCTTCATTCGTATGTGTAACGACCGCCATTTGCTCGCCTTTAATCTCTCTAGCCGTATAAAGCTTTTTGATTTCTGAAAATGCCTGATATGCTTGACTTTCTATTTCAAAATTCATGATGATAACCCGCTTTGACATTTTGATCACCTCATTTTATTTTTAACCTTATTTTATCAGTAATCACTCTGTTTAAGCAATGAAAATCATTTTCTTTCTGTTACCAGCGTCCGCCTCCTAGACCACCACCCATTTGGTTTTCGGAAACGGCAGAACCATCCTGTGAAACAGATGTCATTTGACCGCTTAACGTCAGTGTTCCGATTTGTGTGCCGCCTTCATAAGTTCCATCCTGATAAAGCCCAAATTCAGAGGTTCCTGAACTTGTTCCACCAGAGTAAATTGTTAGTTCCTTACCAGAAGACAACTGAGGTGTACTTACAACTAGATGTGAAAATTCTTTGGTTGGCTGGAATGTTGCAAGCTGATTTCCTTCTGAATCCTGAAGATGAATAAGTGTATCTGCTGCTTGAGTTGTGTCAAAATAAATACTGACGGCCGCTTGTGAAGAGCTGTCGCTTGTTCCCAAAGCCATGCCTGAGCTTCCGCTAGCTAATAATGTCCCGCCTTCCATAGAAAACGTTCCTTCATAATCAAGGGCTCCGTTTCCGCCATTAACTGGACCGTTTACTAGTAATGTTCCGCCATTCATTCGAATATCACCATTACTATCCACCCCATCTCCTTCAGCTTCAACATAAATCGTTCCACCATTGATTTCAAGGTAGTAACTGCTGTCTCCTCCGCTGTTTGGATCGCCTCCGCCAAACTGATCACCGCCAAATGCTCCGGCGTCACCATCACTACCGCCAGCCGAGTTGATACCATCATCTGTCGCATGGACTTCAATTAGTCCGTCGTTGATCGTTAGAGTCGCTCCCTCCAAGCCCTCATAAGACTCTGCTACCTTAATCGTTCCGTTGTTGATCGTTAAATCCGTGTCTGCATGTATTCCGTCATCTCCGCTGGACAACTCAAAGCTGCCGTTATTAATTGTTACATCAGCGTTACTATGAATACTGTCATCAGCTGTTGTCAGCTTGTAGGTTCCTTCATCAATCACAATTATTCCAGAAGCTTTCAATCCCTTGTAGCTGGCAGTTTCATCAATTGTCTCTCCAGTGCCGGTCTGAATAGACATCGTGCTTGTCTTAATAGAAAGAGTCGTTTCTGCCTGAATACCGTCATTAGCGGCGTTAAGCTCAAAGTTTCCCCCGTCAATACCAACCCAGCCTTTTTCAGCTTCTGTGGCATTATCCGCTTGAATACCGTCACCCTCTGCTGTCTCTATAATAAACGTGCCGCCCGCAATTGAAACTGAGTCTTTTCCTTTTATGCCATTATTTTTGGCAGTTACCTGTATTGTTCCGTTTGTAATAACGAGATCATCCTTACTTTGGATGTCATTATTGTAGTTCCCTGAAACAGTCAGCGTACCTGAACCATTAATAGTTAAATCATCCTTACTGAAAAAAGCGGCATTCGGATCAGTTTCATCAGCTGTTCCATAAACATACTCAGATCCGTCAGTTAAACGATTTTGTGTACCTTCAGCAAGTGTTGTAATAACTTTTTCAGCCTGCTCTACATAGATTGCTGCAGAAGTATCATTAGTGATTGTTACACCATTTAATACTAATTTTACTGTTCCCTGATTGGCGGAAACTTTGATTTGACCAGTGTATTCGCCAGAAAGAATATACGTTCCGCCAGCGCTGATTGTGATAACCTGATTACTTTCAGAAGCCCCAGAGCCTGTAATTGTACTTTGTGTGCCTGTCATTTTAATCATCGTTGCATTTGCTTCACTGTAGCTTTCATCAAAATCTTCTTCACTGTATTTTCCATACTTTGTCTCACTAATTGTTGCATTAGTCATTTCAGTGATATCTGCGCTGTTTTGCGTGTTCTCTTGCTCGGTCTCTGACGAAATGGTATTGACTTGACTGATTGTCTGGCTTGTTTCTATTTCATTTTTCTGACAGCCAGCAAACAAGACCAGCAAGCCTGTCAGGACAGAGAGTTTTGTTGCTATTTTTTTCATAATTGTCACCTACAATTCATCTTTGTTTGTTGAAACTTTTCCAGAAGCGATTGTCAAATTGCCATTTCGAACTCTTAAAGCATCTAAAAGTGTTTTTTCTTCCTGCGCATCTTTTAGTGTCACATGATAACGTAATTCATAGAGACTGCCCATATTTGTTGTCTTCACTGAATCCAGATTAAAATTATGAGTAAACTGAGCAAACAGGTCATCAAAAAGTCCTGGATAATCAAGATCCTCAGGGATTGTAATTTTAATTTCCCGTTCTGCTACTTTATTTTTCTCACCAAAATGACTACCGTTTAGAAGAAACAGAACAACGGCAATAACTAATGAAAAGATAATGACGTAACTGATATAGCCCATACCTGTCGCTAAACCAATTCCCATTGACCAGAAAACACTAGTAATCTCTCTAGCCCCACCAGCAACTGAACGAAAACGAATCAGGCTAAAGGCTCCCATAATTGCTACTCCTGTACCTAAATTCCCATTCACCAGCATAATAACCAGCTGAACCAAAATTGGCAGAATTACCAAGGTAATAATAAAATTTTTAGAATAGCTGCTGCGGTACATATGAACCGCAGCCACTAAAAGTCCTAGGGCGACTGAGGTTCCCATACATAAAATCAAACTCAAAAGATCAAGCTCCACCGAGCTTTCGGCGAATAAACTAGACAACATAACTAAAGTCCTCCTTGATAAATAGATAACGCTGATAGGTTTGTGCGTATTTTGAGAAAGAAGCTGGATAAATCTTCAATTCTCCTAGTATTTCAGAAAACCAGATTGGGTATGCGCCTAACGCTTTAACTTCCATCAAAATATCAAGCTCCGGCGCCACCGGTTTTCCATAATCTCCTTTGGAAATATCCAGTTCTTCTGTCCGGTAACGAATATTAAAGTCAAAAGTAATGCGAAAATCTTCATCCTGCGGATTGTAATATGCCTGTCTGTCATAAGCAATCATCACTTTCGGCTTTAATGCTTTTCTTAAAACCAGCCAGTCAATTTCCTTTTTTATCTGCTGATCCTTTTGGCGTTCAAAACTGTGATTATCTTGACTTAGTTCAAAGAAACTTGTTGCTTGTTCATATGGAAGGTTCACCCGTCGTTTGTATACTACTCCCTTAACCTTTTTTTTGATTTCCATAAATACATCACTATCCTGCTGTGGTATACCATAGCTTCTCAAACGAAATTTTTCTTTATAAACCGGCTTATTAATAGAATGCCGAATCATTTCATAATCATTGGTGTCAAAATAAACAGATATAATAGTATGCAGTCCATATTCATCTTCATACATATGTTTTTCCAGCCTCTTCAACAGCTGCTCATATACCTCATAGGATAGCTTATATTTTTTCTCTCTCCGTTGAAAACAGTTCTTTAATTTCAACATAATCCCTCCCTTGCAAATTAAAGTATAGAATAACTAACATAAATTAAGCTTAAAAAAACACAACTGACAAACTGCTGCTAAATTTTACTTTCTATCATTAGATTATTGATGGAAAAATGTCATTTGGCTCTCGAGCAGTAAGGCGAGTCAGACACAGGATAAAGAGCATCTTGTATCTGACTCGCCTTGTTGTTAAAGATAACTTGTTCATAAAGCTAAACATTAGCCAGATGACACCCTCACTAGCCCTTTATCAATAAAAAAAGGGGCTGTGACATTAGTATGCCTCAGTCCCTTAAACCCGGATAAACGGTGTTTCAGAAGTAACTTCTTCGACAATAAGGCGGAAATTCGCAAAAATTTGTAGAACAATTTTCGGAATTTCCGCCTTATTGCTTGAAGCTGAACACTTCTGTCACAACCTCATTATTTTGCTAAATCTGCACAAAGATGTCATCATTAAAACTTACAGCGCCGTTCATAAGTGTTAGCAGCTATGAGAAAATTCTATAAACACTATTAATGAATAGCCATTAAATATTGACTACAAAGCGCCCGCTGTCTGAAATTAACTAGTTAATTATATTAGAAAAAAACTTTATTCAACAAACTCAAATTCAAAGCCGCCAATTCGGACAATGTCTCCATCCTTCGCGCCCCGTGCACGCAGCGCTTCATCAACACCCATTCCTCTTAATTGTCGAGCAAAACGCATCACTGTTTCATCGTGCTCGAAGTTCGTCATCTTAAACAGCTTCTCCAATGCTTCACCGGTTAATACCCAAGCTGCATCAGAATCACGCTCAATTGTGAACTGAGGACCCTCAGACTGGAAGCCGTAACGAACAGTTTCTTCTTCTACTTCTTCATTATATAGAGGGAACTCAGGAGTAACATCAAGTAAATCAGCTGTAGCATTCAATAGCGGCTCCAGCCCTTGCTTCGTAACTCCAGAGATTGGAAAAATAGGCAAGGCATCTGCATATTCGTCTGTCCGTTCCTTCTCAATCTTTTCTCTAAACTCTTTGAGGTTTTCTTCAGCTTCCGGCATATCCATCTTATTAGCAACAATAATTTGAGGCCGTTCCAGCAATCTCAGATTGTGAGAAGCCAATTCTTTATTGATAGCCAGATAGTCCTCATATGGATCTCTGCCTTCCATTCCGCTCATGTCAATTACATGAAGAATAACCCTTGTCCGTTCAATATGACGTAAAAATTGAGTACCCAGTCCCACGCCCTGAGAGGCACCCTCAATCAATCCAGGTAAGTCCGCTGCAGCAAAGCTGCGGCCATCTCCGGTTGTAACCATTCCAAGATTAGGCACTAGCGTTGTAAAATGATAAGCGCCAATTTTAGGTCTTGCTGCTGAAATAACAGAAAGCAATGTGGATTTTCCTACTGAAGGGAAGCCGACAAGTCCCACATCTGCTAAAACCTTCAATTCCAATTCAATTTTTCTTTCTTGACCCGGCTCGCCGTTTTCAGCTATTTCCGGTGCAGGATTTCTTGCAGAAGCAAATCGGGTATTTCCCCGACCGCCGCGACCGCCATGAGCAACAACCAGCTGCTGCCCATTCTCAACCAAATCACCAATTAGAGCACCAGTTTCTGCGTCGCGTACCGTTGTACCTGGTGGTACTTTTACCAGTAAATCTTCTGCTCCTCTGCCGTGCATCCCTTTGCTCATGCCATTTTCACCTAAAGGGGCTTTAAAATGACGGTTAAAACGGAAATCCATCAGTGTCCGCAGACCTTCTTCAACAACTAGAATTACATCCCCGCCATTTCCGCCATCCCCGCCAGCGGGTCCGCCGTCAGGCACATACTTTTCTCTTCTAAAAGCGACCATTCCGTCGCCGCCTTTACCAGCCTTGACATCGATCACTACTTGATCTAAAAACATGGACATTTTATCGTCCTCCTATTTTAGTAAATTATCTATATAAATCTGGTTAAAGTTTCTACTACACTTTACTTAAACTAGCAGTAAAAATAACAGCAACAGAACCATTTTCTTTAAACACGATTTACAACTAAACACTTGTCAATAAATTCTTAACGAATATAACCTTTAATAAGAAACACAGCTGTTTATACTAGCACGATTTTTTCGCCTCTGCAAGAATCAAATTATATTTTTCAATAATAACAGCTAGTGAATAAAGGACTATTCCAAAGGCTAGTGTTAGTATAGCACAAATAGCAGCGGATAAAAAACTACTTTTAACCTATGAATCATCTTCACAAAAACTCAACAGCTTTCTAGGTATTTTTCATAGAAGTAATTTTCCGTTTACTGTCGTAAAACAGCAGTCTTTTGTTTTTGCTACAGCGATGAATGGAATGACAAGTGTTTTGAAGCTCTATGAACTCATTAGACATTGTTCCGTTTTCTTTAGAAATTTCATCATGTGATTGTATATTACAGCAAAAATAGTTCAATTGTTTCTTGAAAAACTAGATTTTTCACTGTAATAAACGTCAGATTTTATTATTTATTCTACAATATCTAGCTTATATTTGCATGCAGAATTATATTTAAAAGAAGAATAATTTATATGAGAATCGCTTCGAATCTAAGCCTGAATTCAAAATATTTTTTTGATACTAAGCTTTTTCAGCTGAAATTAAAACTGTAGGTTCTGTCAGCCTAAGTACCATTTTAGCGATTTTAAGAGGTACATATTTCAACACTACTCTATGTTGAAGGATATATTTTTGTATTTTCCTTTGTTGAATTGAGTTTCACTGCTTTGACTATCCTACCAGCTAATTAATATTTTGCTTCAGTTAATTAAGTTGCTCTATCAAAACCAGATTGAATAGAGAACTCCCTACACGGATAGATTTCTCTGTTCTTTTGATTTTCCTCTAATTTTTAGTTTAAAGAACTGACTTTACCTTTTTATTTCGAGGTGTATCTTTTGACAAAAAATCCGTTCGGTTGCAAACTATGAAGTGTAAACATAAGTAGAAGAATCCATTCTGCTTAATTAATGAAGGGGGAATTAGCACTATGACAGTAAAAGTAGGTATTAATGGTTTTGGACGAATTGGTCGACTAGCTTTTCGACGTATAAAAGAAGTATCAGATGATATTGAAGTGGTAGCAATCAACGATTTAACCAGCCCAACAATGTTGGCGCAGTTATTACAATTCGACTCCACACATGGTACGTACCCAGGTACTGTTACCGCAACTGATAATGCCATTGTAGTGGATGGCGAAGAAACTCGTGTCTATGCAGAACCCGATGCTAGTAAAATTCCATGGGCAAAAGAAAACGGTGTAGACATCGTTTTGGAATGTACAGGTTTCTACACTTCAGAAGAAAAAGCACAAGCTCACTTAGACGCAGGTGTAAAACGAGTAGTTATTTCTGCTCCAGCAGGTGCCATGAAAACAATTGTATATAACGTGAATGATGATACATTAACCAGCGATGACAAAATCATTTCTGCAGGTTCTTGTACAACGAACTGTCTAGCTCCAATGGCCTACTTCCTAAATAATGAATTTGGGATTGAAGTTGGAACAATGACAACTGTTCACGCCTATACCTCAACACAAATGCTGCTGGATGGTCCAGTTAAAGGCGGTAATCTAAGAGCTGCACGTTCTGCTGCCGACAATACAATTCCACATTCAACAGGTGCTGCTAAAGCAATCGGCTTGGTAATTCCTGAACTAAACGGTAAATTACAAGGTCATGCACAACGTGTTCCTGTAGTTGATGGTTCTTTAACTGAGCTGGTTTCTATTCTTAAAAAGAAAGTAACAGCAGATGAAATCAACGAAGCGATTAAAAAACATACTGTTGATAATCCTTCTTTCGGTTATGATGACCGTGAAATCGTTTCTGGCGATGTGATTGGTACTACTGAAGGTTCTATTTTTGACCCAACACAAACAGAAGTAACAACTGCGGGAGACTTCCAGTTAGTTAAAACAGTCGCTTGGTATGACAACGAATATGGCTTTACTTGCCAAATGATTCGTTTGTTGGAAAAATTTGCCAACTTGTAATTTCTAAAGTAAAATACAAAACCGGACAGCTGCCTTCCTTTGAACGGCTGTCCGGTTTTTTTACTCAAAAAACATAAAACAAGAAGCATTTACCAATACTAAAAGAAGCAGTTTTAAGCTTTTTTATAATTGCTTCTTTATACTATAGACTACTCAACATCAGCAAGCTTTTGCTTATTTCGCTCACTCTTTTCAAGACGCAAATGAGTAAGATATAAATCACTATTTTTTGATACAATTCTAGAAAGTATGAATAGTCTAACTAGTACTGAGAGTATCTCAGCTTTACCAAAGGTAAGTAATTCCAGCACAGGAAAGACCAGTGTTAGAATAATTAACACCTTCGTCAAGTGATAGCCAATAATACTTCCTCTTATTAAAAAAATACCAGTTAATCCATTTACCACATTAAAGCTTAATACAATAACTAAATAAATCAGTAAGTCACTCACATACATAGCTATTTCAAAAACTTGAATCAACTGATAGAGCTGTATAACCGAACCAATACAAAGTAACCAACCTATCCACTTCCAACCTTTTGGAACACTCACAACAAATTTCCCCTTTTTATTAATATTTTAGAAATAAATGAACTATTCTCCTTTTTTCTCAGCAGCTTCTTTTTGCTGACATTCTTGACAAATACCATGAAATGTTAGACGGTGATCTTTTACAACAAAATGATACCGTTGCTCTACGATTTCTTCTACTTCACCTAAAAGATCCTCTTCAACCTCTTCTATGTTACCACATTCTAGACACAAAAGATGATGATGAAAGTGCTTAGCACCTTCTTTTCTAAGATCATAGCGAGCCAAACCATCATTAAAGCTGACCTTATCAATCACTTTAATATCCGTCAAAATTTCCAACGTCCGATAAACAGTTGCTAAGCCAATCTCCGGACTTTTTCTTTTAACTAAAAAATAGATTTCTTCAGCCGAAAGATGGTCCTTTTCATTCTCCAGCAATACAAGTAGTGTTGCTTCTCTTTGAGGCGTTAATTTGAATCCTGATTCATGTAATTGCTTCTTAATTTTTTTTAATGCTGCCATTGAGTTCATAAAGAAAACCCCTTATTTATAATAATTATAATCTGATAATCAAATTCTCACTTCCAAATTATAATAAGTATAAATTAACTCCAAAACAATTGCAAGTGATTCTCAATTAGAATCATTATTTTTTTAACACTTTCCCGGTATAAGTATTTTTCACGGTTTCACTGTAATCTAAACTACAATAAAATTGTGAAACCATCTTCCTGCTTTATCTTTTTGTCTTTCAACAGATGGCCGATTGCCCGTTTAAATTGACCTTTGCTAATGCCAAAGGCCTGCTTTATTTCTTCGGGAGCTGATTTATCTGTATACGGAATTCTTCCATCAGCAGAACGTTCAAGGAAGGTCAACAACATTGCTGCATCGTCATTAATTGCTTCGTGGGCTCTTGGCTTCAACGAAAGGTTTAATATACCGTCTGGCCTCACACCGATAACACGACCAGAAATCTTTTCACCTAAGCGGGGTTCCTGGTATCGTTCAGAAGGATGAATAAACCCAAGATGTAGTTCCTCAGTTAAAACATAAGTACCAGCCATTTTCAGACGAAACACTGTACCTGTAATATTCTTGTTTTTCATTGCTTCATCTGCCGGCTGTGCCATGGCCTGAAATTCTTTTTCATCCGCCAATTGTCCCCAAATACGGTTTTTATCATCGGTTTTCAATGATATCATCAGACGGTCCTCTTTTTTAGGCCAAAGCTCTTTCATAACAGGAAGCTCATCCATGGAAACCACAACGTCCTTATCTTTTAATCCGATATCTACAAAGACACCTAAATCTCTCCGTACACCTGTAACTACGCCGAAACCACACTTATCTAAACGAATACTTGGAATAACTGTTGTCATGGCAGGCTCCTGCTTTTGATTCACATATCCAAAGCCTTCTACAGCTTCTCCCAGCTGATGCTCTCCTTCTTCTTTTGATAAACGAAAAGTAACCCCGTTTTTTTGCAAAAAGTAGCTGCTGTCATTTTGATCAATAACTAGTGCTGTAAATATATTTCCTAATAATTCGTACATTGCCTTCTTCCTCTCTATGTGTTAAAAAATGAATCGCAGAATAGCGATAGTGATGATTCCGGTAATGACTGTCCGCATCAAATCTTTCGTTCGAACAGCAACCAGTAATGTAGGAATACAGCTGACTGCTTCCAGCAGCTTGAGTCCTGGAAATTCCCCTTCTCTATAAATTAAGATACTTTGGAATAAAAGTGCTGTTAATATGCAAATCGGAATATAGGATAGAAAATTTAATAGCCAATCAGGAAATGACAGCTTCTTTGTTAGAACAAAAGGAATAATCCGAGGCAGCCAGGTAACAATGGCACAGCCAACAATGGTGAGCAGTATATAACTATTCGTCATGAGAAACCGTCACCCCCACTCCACAGCCAATCAGAGTTGCAATAAGCACTGCAAGTTCTGATGAAAAAAATTTCATTGATATAAAGATAGAAATACAGACAGAAAAAATAACTAGCAGTGTCTGTTTTGTTTTCTTCTTGATTGCTGTATCTACCTGAAGTACAAAAAGCCCAGCGAACATTGCTACCAATGCAAAATCCAGCCCCAGCATATAAGGATCAGGAATCCAGTTCCCTAACAAGGCGCCGCCCACTGTGGAGAGAATCCAGGCAAGATATGCTGTAATATTTAAGCCGTGTGTCCAATTCGAACTGATTTTATGTTCATTTGAAATAGCTGTCATCAGTACGCCGTAGGATTCATCTGTTAAAAGGCTGCCAATACCAATATTTGTAATCAATGACTCTTTCTTGAAAAAGCTAGCTACTGACATGCTCATCAGAAAATGACGTAAATTAATCAAAAATGTTGTTAATATAATAGCTGAAACAGGTGCCTGAATTGCCAGCATCCCGCAAATAATAAATTGTGCACTGCCTGCATAAATCAGTATCGACATCATCGCCACATGAAAAACAGATAAGCCTACACTTTTACCAACAATTCCAGCTGCAATACCAATTCCTGCATACCCAAGTACAGTGGGCAGACAAGCCTGAACCCCTTCCCGAAATGTTTCGTACTTAACCTTCTCCATCCAAAGAATTCCTCCCTACTATAACTATATTTCATTTCTATCATCTATGCTATCTCATAAGCAGACGGAAAATAGACTGATTTCCCTTGGCTGATATATAATTAAGAACCCCAAGTGAGCTGCATAACAAGAGCTATAATAGAACAAGAGTCTGGAATACTGCATTCCAAACTCTTTGTTTGATAAATAAATACAATCATTCTTCACTGGCAGAATTTGGGACATAAGTAAATACCTGAACTCTTATTTCTCAGAGCTAAACACTTTTGTCTCGACCTCTTAATTTATCCTATTCTTTAATTAATCAGCCGTATCTGTATCAATTAACGTCCCGCATTTCTTGAAGCATTTCCTTTGAACCAGCCAGTCTGAGCGTTGATAGTTACAAGGTACGTACCATCGGTTTTATATAAATTGTAATATCCTTGACCATTAACAATTTGAGCTGGCTGCAGGTAATAGCCATCTGCTGTCATATAGCCTCGAGCAATACAGGTAGCAATTACTTTTTCCTGAATACCAGGTGCCCATATCCAGGCAGGGTTACTGCTATCAGCAACATCTGTTGGGTTTTCAGGGTAAACAGGGGCTGTGTAAACTCCATTGCTGTCTGGTGCAGAGAAGCCGTTAGCGTCTACTGCGCCAGCAGTAGCAGTTCCAGTGCTTCCAGCAGCTCCCGCAGAGCCATCTGCTGCCGCTTGATTATTCGCAGAACCTTCTACAGCAGCAGATTCCTGCGCTTGATTTTGTTCTGCAGTAATCGCCGCTAGCTGGGTATCTAACGCTGCCTTAGCCTTCTTCAAAGTAGCTGTTAATGGTTCTTTTAAAGTTGAATTTTTGATTTTATTCACTTCTGTTTCGGCTGTTGCATAGGTCTGCTGCGACAGCGCTTCTGTTGCTTTATCCTCTTTATAGATATTCGCAACAGCGGCTTTAGCCGTTTGCAGCTGATCGTACTGCCCTTTAGCATTATCAATTGCTTGATTTATCAGCTTTGAAAAACCGTCGTCGCCTGTTTCTTTTGATAATGAAACAGCTTTGTCAGCAACAATTGGCTGTTCTTTAAAGGTATCCCCAGCAATAACAGATGAAGTGTAAAGCTCATTGACTTTGTTAATTACGGTCTGCTTTTCCTTCACTTTATCCAACGATTCCGAAAGCGTCTGATACTCTTTTTCATCCTTGAGTTTTTCCAAATCTGCTTCTACAGAATCTGTACTCACATTGACCATTTCTGATTTAAGAAAAACTTGTTCATCATTAAGAAAATAACTATTAATTGAAGCTTTTGTCTTCTTCAACAGCTCTTTTTGTGCATTCGTGACAGCTGCTTCTTTTTCTTTTGCCTGATTTTGGCTGTGTACATAGTACCAGCCTCCACCCCCTAAAGCTAAAGCAGCCACTGCTGCTAAAATCAGCGGTGTTTTTTTTCTTTTTTTATTTCTTTCTGATGTTGACTGCTTAGGCGGCTGATTTGAATTGGTTTTTGGCCGTTCAGCCTGATCCAGATTGGCAAACTGAGAAGTTTTCTTCCTTGGGCCCAATTCAGACGGCAAAACATCCTTCTCTTTGAAAAAGATTGGTGCTGCATCCATTTCAATTTCTTCCGGTTTCTTACTCTTTGAATCAATGACCAGTGGTTCTTCCTTTGCCTCTGTTCCATCTGTATCATTTCCAACCGGCGGGACTGAATGAGTTTCTTCCAGCTGCTCGTTTGATTCCTCTGTTTCAGGAATAACGGGGGCTTCAGTTTTTTCCTGTTCCACTGTGTCTTCTTTTTGAATCGTTTGATTTGTGTCCACTTCAGATTCTTCTTCTATCTCTAAAGGTTCATTCACTGGATTAGATTCAGGAGACTTTGTTTTCGCGGTTTCCTTTTTATGTGCTTCAATATACTCTTTTAACGTTGCTTCACTATCATTTTCTTGTTCGGCATCCGCTTCATCTTGTTCCATTTCAGCAACTGGCTCTCCTACTATGGTTTCGTCAGGTGTATCCATTTCGGCAGCTTCGGATTCCTGAACCTGTTGTTCCTCTTGCTCAGCTACAGTCTCAGGTGCCTCTGCACTTTCAGACGGAGAAATTATTTCATCAGAATTAGTTGATGTACTTTCTGTCTCTTCTTCTTCAGTTAAAGGTTCTACTGATTCATTTTCTTCTTCCGCTGTCTTTTGCTGTTCATTAAACATATCCATCACATGTCCAATACTTAAATCCTTCAAGTCGGCCCATTCAATCGATTCATTTTCTTCATTACCGGAAAAATGAGAGGAAGATCCATCGGACTGCTCCTGTTTATTATCTTCAGAGGAATTGTTTTCATCCGCTTTATTCTTTTCATCATCTGAAAACACAAAACCGCATGCTGAACATATTTTTTCATTATCATCTCGTTCATTTCCACAATTAGGGCAATGCTTCGTCATTTTTTCGCCTCACATTCTACTCTACCAAGTAAATCTAATCTATCACAAAACTACTTTTGTTCCAATATGTACTAGGTAACTTTTATGTTACGATTCCGTAAAGAAATTTAAAAACAGCTCTCTTCGACTTGTTCGAAAAGAGCTGTTACATAGGAATGACCCTCCTAATAAAGGTTCAGGTCCAAACTTCTTTCAAAAATCGACTATTCCAGAAAATCCTTCAATTGTTTTGAACGTGACGGGTGTCTCAGCTTCCGTAAAGCTTTCGCTTCAATCTGACGGATACGCTCTCTTGTAACACCAAAAACTTTCCCAACCTCTTCCAGTGTCCGCGTACGTCCATCATCAAGGCCAAAACGCAGTCTTAAAACGTTCTCTTCCCTGTCAGTCAATGTATCCAGAACATCTTCCAGTTGCTCTTTAAGCAGCTCATAAGCAGCATGTTCTGCCGGACTTGTTGCATCCTGATCTTCAATGAAATCACCAAGATGAGAATCATCTTCTTCACCAATCGGTGTTTCCAGTGATACAGGCTCTTGAGCAATCTTCAGAATTTCCCGTACCTTTTCTGTAGGCAAGTCCATTTCAGCACCAATTTCTTCGGGCGTTGGTTCTCTGCCTAAATCTTGTAAGAGCTGGCGCTGAATACGAATTAATTTATTAATCGTTTCAACCATATGCACTGGGATACGAATTGTTCTAGCTTGATCGGCAATTGCTCTAGTAATCGCCTGACGAATCCACCAGGTTGCATAAGTTGAGAATTTAAATCCTTTGCGGTAATCAAATTTCTCTACGGCCTTCATCAGACCCATATTTCCTTCTTGAATTAAATCTAAAAACTGCATACCGCGGCCAACATACCGTTTTGCAATTGAAACAACCAGACGCAGGTTTGCTTCAGCCAGACGCTGTTTAGCTTCCTGATCGCCCTCTTCAATCTTCAACGCTAAGTCCACTTCTTCTTCCGCTGTCAAAAGCTGAACTCGACCAATTTCTTTCAAATACATACGTACTGGATCATTAATCTTAACACCAGTTGGGGCAGATAAATCTTCCATTTGAGCTTTAGTCGCTACTTTTTCATCTTTTTTCAGGCTGTGCTCACTTGGATCACCATTTTCATCGACAACACTGATTCCAGCGTCCTCAATTTTTTGAATCAGTTTTTCCATTTCGTCAGCATTTAGTGTAAAAGGTGTTGCCAGTTTATTTGCCAAATCATCATAGACAACTGTACCTTTCGGCTTATTCTCTTTGATAAAGCCTGCAACAGCCTCAGCATATTTCTTTTCTGTTTCTTTTTCCATGAAAGAAGGCCCCCTTCATATTTACATACCTATCTATTATATAACAACTGTTTATGTTTTGTTAATCTTTTTCTGCTGGAATTACCGAGTTTTTTGTCTTTTCTGCGCAAGTTTGATCAATTCCATAGAAAGTTCATCTACCCTAGGCTGATTTCCCAAGCGCTGCGCTTCTTGTTTTTCCCTATTTAATTCTTCAATCCGAGTTTCAATATCTGAATACATAACGACATTTAGTAAATCGTCCAGCTCTCTCTGAGAGCTTTCTTCAGACATTTCCTGATAAGAAATGGTAATCACCAATTCTTTTAGTTTTTCATCTTGCAAGTATTCTAAAAACTGAGCTAGATTGAAATCTGGATAGACAGATAAGAAATCGGCCAGACACATATAGAGCTCCTCGTACTTTGTATGAACAAATGAGAAATTCTGCTGCTGCAGTGCTGCCCGTACATTTCCTTCATTCATCAACCGATAAAGCAGCATACGCTCTGCTTTTTCCACACGGGACAATCGCTCTTGGCTTTCTCTTGGTGGTGCTGCTGTCTCTATTGGTTCTTCTTCCATATAGGGAGGAACATAAGAAGCTGCAGCATCTGAAGGATATTGTCTTTGGTCTCTGGTGTTCTGTCTCTTCTCTGTTTCAATCAAGCGTAGCTGTTCTTCTAAGCTATGCTGAGACATTAGGAACTCTTCTGAGAGTTGTCCTAGATAATGGTCTCTTTCCAACGGAGAATCAACCAAGACTAACTCTTGGAGCATCGTATTGACATAATCCAGCCGTTCCTTCTCATTATTCATGTTTCGAGAAAGACGATGATACCTCATTTTAAAGGTGAAAACTGTTTCTCTACCATGAAGTGCCAGTTCCTTAAAAGCTTCTTTTCCGTATTTTCGTAAATAATCATCTGGATCAAGCTTTTCAGGAATATTAACGATACTTAGGTTGAATCGGCTATGTTCGGTTAATAAGGAGATGGCTCGTTTGGTTGCTTCGATTCCGGCAGTGTCTCCGTCATAACATAAAACCAGCTCTTCCGCTGCCCGCTCAAGCTGTCGGATTTGTTCATTTGTCAAACTAGTTCCCATTGAAGCCACGCCACTTTTAATCCCTGACTGCCAGGCAGCAATCACATCCATGAAGCCTTCAAAAAGAAATACTGTATTCTCTTTTCGAATCTCTTTCCGTGCAAGATTAAAATTGAACAGCGTATCCCGCTTGTTGAACAAACTCGTCTCTGGGCTGTTTAAGTATTTAGGCATATCTTCTCCGGAAAAACTGTCTGTCTTTAATAGACGTCCGGAAAAAGCAATGATTTTTCCTTGTGCATCACTAATTGGAAACATAATTCTTTGATAAAAACGATCAAGAAATTCTCCACTATCCCTTTGAATAAATAAACCAGATTCCTGAAAAAAAGAATCATCAATTTTTTCATTGGCAAACACTTGGCTAAGGAAATCTCTTTTCTGAGGGGCAAACCCTATTTGAAATTCTTCGATGATTTCTCTGGTCAATCCTCGTTCCAACAGATAGTTTAGCGCTGTTTCGCCAATTTGAGTATTCATTAACACGTGGTGGTAAAGTTCCGATGCTTTTTTGTGCATCTCCAGAAGCTGTCTTCGCTTCGGATCGCCGGTATTGCTTTGGTCCATATGATTGGATAAATCAATCTGCAAAGGGATGTTTTCCATCTCTGCAATCTTCTGAACAGATTCTGGAAAGCTGATACCTTCGATTTCCTGTACAAAATTAAAAACAGTTCCACCTTTTCCACAACCAAAACAATGAAATATTTGCTTGTCTTCAGCCACTGAAAAGGACGGGGAACGTTCTTCATGAAACGGACATAACCCCATATAGTTCTTGCCTGATTTCTTTAGCTGAACATACTGACCAACAATCTCAACAATATTCGTCCGCTGACGCACCTCATCAATAACTTCCTGAGGGATTCTTTGTGCCACTATTCTCACCTCCAAAGAGCAAAATCACTGATTCATGTGAATGTGAACAGTCGGTAAAAAGACGCACTGATCTGCATTTGCTTTCAGTACGTCTTCAAATGACACAATTACACATAGTTATTGTACCACAAAATCGATTTAATTCAAGTTATCTACACTTTGAGAAACCCATTGTCATTTTTCGTGATAATCACATAGATGCGCTTGGATATTCCCAATGTGATTCGTTGCGTTCTTAATCCGTTTTACTTTATCAGCAAAATCGTCTTTCCATCACTTAGGAAAAACCAGCCATTATTCATCGCCATTGTGGTCTTAAAGTTTTCAGTATTCGGAATCGGCTCTTTAATAAGCACGCTTTCTTTCATATGATAGCGTGCCCAATTACTTTGAAAGTCTTGGGCAATAAAGTAATGATTATTTGCAGGTGTTGCTGTTTCATTAGGAATTTTCAAGGAATGATTACTATGCAAAAAAACCTCAGAATCATCAAAAAGAAAATATTCTTTTTGATTTGCTAAATCCAGAGCAGTTACTATCTCCAATGCATTTTCTTCGCCACTCATTTCATCACTATAATATTGATGGTTTTGCAATAAAATATTATCACCTAATCGTTGGCCAACATCTTTAGCATTTGTTTCAGTCAAAAGAGTTGCATCTCCTGTTTTCATGTCCCAAGAAAAAAGCCCTTCTCCTTTGATTGAATGGTAATATGAATAATCAAAACTGTAACCATTTTCCCAACTATTCATGCGCTGCTTGATTTCCTCAAATTGAGTATTTGATTTTTCATAACTGGTCCTTTTTTCCATGGTTAAGAAATCAAATTCTTGAATTTTCTCATCATTTTGTGATTCCAGTGTAAAAATTCTCTTGCCAATAATAACAAAATCTTCCCAATCACCCATTGGTAATTTTTCAACGATTTTATCTGTTTCTGTATTGAGCTCTACTAACCCCAAATGCATATCTGTTGAATCATATTTTCTAATATAGATTTTGCTATTTTCAACATACTCAAATGAGATACTAACATCCTCATCTTTTGATATTATCGTCTGATAGTTTTTAGTTTCTAGGTTATAACTAAATAATGTCATTGTTTCATAGCTTAAATTATCAGATAAATCTTTACCTGTGATAATATATAGCTTATTTCCAACACTCTTCACATCAATGTAATCATTTTTTGATATTTCAAAATCATTTGGTATCTCTAATTTTTCTGGGATAAGTTCCTCAGACGTTTCAGTATTTAACCGTTTCATTTCAAATGTTTTTAAAAATTCAGATGTCGTGACTTCTTCGTTCACACTAGTATTTGCTAAATTACATCCCGAAAGAGATATAATAGCTATCAATAAAATTAATAGATATCTTTGGTTTTTGCTCCATTTTTTACCATTTCCATTGATAATCATCTTATTTTTCAGTCGGCTTCATTCTCCTTACCTTTTCTATTCAGATTTCAATCAACATACTTTTTAACGTATAAAGGTTCGATTGTGGTTTGTGTTTGGTCTTTAGAAAAGCTTAGTCCTTTATCTTTTTTGATAGCTTGCTTAAATTCTTTTTCTGAAACATCTTTTGCTAAAAAGGCTGACGTTTCAAAGATTACATAGTCTATTTCAACTTCTCCATTGGTTGTAGTTGAACGAGTGATGTACCAGAAATCCTTTTTTTCACTTTTTTTCGTATAAATTTCCGTGTCATTGCCACTTTCGTTAATAGCTAAATAATACAAAAGGCTATAGTCTGTTGCACTCATAGAATAGCCATCCGTATTAGTATAGACACCATCTTCTTTTCTCAACAGGAAATCCGCTTCTTTTTTTGATAAATGTTCCCAAATCTTTTTTTCTTCATTGAAACTATAAAGAGAAAATAGAAATATTGCACCAATAATAATTGTGGAAGCTAAACTGCTTATAAGTACTATTTTTTTAACAGTCATATCTAATTTTCCTTTTCCATCAAGTTATACGCTCATTTTATCAGCAAAATCGTCTTTCCATCACTTAGGAAAAACCAGCCATTATTCATCGCCATGGTTGTAGCAAAGTTTTCTGTATCTGGAATCGACTCTTTAATTAGCACATTTTCTTCAATATGATATCGTGCCCAATCTCCTTTGAAGTCTTTAATTAAAAAATGGGTTTGGTTTGCTGGAGTTGTGTAGCTGTTCTGAAATTCCTTTGTTCTGTTTATATATAAATCGTCGTACAAAAGAACCTGCTCTTGTTCAGGCAAATTATACAAGGTTAAAAAATGCATCGGCGGATCCTCACCACTTCTACCTCCTGGGTAAAAATCGATTATTTCTAAAAACTTTTCATCAGCCAATCTTTGACCAGCTTCTAAACTATTTGCTTTAAACAATGTATTTTTCTCTCCTGATTCCATGGTCCAACTGGTGTAGTTTCCATCTTCTATGGCATTAAAGAAAGTATAATCATAAGAATAGCCCGCTTTGGATTTATCCATCATTGATTTTAGTTTGCTGAATTCCGAATCGCTTTTTTCAAATTCCTGTTCCATATTCATAGACTCAAAATCTGATTTTTGAATGATAGCTTCCTCATTCTTCTCATCGTTATAAAGTTGATAAATATCATTCCCGACAATAACAAAATCTTTAAGCTTGGAATTTAATTTTATTTTGTCGACTGTTTTGTTTGTTGCGGGATTTAATTCGAGAAGACCTAACTGTTCAGTATTTTCTTTATAGCTTCCGGATTGATAACGTAAATAAACAGTATCCTTAAGAATACATTCGAATGAAATAGTATTATCTGTATTACCGATTTGCACCTCTTCAAAAGACTGCTTCTGAAAGTCATAGGTCATCAACTTGGACTTTTGATAACGCTTCTCTGTAGAAATAGTCTCAGAATCCACTTTTTCACTCGCCAAAATAATATATAGCTGATTATTTATCACTTTAGCATCTACATATTCGTAGCTGAAATCTTTTTCATTGATAGGCAAATCAATTTTTTCAGGCAGCAACTTTTCGGCGTCTTCTGTTTTTAGTTGTTTCATTTGAAATGTTTTTAGAAAGTCATTTATCGCTGATTTATTTTCAGATTTCGACTTAATTGTACAGCCTGAAAACAATAAAACTGTTAAAACAAAAATTAACATCGTTATTCTTTTTTTATTGTTCATTGCCGACCCCTTGTATTCTTATTTTTTAAATTGTTTCCCATTTTCTGCTTGTTCTCTAATCTGTTTAAAATAATCATTCTTTTCAGGATATCTCCAATCATCCTTAAGCTCCTTCCGAACTTCAGTATCGAAAAAGGCCGGTGAATCTACATCTAATACTTGATGACTATCATTTTCTTCTGGTTTTGCCCCGTAATTAAATGACTCTCCGTTGACTATCCCCTTATTCTGATCATATTTATTATTATTGTTTCCCCATTGACTAACAAGATTCCCCTTCTCATCAATAATAAACTCACTGTGATAATCATCAGATAAAATTTTTCGATTAAAACCATTCGATTCAAGTAATTTATTAAAGCCATCTTTATTCAATAAATTTTTACTAGTCAAGTCGCCAAAATCGATATCTTCACCTACTAATCCTCTATTATGAAAACGAGAATCTCTGTACATCCAGCCATCTTCACCTAGAATTGCTTTGATTGCCTCTTCATCACTGCTTAATCCATGCTCTTTTTTATAGCGCTGAACATAAGCAATGTTATTCTGATCCAGAGTGTTTCTAAATTGATGGAGCATTGTTTCTAGCGAGTATTTTTTCTTTAGTTCAACTGAGCTTAATTTCTTATCCTCATCCTTAACAGTCAATCCCTCTGGGAAAGCATTTTGAACAGTTTTTGAAAACTTATCTAAGAAACTGCCGCCTGGCGGCATATTCGGATCAAATTTGAATCGGCAAGGTTCTTTAAAAGCCAAGTCGCCATTTTCATCTAAATAACCACCCATCTGCTTCAGCACCAATTCGATTTTCTTTTTATCAGGCAGCTCTGATCCATCAAACAATATTTCATAGACATCTGATCCTACTAAATAGGTTTCTTCAAGAATTCCATTTAGCTTCTGAATAAGCTCCTCCCCACTTAATCCCTTTGTTTTCTCGTTTAAATACTCTTTAAATTTCTCAATAGCTGGATCATCCCAGCCCTCTTTTTTTAATTGCCGGATAATTCTTGTTTCACTTGTACTCCATTTATTTTCCAGCTGTTTTTGCCACATACTATCCTTTGGCAATGAAAATCCACTACCAGTCCAGCTGTTGCCTAAAGCAGTCATTCCCTGCTGGGATAAGTCATACAGCGACATTGCCTCTCCATACAGCCCAGAAGTGGCACTTTCCATTTCGTACAGAGTTTCCAGTTTTTTCTGCAGCTTTTCAATCGCTTCTTTATTCAAGTCAATCAGCTTTTTTGTACTGCTGATTTGCTGACTATAGTAATTCTTTAAGCCCTCATTTAGTGTCCCCATACCAATTGACTGGTAAGACAAATTTCTTATTTTCTGCTGATAAGAAGCAATTGATGTACTGTAGGAAGCATTATTCTTCTCCAGCTTTTCTATCTCTTTTTGAAGCTTATCTTCATCCAGTTCTTCATCTCCAACAGCTCCTGCCAAAGATTCGCTATCGGACATCATACTTTCCATTGCTAAAATCAATCCCTGAATTACTGCGCAGTGGCCTGAAAGCTGCGCCTTCATCCCTTCCCAGGCACCACCGCCTAAAGCTGGATTTCCTGAAAATTCTTCTATAGACGGCAGCACCTGATCGATTGAATCAGCATCCTTTTGCAGAGCCGTAATCATGCTTGTCGTTTGCCGTTTGACTTCACTAGGTTTTACCAACAACCCCATTAGTTTTCCTCCTTTATTTCCCCTTGTCTTTCCTTGTAAAGCTTCTCTGTACAGTGGTCTTCTTGATCTGAAAGCTTTTGCTTATATGTCTTCATCTCTGTTACCCAGGTATCCATAAAGTCCTGACGGTTCTGTTGTACTTGCCGCAATAAATCAGCCTGTTCCTCAAATAGATACCCCATCATCGGGTCTTGTCCCCACTGTTCCTGGCTTTCATAAACACTATGAACACGCTGAGTCATGTCTTCAAAAAAATATTCTTCTTCTGAGAGCACTTCACTCTCCAGCTTTTCCGCCTGATAGCGTTCTTCCTCTATTTCCTGCAGCTCCTTTTTTAACAGTTGTTCACTATCCATTATAATTTCCTCCTAAAAAGACTAGTTCATTTTTCCAGCTAATGCCTGATCCAAACCAGCAAATTCCTGTCCTAAAGATGAAATTTTTTGTGCATCGCCAACTAACAACGTACGGTAGGAAGCAACTGCCTGTCCAGCCGATTCTCCGCGTTCTTTTCCTGTTCCGACAGCGGTTAAATTACTTTCTTCTGCATATTGAATGACCCCTTTATCGCTAATTGCTTTGCTGGCAAGTGCGCCGCCGATTGCTGCTGCAGCTCCTGCATCATTTTTAATCGTCATTGTATCTCCTCCATCTGTAATTTCCTGCCTTAGAAACAGAATTCTGTTTCTAAGGTTACCTATACTAAAAGGCAAACTGTTATAAACCCAGCTACTCATATTGCAGAGCGCATTTTCCTCTGTAACCAGTTTCGTTTTTCGCCAGCCATCATCATATTGTCTTCTAATCAGAACTTAGTAAATAAAACCGTCAAAAACAGTTTAATTTTGATTCGCTTATCCTTCTTTTACAATAGACTAAGCTAACTTCTTTATATGCAATCCCTATTTAAAAATAGCGCTTACTACTTAACTAACTGTGCTAACCTATGTTAGTTATCTCACCATTAAGGTACTGAATTTCAGTAAATTTAGTTAATTTTCGTTTCGCTTGCTCTATCACTTTACTGATACAGCGATAATAATTCGCTTTTTTTATCTAACAATTTAATTATATAGTATTAAATCTTTGAAAACTAGATGTCTTTAGCCACAGAAAGTAAAAAATAAGCGTATCCTTTCGTAAGTAAAGCAAAAAAGAACCCTGCAGAAGAATAGTTAATTCCTGCAGAGTTCTCTTTTTCTAGTTATTCTTTTAACAATTTTATAAATCTTTAATCGCTAAATTATTCTTCTTCATTGTATATACGCCGATTAATGCCCGAATAACAATATTTGCCAGCATCATCACAGCAAAAATTGGTAAGGTTGCACTTGTTAGGAAACCAACCTCCAAAATATGATGGAACAGCATAGCTGCTACATAAATTCCTCCAATAGTTGTTACAATCAGGAAGATGCGCAAAGGATTCAGAGGCAGGCAGGCACGTACAACAGCCATACAGCTAATACCAATCAAAAGATAGTACATTAATGTTGTCGTATCCAAATGATTAAAGCCTTGATTTTCCGCTATTAGATAGACTGCAACAATATTCACCACAACCAGTACTGCATTTACAGCTGCATTTTTCAGAGCTGTTGGTAAGAATTTACCTTTAATTCGTCTCTTATCTTCTTCAAAGGAAAGGAAGAACGCCGGATATCCCTCAATGGCCAAATCAATCAAAGTAATTTGAATTGGAATAAACGGAAAAGCAATTGCTGTAACTGCACAAATAAGCGATAAAATCAGCGAGTAAATCGTCTTAATGAAAAAGACACTGGCAACACGAGTGACATTATTCACTACCCGGCGTCCTTCGAATAGGACATCCGGCAATGTTGTGAAATCAGAATCCAGTAGTACCAAATTAGAAATCTGGCGGGTAGCGCCATCTCCTTCAGCCATAGCAATACTGCAATCGGCTTCCCGAAGAGCCAGCACATCATTTACACCATCCCCAGTCATTGCCACAACACGACCATTGTCTTTCAGTTCTCTGACAATTGTCCGCTTCTGCTGCGGCGAAACACGACCAAAGACTGTATACTCATGAACAGCCTGACGAACTTCCTCTTCTGTCTGTTTCGTAGACAAGTCAATATAAGATTCATATCCGTACAGTCCTGCGCGACGAGCAATATTAGAAACAGTTACGGGATTATCTCCGGAAATCACCTTGAGATCAACCCCTTCCTCACGCAGATAAGCAAGTGTTTCATTAGCGTTCTGACGAATCGGATCATCGATTTCAAACAATGCCAGCTGTTCCAGATATGGCAGCTGTTCGTTCTCATCCAGCACACCATGTTCAGAAATTCCCATCATTAAAACCCGGTATCCCTGTTCCTGCGCCTCAAATACTTCCTGGGGCAAACGGTCTTCACTAAACAGCTTTTCCGGCGCACCTAAAACGACTGTCCCAATTTCATTGAACTGAATTGCTCCCCATTTTCTTTCAGAAGAAAACGGCAGAACATTAACCGCACCATAGCGGTTGGATAATTCAAAATGATCTCTAATCGCCTGCATCGTAATATTATTGTCTGTACTCTCAGCCAAGTAACTGCCAATGATTAAAGGAAAATTCTCTTTAAACAGCGGATTTAAAATCGCTGTATGCTGTACTTTCATTTTTCCTTCTGTTATTGTCCCTGTTTTATCCAAGCATAATGTATTTACGTGAGCTAACGTTTCCATTGCATACATATCCTGTACAAGAATTCGTTTCTTCGCCAGTTTAATAACACCCGTAGTCAGGGCAATACTAATCAGAAGAACCAATCCTTTAGGGAGCATACCAAGCAAGGCAGCAGCAGATGCAACTACAGAACCCTTCATCCCAGATTCACGGATAAAATAGCCCTCTACAAATAGAATAATACCTAATGGAATAATGACAAAACTAGTGAATTTTGATACCTTCCGAATTGATTGAATCAGTTCAGAACGAATCGGCTTGTGCACTTTTGCTTCAGAGGTAATCTTTACCGCATAATTTTCCGCGCCCACATGAATAACCTGAGCATATACCTGACCGCTAGACAAAAAGCTTCCAGAAAGCAGTGTATCGCCTTCTGTTTTTTCAATTAAATCAGATTCTCCTGTCAATAGCGCTTCGTTTGCCTCAGCTTTACCATCAATTACCTGCATATCAGAAGGAACTTGCTCACCGGCAGAAATTACAACAATATCATCCATAACCAACTCTTTGGTATTAATGGACTGCTGTATACCATCCCGGATAACTGTAACTTCTTCTTTAGCGACAATAGAAAGCTTTTGAACTAAGTTCCGAGCATGAATTTCCTGATAAATCCCCATACTCATATTTACTAAAATAATTGCTAGAAAAGCCAGATTGGAGTATGCTCCTACTGCTAATAAACAAAGGGCTATTCCAAAGTTCAAAAAGTTAAACAGCGTCATGACATTATCATAGATAATATCCTTAGTTGATTTCGCTACGTTTTCCTCATAGTCATTTTGCAGCCCCTGCTGCATCCGACTGTTAACCTCCTGAGCAGTTAACCCTTTTTTCAGCTCTAATTTATTTAATGACACAGAATCCCTACTTTCCTCACTCAAGTTTAAAATCACACCTTCTCTAGTTTACTTGTTCAAGAAAAGAACTGCAAGAAATTATTAAAAAACAAGTGCATTCCTTAAACTTTCCTTTACGGTCTTGTCTAATTATTTAGCAATCCATCAGCTCAACTCTTCCTGCGATACTATGATATGATAATGTCTGATACTAACAAGGATACTTTAAGAGAGGCTGAAAATAACTATGAATAAATTTGAACAAATAGCAAATCACTACGACTCACCAGAACGATTACAGATTGCAGAACAAATCGCTGACAAAATTCGCCAAACAGTTAAAACCGGCGAATACGATACTGCATTAGACTTTGGCAGCGGAACAGGCTTGGTGGGACTACAGCTTATTGACTTATTCAGTCAAATGATTTTTGTTGATACATCCGGAAACATGCTGGAAATTGCCCGCAAGAAAATTGATCAGCAAAAAATCGACTCAATTACCCTGCTCCATCAGGATTTATTTTTAGATTCAAAAGGTATATCAGCCGACTTTGTATACTTATCTCAGGTATTGCTGCATATCCCTGATACAGCTGCTGTTTTTTCACTTCTAAAAAGCTTAATTAACCCAGGCGGCAAATTGGTTATCGTTGATTTTGACAAAGAGGAAAGCATTCAGCACCCAGATGTTCACAACGGCTTTTCTCATAGGGAATTGATTCACATTGCAGAGCAAGCTGGCTTCAAGAATATACAAATGGAAACATTCTATCATGGAAAAAATATGTTTATGAACAAGGATGCCTCGCTGTTTATTTTGCAGGCTGAAAACTAATCATTCTTAGACAACAGTTTCCGTTTTTGTACGCTCGATACTGTTCTGTGCTGCTGAAAATTCCTTAAAGAATTTTCGGCAGTATCTTTTAGTAGGTCTCATGTAGAGTTTTATACATATCAAAATGTCTAAATCACCAGGACGCTCATCCTCCAAAAAAAAGAACCTGAAACAAAACCAGAAATTCTCTGCTTTTGATTCCAAGCTCTAAGCGTTTATTTAGTTTTTATCTTGCCATTCCTTGCGTAGAAGCCGTTTGTAAAAAGACACTATTGTTGTCTAATGATACTATCCATTCAAATCTGTTCGACTAAAATTTGGCTTTTCTAACTTAGCTTGTTGTTGAGTACTTATCAAACTAGCTGCATATGCTTCCTGGTATTTCTCAGAAAAAACTACAACACTTCCCAAGCTTCTTCCTTTCACTAGCCAAACCATTTAATAAAATTCTGATTCATTTTTACAATTTCAGCATAAAACATATTACCGCCATTTTTATAAAGAAATCCACCATTGTGAAAAATTGATTGAAAGCGATAATAGCTATACGTTTCTCCGCTATCATTTCCAAGCAGTGGAGATAAAAAATCCTTTGAATATTCTTCTGAAAGAGCCACCGTATTCCTACCGCCGTTTTGGCTAACAAAACGAATATATTCCAAGCCAAAATTGTACGCCTGTACTGCTGTCCAAAGATCATTCCCAGCCTCTTTGTTCTGCTGAATTGCTTCTGCTAGAAACTTAACACCATACTTTATACTTTCGATTGGATCATCAATTACCTCCTGCTGACCATAGACGCTTTCACTGCTCTGCATTAAATCAGCTGAACGTCCTTTCGACTCTGTATAAATAATTGCCAGAATCAGATTTTTATATTCTGGTATGCCGTTCTCCTCGGCTGCTGCTTCTACCTGACTCTCATAGCGAATAACCTGCTGTACATTTCCCCGAATCTTGTAACCCATATATAATGAAATAATTACGATCAAACTAAGAATAACAATTGCTGCTCTTTTTAAGATTTTCATAATTGGTCAGTTGAATCCTCCAAACTACTGGAAATATTTACTATCATACTTTACCTATCAAAAAAAAGCTGAAAGAAGATCTATTCTTTAAAATTCTTTAACATTATCAAAACGATTCGGCTTATATCCATATTATTTCTCAAATAATGAAAAACTGACTATACTGTTACTGACAGGTGATGAATAAAATGACGAAAAAAAACACTGTAACAACCGCAGATGGAAGTCAAATCTTTTATGAAACAACAGGTACTGGCACACCGCTTTTTCTTCTTCATGGAAATGGGGGAAGCAGCGATTATTTCAGCTATCAGGTACCTGTTTTAAGCCGTTATTTCAAAGTCTATACAATTGATCTCCGCGGACACGGTCGTTCAACCAATACACAAGACAAGCTTTCTTTTGATTTGTTATCTGATGACCTTTATCTTATCACAGCCCAGGAGAATATTCACTCTCTAAATATTCTAGGCTTTAGCGACGGAGCTAATCTAGCAATCTACTTTGCTGCCAGCCATCCGGCAATGGTCAAACATTTAATTTTAAATGCTGGAAATACTGAATTTCAAGGATTAACTCCTTTTAGTCAAATCAGCGTCTATCTAGAATACTTTTGGTTTCGGCTACTAGGCATTTACTCCTCTAAATGGCGAAAACGAGCAGTTATTACGCATTTAATGCTAAGGGATATCGGTATCACGGAGCGCGACTTGGAACGCATCTCAGCTAAGACTTTGGTAATTGTTGGAAAAAAAGATGTCATTAAACTAACTCACTCGATGTATTTAGCAGAGAAGATTCCCAAGGCTTCTTTTGTTTTGATTCCTGGTCAAGGCCATCTATTCGCGCGAAAAGATCCCAACCTTTTTAACAAAAACGTACTTTCATTTCTATTAGAAAAGCAGGTGAATTTATGAAATCAATTATTCAATGGTTCAAGAAGCGTTTAGGTCTTATTAAAATGATTTTTATTATTTCTGTTTTATTTATTGTAGTCAGTGAGCTATTGGCTATTGGTAAAACCATATCTTTTGAGCAATTAGGAGCTATTTTTCAGACGCTGCCTTTTTGGAAGCTTCTATTGATGCTGGGGATTGGTTTACTCGCTGTTGTTCCGATGTTTGGGTATGATATTGTACTTAATCGGACACTGGAGCAAAAAGTTGCCCCCGCCTACCTATTGGAAACAAGCTGGATGATTAATTCAATCAACAATATTGCTGGCTTTGGCGGTTTGGTTAGTATCGGCCTGCGTTCCGAATTTTACGGCAAAGAAACAGATGGAAAAAAAGTAGTAAAGGCCTTATCAAAAATTTTGATTTTTCTTTTGGCAGGTTTATCAATTTACAGTTTGATTTCTTTTCTTTTAGTCACACTTGGCGGAAAAAATCCTTATTTAGAACAGTATAGTATTTGGCTAATTGGCGGGGGCTTATATTTTCCAATTGTGCTGCTGCTTACAATGGTTAGAAAAGATGAATACATTGGCGATATCCCTATGTCTTCCCGCCTTCAGTTGATTTTGACTTCATTTCTAGAATGGACAGGAGTGCTGCTAAGCTTTCTGCTCATTGGTTCACTTATGGGTATATCTTTCCACCCTTCACAAGTTATTCCATTATTTATCGCTGCTTCTGTTATCGGAATTGTCTCTATGATTCCTGGTGAACTAGGCAGCTTTGATATTATGATGATTCTCGGTCTGTCTTCATTAGGGATTCCCCGTGAGACAGTCATTGTTTGGCTCTTGTTGTTCCGTCTATTTTATTACATTATCCCATTTTTAATCGGCGTCGTGTTTTTCGTAAAAAATCTAAGTCACACGCTTAATCATCGCTATTCTGGTGTTCCCAGGGAGCTGGCTATTGAAGTAAGTCATAAGCTGCTGGTCGTTCTTGTCTATTTTTCCGGCATTATGATTGTTCTTTCAGCTACAATTCCGGAAGCATTTACACAATTTCACTGGCTCAAGCAGCTAAATCCTTGGTCTTTTCATTTATTAACACAATTTCCTGCCATTATATTAGGCTTTTCTCTACTGATTATTGGCCGTGGACTCGCTGCAAGAGTCAGTCGGGCGTATATTCCCGCAATTGCGTTAATTCTTATCACCTTGTTATATACTTTGTTTAAAGATTTAAGCTGGAGCGTGATTATCCTTTTATCTCTGTTGCTTATCTTTGTTATTTCCTCAAAAAAAGAACTTTACAGAAAACAATTTGTTTATTCTTGGGAAATGAGAACCTTTGACGGGATTCTCTTTGCTGTACTTGCCTTGCTCTATGCTGTGATTGGGGTATACAATCTACCGTCTTTTCCCCATCATCATCGGCGGTTTATTTCATTTTTCTTATTCCCATCAGAAAAAATCTGGTTTTCTGGTCTGCTAGGAATTTTGCTTATTACTTTTTTCATTTTCATCTTTATTCGTTATCTTCAAGGAAACAAGCACCAAATTGGTGAACCCTTGGATAAAAAGCGAGCCTTGGCTCTCCTGAATAATTATGGAGGAAATACGGACAGCCAGCTGGTTTTTCTGAATGACAAAAATATGTACATTTATTCAAATACTGCTGGTGAAGAAACCGTCCTACTTCAATTCAAAACCTACAATAATAAGTGTGTCGTAATGGGCGATCCTTCAGGTAACTCAGAGGATTTTCCTGAAGCAATTCAGCAGTTCATTCATGAGGCTGATTTGTGGGGCTATTTACCAGTATTCTACGAGGTATCTGAGTCATTAGTCATGCTGCTTCATGAATATGGCTATGACTTTATCAAAATGGGGGAAGAGGCTCACGTTGACTTAGTGTCCTTTAGTTTATCCGGGAAAAAAAGGCGAGCCGACCGAGCTGTAATGAATCGTTTTGAAAAAGAAATGTATCGCTTTGACATTCTATCTCCGCCTTTTCTTCCTGAAACAATAGCTGAATTACGCTCTGTTTCTGATGAGTGGCTGGGAAACCGAAAAGAGAAAGGATTTTCTCTAGGATTCTTTTCAGAGGAGTACCTGCAGTTGTCAGATATTGCTGTTGTTAAAAACCAAAAAGATGAGATCATCGCCTTTGCGAATATTATGCCGACATATACTAAAAAAGAAGGAACCATTGATTTAATGCGCTACAGACAAGATGCGCCTTCAGGCGTTATGGACTTTCTGTTCATTTCAATTTTCAACGATATGAAAAACAACGGTATTGAATATTTTAATATGGGGATGGCTCCCTTAGCCAATGTTGGTACGTCGAGAAAAAGCTTTATTCAGGAGCGCATCGCCTTTCTTGTCTATAATTTCGGCTCTACCTTCTACTCATTTCAAGGTCTACGTGCCTACAAAAATAAGTATGCCTCTGATTGGGTTCCACGCTATACTCTGTATTCACGGGATAGTTCCATCATCTATGTGATGATTGCTCTGCTAATTATTGATAATGCACCAATTGACGGAAATCAGAAAAAAATTCACGGAATTAAACGTATATTGAAAAACCGATATCAACGTTAAGTATTAACGACGGTCTGTATCGGTGAACATACGACTTATTTTCGCAGAAGCCAAAACACTTGTCCGCTACGTCTCAGTCCGGATAAGTGTTTTGGCTCTACTATTTATCCGAATTTTAGCAAAAATAAAAAGCAGACTGTGATTATTAACTGCCCTCTGCTTTTTCTTCCAGCTTTCCTTTGCTATAATCAAGGAAACCAAATGCTTATTAAGGTGGTTACTATGATACATATCAGACATGTACAAAAAGAAGATCAGCTTTTCTGGTTCAAATTAGATCAGCACTTGTCAGAAACTGAATTTGAAAGGAAAATCAGAGATAAACGAGGCTATGTTTTATTAGATAATAATCAACCGGTTGGATTGTTGCGCTATAATCTTTTTTGGGATGATACACCTTTTTGTACACTACTTTTTATTGATCAATCGTATCAGCGCAGCGGCTATGGAAAAATGCTGATGGACTACTGGGAAAGTGAAATGCAGCGATATGGCTATGCATTCATTATGACATCTACACGAGCAGATGAAGAAGCCCAGCATTTTTATCGAAGGCTAGGCTATTCCGATGCCGGCGGGTTACTTATTACAGTACCTGGTCATGAACAACCTACAGAATTATTTTTTATTAAAGAAATAACAAAAAAATAAGTAGTTAATCATCTTACTCAACTAAAAATACCCTATCTTATCTAACAACGATAGGGTATTTTAAATTCTATTTTCAGCAATTACAAGGAGATTGTCATTTCTTTATTTCGACAGGCAGTTCCAGTAATGGAAACATGATATACATTATCACCTTCTTGTTCAGCCAGGACCGTTAACTGTCCTTCTCGCCCCACATGCTTCCCTTGTACAACAGTAATCATCTGCTGCTTTTTAAGCGGTCGATCATACGCCAGCAAATACGCGCCCATCACCCCAGAAGCTGTTCCAGTCACAGAATCTTCAATCGTTCCGGAAAACGGTGAAGAGAAATGGCGGGCAACATAAGTCCCTTCATTTTTAGAAGCCGCAAATGGATGAATTGATGATTTTGGCATTTCTTTCAGAACAGTTGGAAATGCTGCGGTCTGCGGAATCATTTGATCTAAAACTGCGCCTTCCTTTACAGGAACAATCAATGTCCATGAACCTGTATTGCCATAGACAATCGGCAAATCTTCAACTAAGCTGTCACTACTTATCCCCATTACTCTACATAAGCTTTCTTTATCTCCGTTAAACGGTATAAACTGTGCATCAGCCTGCTGCATAGTCATCTCTTGTGTCGTAGTTTCATAATCAACCTGAATAACACCCGCCAGAGTTTCTACAGACCACTGATAATCTTCTTGTTTTTGTTCAGATAATAAAAACATGGCTCCCATAGTTGCATGACCACACAAGGGTGTTTCATGCCCAGGGGTGAAATAACGAAGCCGCACGTCTGCTTTGTCGCTGCTGCAGACAAATACACACTCATTAAACCCTACTTCCTTTGCGATTTTCTGCATCTCTTCTTCAGTATAGTCATCGCCGTTCAAAATCACACCAGCAGGATTACCCTGATCTGGTTTTCTGGTAAAGGCATCCACCTGTATCACTTTACATTCCATATGAACTCCTCCGCTACATTTTTTGAAATTATAGCATAGAAATTTAGTAAAAGACATTTACAATTTTCAAAATATATAACTTTATTGTAAAAACAGGAGTACCACTATACATTTTTTCAGCACTACAAATAATAAAAAACAGAGTAATCTATTCGTTTGTATTGCAGAAAAAAGCTTTGAAAAGCTAGAATATTTTTTTATTAAGAGAGAAAAATATTATATATATTTTTTTAATAGATGTTGAACATTGACAGCTACCTTTAAAAAAAATACAAGACTATCAGTACACAAGCTAAAAATTTGTTATACTGACTAAAAAGCTCGCGAGGTGATAGTTATTCAGTATGCAGCAAATATTCTAACTAGTTTAAGATTTTTCCTAACATTTTTTATTTTGTTTACTAATCCATTTTCAGTCTCATTTTTTATTTTATACGCAGCCTGCGGGATTAGTGATATGCTTGACGGCTATGTTGCAAGAGCAACAAATACAGCTACTTCAACCGGTGCACTGTTAGACAGTCTTGCCGATATTTTCTTTTTAGTCATTGTTTGCTTCAAGGTTATTCCTGCAGTAACCCTTCCACCTTACTTTCTTTACTGGGGGATTTTAATTATCATTATTCGAATGAGTGCCTATCTTGTCGGTTTTAAAAAGTATCGAAAATTTTCAAGTCTACATACTTGGCTCAATAAGCTTAGCGGATTATTGTTATTTTGTGCTCCTCTTCTTTATCTAACATTGGGCATAGAAAAGGTTGGGCTGTTATTGATAGGAGTTACCTTTATTTCGGCGCTGGAAGAACTGCTGCTGACGATTCGCTCAGAAAGCTTGGATAGGAATCAGAAAGGGTTATTTTTTTAAGACAAATACTTCGGTTTAAATACAGTAAAAGCTTAAAATGAGCTATTTCCTTTGACTAGCTTCCAAATCAAAATACAATAGAAAACATATGCATAGAAAATGCTTATTATTAAATAACAAAACCAAGCAAGTACTGAAATTAGTACCTGCTTGTTTTTTTATGAATTGAAGCTTCTGTTATAACCTTTTGCTTAAATTCGTTATTTTTCGATTTCAGTGACAATACCTGAACCGACAGTTCGGCCGCCTTCTCGAATAGAGAAGGTTGTTCCTTGTTCAACAGCGATAGGATGAATTAGTTCAACGTCAATCGTTACGTTGTCACCCGGCATAACCATCTCAACGGCTTCCGGAAGCTCTACAACCCCAGTTACATCTGTCGTGCGGAAGTAAAATTGTGGACGATAGTTTGTGAAGAACGGCGTATGACGACCACCTTCATCCTTCGTCAATACATACACTTCTGCTTTGAATTTGGTATGGGGAGTGATAGAGCCCGGTTTTGCAATAACTTGACCACGCTCAATTTCATCCCGAGTTATTCCGCGCAGGAGAATACCAACATTGTCCCCAGCTTCTCCGTAATCTAGTGTTTTACGAAACATTTCAATACCAGTAACTACAGCTTTTTGAGTTTCAGGCTTAATACCAACGATTTCGATTTCATCGCCAACCTTTACTTGACCACGGTCGATACGACCGGAAGCAACAGTTCCCCGGCCAGTAATAGAAAATACATCTTCAACCGGCAATAATAACGGCTTGTCTGTGTCTCTTTTCGGAGTCGGTATATAGCTGTCAACTGTATCCATCAATTCAAGAATTGCGGCTTCAGCAGCAGGATCTCCTTCAATTGCTTTCAAAGCAGAACCCTTAATAATCGGTGTATCATCACCTGGAAAATTATACTCATTTAATAACTCACGGACTTCCATCTCTACTAGATCTATCAACTCGTCGTCATCGACCAGGTCTGTTTTATTCAAAAATACGATTAAGTATTTTACGCCAACCTGACGTGAAAGTAGAATATGCTCTCTAGTCTGAGGCATTGGTCCATCTGTTGCAGAAACAACCAAAATCGCTCCATCCATTTGAGCAGCGCCAGTAATCATATTTTTCACATAATCTGCGTGCCCTGGTGCATCAATATGGGCATAATGCCGTTTTTCAGTTTCATATTCGACATGGGCAGTATTAATGGTAATACCACGTTCACGTTCTTCAGGAGCTGCATCAATACTTGCATAATCCTGGGGGTTTGCCAGGCCTTTTTTCCCTAATACTGTAGTGATTGCAGCGGTTAATGTTGTTTTCCCATGATCGACGTGACCAATAGTCCCGATATTTACATGGGGTTTACTTCTGTCATAATGTTCTTTTGCCATAATTACAAACCTCCTATATTCATTTGAAAGGCAGCTCCCTATCTTCTTTGACGTTCACTGACCTTTACGAAATAAATTATAAGCTTTTTTTATAAAATGACAACAAATATGCTTACTAATAATAAGCGTATTTATTTCTTAATTTAAAATGACTGCCATTACTGGATTCATACCAGCTATTGATTAAAAAAACAGGCTTGTAAAAATACAACGCCTGTTTTACCTAAGTTTTCAAGAGTTCGCTTTATTTTTCATATATTCATTCTTAAGCAAACCATACTCATAAGTATCCTGCCAAATAGGTTTTCCTTGTTCGTCCATGTTGAAAAACACATTCTGCTTCAATTCACCTTCTCTACGCATGCCTATCCGTTCCAGCAGCTGCCATGAAGGAGTATTTAGAGGATTACAGAGTGCAATTATCCGACGCACTCCCCACTCCTGAAATCCATAGTCAAAGATTGCATTTACCGCTTCAGTTGCATAGCCTTGTCCCCAATACTCATTATTGAAAACATAACCAATCATCCAAGTATCAAACTCACCTTTAGAAAAATAGAGATTTCCGATCAACGTTCCATCATTCAGACAAACAGCCCAAAAGCTTTTATCCTGCGCACGCCGCAGCGCTTCCTTATCCGACTGCTCTTTTGTAAAAGGGGGATAGGGTTCGAAATGAACCACCTCTTCTTTAGATAAATAGTTAAATAAGGATGGACCATCATTTTCGGTGAATCTTCTTATATTTAACCGCTCTGTAATTAATTCTTCCATGTTCTTTTCTCCTTTATACATTTAGCTTACTCATAGTTTACCAGTCTAAGCATTAAAAAAGTAGACTTCATTAATTTTTGACTCAATCGGCAGTATATTTTCATGTATCGCTATCATAATACTATTTTTGTAGATAAAAACAGTGGACGAAAGTAATTTACATTACTTTATCCACTGTTTTCAATTATAATCAAACTGCTAATGTTTTTATTTTTTTACAAGTCGCATTTCGATCGCTTCCACTTGTCTGGCTTCTCCAACCGTTCCCGCTGTCTGACCATCTTTCACCCAAGGCAACCACCCTTTGCTCTGTACATGAGCTCTGTATTCAATGCGATGTGTGTTGGCAATTGCTCCTGTTAACTTCACTTGAAAAGCTTCCAACCGTCGTGATTCACCAACGGTTCCCGCTGTCTGACCATTTGAAACCCAAGGTAGCCAGCCTTTGCTTTGAACGTGGGATCGATACTGAATCCCTCCTGAATAGCCACTTAGTTTGATTTGCAAAGCCTCAGCTTGTCTGCTCTGTTTTGTTGTCCCAGAAGTAGTGCCGTTAGCCACAAAGTTCATCCAGCCAAAGTTTTTAGTATGTGTCTGATAATTGACTCCAGTATATATTGTTCCATCAGAATTCTTGTCATGCGCCCATGCGACAACATTACTTTTAGCTTTTCCATTCATTCGAACAGCATAATCATAACTAGAATAGCCACCAGCATGTATTGCGACAATTTGTTTATTACTATTATACATTGGACTTCCACTAGATCCAGCCCATGCATCGAACTGATGAAGAATTTGTTCATTATTAGAACCAACGATACCACTGGTTTGAGTATACATTTTACCGTCCTTCTTATCTCCGTGATAACCTGTTAATGTCAAAGAGGATGGAATTGTGCTTGTTAATCCAAAATATCCAGTATTATTTCCAATCGCTTTATTCAACCTAATTACTGCATAATCATTTGTTGCACCATAAGAGGTACTTGAAATCGTTACTACTCTAGATTGGGCACTGCCAAAAGGTTCACTATTAGCATTTTTCCCAGGATATACAGTAATTGACTTAGGCCATCCTCTATCCTTACTGTAAACTACGTGAGCATTGGTTAGCACAGCATCTTTACCAATCATACTTCCTGTCCCGCTTGAGGGCAAACCAACGTTGTAGTGACAAACTACCTTAACAACAGCTGAATATGGAAATACTGTTGTGTTGCTAACTGGACGACGTTCATCTGGTCCCCAAATTTTCTTTGGTTCTATTTCACTAAACGAAAAATCTGGAATGTCAACTATCTTATCCTCAGCTACTTCTGGAAAAGTATAACTAACCCCTTCATCAGTCATACCATCAGCATAAACAGCCCCATCACTACCAATCACTCCTAAAAACACTAATCCAACAAAAAAAACAAACTTTAAACATTTTACCAAAACTTAACACTCCTTTCCTTTTAATGAATTATAACATACATATTATCGTTATTGAATATAATTTTAGATAAATACAACCTTTCTTTTTTGCCACTTCTAATTTGTCAGTCAGTTGGAAATAACATGAATTACTAACTAATCTAGTGAACAAAAAAAGCCGGAGCTACTTTTACGTAACTCTGGCTTTGTTATTAATTATACAGTTGTTTTCCCTACAATATCATTCGCTTTTACAGCTTGTCCTGCTTTAGCTAAATCATAGGATTTTACTACGTCCTGATTCGTAAATACCACAATCAAGTCAGATTTCTTATTCGCTCTTTCAAGAGCAGATAAATCAATTGTTGCAATTTTATCGCCTTGTTTCACAGTCTGTCCTTCTGAAACATGAAGTGTAAATGGTTCACCCTTCAATTCAACAGTATCCAATCCCATATGAAGCAATACTTCAATTCCTGAATCAGTCAGAATTCCCATAGCATGTTTTGTTGGGAAAATATTAGTAATTTTACCCGCAACAGGTGTAAACACTTCTCCAGAAGTTGGAACAACTGCATAGCCATCACCCATCATTTTTGCTGAGAACACATCATCTTGTACTTCAGAAATCGGAACAGTTTTTCCATCAGCTACTGCATAAAGTTCTGTTACGCCGCCGGAAACTTTAGGAGCTTCCGGTTTTGGCTCAGGCTTTTTTGCCGTATCACCTGTTGGTGCACCGCTGATGCCGCCAGAGTTATGAAGCTTCGTCATTTCATCTGCAACAAACTGAACTTCTGTACCAACAATTACTTGGATGTTCTTATCATCAATTACCTTAACTCCTGGAACGCCTGTTGCTTTAATTTTTCCTTGATCAACACTACCTGTATCCTTAACAGTTAAACGTAAACGAGTTGTACAATTATCAATTGAAGTCACATTCCCTTGAGCGCCTAATCCTTCGTAGATTCTGCGAGCCAATGAAGCAAACTTATTGTCACCATCTGCTACATCTGGAGTTTCTTCTCCATCGCCTTCTTCACGACCTGGTGTCATTAAATTGAATTTTTTAATTGCAAAACGGAAGCCGAAATAGTAAACTGCTGCAAGGAAAATCCCTTCAACAACTAACATAAGCGGGCTGTTAGCAACTGGGTTTTTCAAGCTTAGGAAATAGTCAACAAAACCGGCACTAAATGCGAAACCTGCTGTCCATTGGAAGAACGCAGCCACTGCTAGTGACAGACCAGTGAATACAGCATGAAGCACGTATAACGGCCATGCAACAAACATAAATGAGAATTCCAATGGTTCAGTTACACCAGTAAAGAATGAAGCAAAAGCAGCTGCCATCATTAATGAAGCTGTTGCTTTTTTCTTTTCTGGGCGAGCACTTTGATAAATTGCCAAAGCACCAGCAGGTAATCCAAACATCATCACTGGGAAGAATCCAGCTTGATACATTCCTGTTTTACCAACAATCGCCAAACCTTCTTCAATTGCCTTTTGACCACCTAAGAAATTACCAATATCATTGATTCCTGCAACATCAAACCAGAATACTGAGTTTAACGCATGGTGCAGCCCAGTTGGAATCAATAAACGGTTGAAGAATCCATATAAACCAGCTCCCATAAATCCTAAGCCGGAAATTGCTTCACCAAACGCTACTAATCCATCAAAGATAACCGGCCAGATAAAGTATAGTCCCGCTGAAATAACAACCATTGAAGCAGCTGCCATAATTGGAACTAGACGTTTTCCGCTAAAGAATGATAAGGCCATTGGCAGCTTAACATTAGAAAAACGATTGTACATAGCAGCCGCCACTAAACCAGCAATAATACCAATTAAAACGTTATTTTGAATTTTTGAAAATGCTGCGGCTACTTCACTAACATCGTCCAAACCTTGAATCATTTGAACTGAAGCAGGAGCTAATAATTTTTCAGGAATCAGATAAGCGACTAATCCGGCTAAAGCAGCTGAACCATCCTTATCTTTGGACATTCCTAAAGCTAAACCTACAGCGAACAATAGCGCTAGGTGACCAAGAATCGCATCACCAGCATTAAACATAAAGATTGTAAATACATTGACATTCGGATTACCATTTCCAACCCAGTTTGCAATCCCCATAAGAATCGCAGCAGCAGGAAGTACCGCAACTGGAAGCATTAAAGAGCGACCCATTCTTTGCATGTATTCTTTCATAATACATAACTCCTTCTCTATTTGTTTTTAATCATACGCAGCCGTTCAATATGAATTGCTAAATAGCCCAGCTCTTCATTCGGCACTTGATAGTGGAAGTTTTTCATCAGTAACACTTGAATCTTCTTGGCGATTTCATAGCTTTCCGCATATTTTTTACGAACAACATCCAAAATATCGTCGTCCAATACAGCGTAATGATTTTGTTCGAAGCGGTGAATAAACAAACGGAGGTGATTCGCCAGACGGGAATAACTCAAACTCATCTGTTCATCATAAATATTGATATCCAGCTCCTGCTCAATTAAACGTATAATTTCAGAAACAATCGTGACCTCACGAATACTTTTACTGTTGTCCGTGCGTCCGCTGCGAGCACTGTGAATATGAATAGCAATATAACCAGCTTCATCATAGCTAAAAGGCAAACCCAGTGTTTGAGTCAGATAATCAACTGCCCATTGAGCAATTGCAAACTCGTCACCGTACAATATTTCGATTTCATTCAATAGCTTATTCCGAACAATAATATTATTCTGAATATTTTCAGCTGCAAAAGCAATGTGGTCACTTAAACCAACATTAATATGTGCATTAAGCTTTTCGCCAAGAGTATTTTCAGCATACTTGATGATTTCTTCCGTAGCAAAAAAATATTTTTCATCGATTTGGGATAACAGGACTTGAAGCTTTTTCAGTCCTTCCGGCTCCATCACAAAAATCCGTTCAACCTGCTGCTGAGGCAGCACATCATTTTTCTTTTTGTTGAAGCCGACCCCTTTACCGACAGCGACTTTTTCTTGTCCTTCGTCAAGCACAAGAACTGCATTTTGATTTAGTACTTTTTTGATTTTCATAAACATTACCTCTTCTGCAGAGTTGGCAGTTTCATTTCCATGAACGCAACAAAAAAAGCATAGAACAACTCCATAATTGTATGACATTAACTGTCATAACCACATGAAATTCTTCCATGCCTAGTATTATCTAGTCACATGAAAACGTTATTCAACTTGTTAACACTCAATAGTTTACAAATTTCTTAAGATTTTGTCAATCTTTTTTTCTCAAGAATTTCTTTTTTTCTGATTGTGCCAGTATAAATCAGTCAAATTGAAAGACTCTTTACATCTGGTGGACAGGCGCTACTGCTTCTTTATTGAAAGAGATTCTCATTTACAAAACAGAAAAAAGAAGGTATTATAAACGATAGTTAATGATAAAGGAGTCGAGAGACAATGAGCGAAGAACAGAAACGGTCTGCTGAAGAAATCGAAGAGATTAAAGAAGAGATTTTGACTGCTCTTGAAACAGTTATTGACCCTGAATTAGGTATTGATATCGTAAATTTAGGTTTGATTTATGAAATAGAATTTGAAGAAAACGGCGACACCATCATCAAAATGACTTTAACCACTATGGGCTGTCCTCTTGCAGATATTCTAACAGAGCAGATTCATCAAGCAGTGGCTGATATTCCAGAAGTTAACAATGTAGAAGTGAAACTTGTATGGTATCCAGCTTGGACAACAGATAAGATGTCACGCTACGCTCGGATTGCATTAGGGATTCGCTAAAAATTTAAAGCACGTATCAGCTTTTTCTGCTGATGCATGCTTTTTTATATCACGAATGATTATTTTTACTAATCAGCAATGCAGCTTTGTCGTAATTTCCATCAACAATCGCTTCGTATAATTCATTATGCAGAATGGTATTATCCTGATAGTCCTTAAGTTTCAACATCTGACTACTCAAAAATAATTTTAAATCGGGCAACAGCTCATTGTACCATTTAATAAGAAATGGATTTTTTGAAAGTGAAACTATCTTCATATGAAAATTTAAATCGCTTGTTATATAGTCAGAAAACTGTCCCTCCTGAAGCAGACGATTTCTTTCGAACAATGCTTCTTTCAACTGAATCAGCTCTGCCACATCACATTCTTGTTTCGCAAGCTGTTCAACTGCCTGTTTTTCAAGCATTTCGCGAGCCGTCAAGAGCTGCTCTACTGAAGGACTTTGACTAAATGGCTCATTATTTATAAAGGTTCCAGCTCCCTGTCGAACATCTAAAACATTTGAGAATGACAATATTTTAACTGCTTCTCTCAATGTAGAACGACCAATTTCAAGCTCTTTTGCTAAATCAGTTTCTTTAGGAAGCTTTTGCCCAGCAGTTAGCTGATTTTCTTCTATATAGTTGATAAGAGCAGTGATTGTTTGGTTAACCAGTCCTCTACTATTCATGAGCAGTTACCCTTTGCTTTCCATCCTTCAGACCAGTCAGCAGCAGTAGGATTGTTCCAGCAGCAACAAACCAGAACAAAAAGGAATAGCTGCCGGATTGATCCACTAGTAACCCGATAATTGAGGGAATAATACCGCCGATGATATACCCAAACGCCTGCACTAAACTTGTCCAAATACTCGCTTCAACTGCATTACTACTAGACTGAAGCGGCAGCAGCATCGCTATTGGAAATAGCCCGCCTAGGCTTATAGCCGTTAAGATAGTACCAATCGTCATAAAAAATTCTCCATTACAAAACAGGAACAATAAAACCGCTCCGAACATGAATAGGCAACAGCCTGTCAGCCATTGTCCGAGACGTCCGAATCGATCCATCATCGTTGGAATGATGAAACTAAACGTCATTTGAACAGCAGTGAAAAGAGTCAGCTGTAGTGCTGAAGCAGTTGGTGTTAATCCTTTGTGGAGCAAGAAGTCTGGAATCCAAGTGGTAATGCTGTAAAAGATACCTGATTGAATGCCAAAGAAAAGAATCATTTGCCACAGTTTGGGATTTTTTAAATGCGTGCGAACCGTCTCGGATTGTTCTTTCTCCTTCAAGCTGTGTTCCTGCTGTGTCGGAACAAAAAATAACCAAAGTAAGGCGGTAATCACCGCAAAGATTCCCCATACCGCTAGCGAATACTGCCAGCTTCCGTCAAAAAAATTGGTTATCAGTATCATAAAGCTGGATGCACAAACCGCCCCAAGACCCATTCCTAAAGAATAGAACCCAATAAGCAGACCTGATTTATTGGGAAATTCTTCCTTAATAAATCCTGATAACAAAGGACCTATTATGGCAATAGCAAAACCAATTAAAAAGGCGGTCAAAATAAGCAGATAGTAATTAGCCGCAAAAGCCCTCCCGCTAATACTAAAACCCAATAGAATTAAGAAGATAAAAACGCCATATTTTCTACCCAACTTTTGTTGAATACTACTTACAAAAAAGGCCAGTACACCCATACAAACAACTGGAATACTTGTAAGCAAACTCGCCTCTAAATTTGTTAATTCCAGTGAATTCTTGATTTGAGCCAGAATCGGCGGAACACTGGCAATCCCCAATCGTAGATTAAATGATACTAGAAAAATCAAAAGAATGTACTTTATTTGTTTATTCATTTATTTCCTCCTACATAAAGGTCTGATGTATTTTAATACATCATATCATTTCTACATTATATTACCCAGTATTTTTATAAAATATCACTGATTTTCAGCTTTTGTTAGAGGAAAATAACTTCCAATTCTGCAATCCTTATCCACACGGTCAGTAAATGCATTCTAAGAACAATTGTCTAAGGAAAGTAACAGCTGTCAGAGAAGCGTCATCCAACTATGTAGCACTCACCTCAGCCAGTATTTCTTACCCACCATCTGTATTAGACAAGTAAATCGCTTTTTAAGTGTTCTGGAAAAATAACCGTAAACTGCTTCTTGCCATCTGCGAAGCAAATAACTACCTCTACAGAATCAGATAAATTAACCAATTCGAAATTGATTAAAGCATCGCCATCTCTGGTACCTGCATCAAGAGGTGTTTCAAATACTAACCCTTCCTCGTCAAAGATAAAGCCGGTAGCTTTCAGTTCTTCTCCAGCTTGAACAGCCGAAATAGATAACAGATACTCACTTAGTTTACAGGGCTCCTTGCTCGTGTTTAACCATTCCATTTCAATGCTTACTAGAGGTCTCTTATCTCCTGTCATCAACATAGCACCTATATAATCAATTTCAAATGGTCCTTCCTGAAAAAGCTCTGAGTTATCATAGATTTGATTAAACTCTCTTTCTCTAGCTAATTCTCCATTCCTCTTTGTCTGATCAATATATCCTTTTAATTTATCAAATATTCCCATGTTTATTTTCTCCTTTTAACAATTTTTTTCTATTATAAATAACAACCAGCCGTTCTTTGTCATCTGCTTTTTTACGGTAAAACCCTTTGTGCTTAAATATTCTTTAAAATGAGCTGATACACCTAATTCTTTTAGAAAATAGCGCTGCTTTGATTCTTCACAGGAGAGTAACACTGTCCCTTCTGGCGTGAGAATCCGAGCGATTTCTATAAAAGCCGTGTCCAGATTTTCCCAATGAAAATGTGTTTGAAAAGCGGTAATCAAATCAAAGGTCTGCTCATTAAATGTCGTCCGTTCAATTGATTCCTGTTTAAAACAAAGTCCTTTTTCTACTTTTTCATTTGCCAGACGAACAGCTGTTTCAGAAATGTCTATCCCCGTTATATCAGCGGCTGGATAATAGTTTTTCAGTAATTTACTGGATGCTCCATTTCCCATCCCAACATCAAGTATTCTTTTGGGCTGTTCGTTAATCCCATGTTTGACAGCCCATTTAACCATTGGTATATACGTTCCGTTCCAGATCCGCATCATTCTTTTGCCGATAAATCCGGAAGGATTTTTTGACTGAGCAAGTAAATATCTATAGAGAAATACCAAGATAAACATACAAAAAATAATCGTCAACACCAGTTTCAAGTTTCCACCTCTCCTTTTTTAATTTCTTAAAATAACCATATCATAAATGTTTGCCAATGACTATTTGTTCCTTTCTTTCAAACGAAAAAGCATCAGACCCATTCCTCGTCTGATGCTTCAAAATTGATATTTGCATTCTTTTTTCGATCCAAGAACTTTAGTCCTAATAAAAACCTTAAGCTTCTCGTTTTTTGAAAACAGCTTTCAGAAGAAGAATTCCTGATACGATCGTAATTACTGCCTTCAATAGTTGAATCTTATCAATTTTCTGACCTTTACTCTTGTTCATTGTCATCCCTCCGAAATTTTCTATACCTTTATTTTATCGTCAGCATACAGGGAATTCCAATAATACAACTTAATTCTATAAAAAATTAAGATTTTATATAAAACTAGTTTCTCTCATACTACTTAACCGACTAGACTGCCAACAGTCACACAATGCTCCTGATTGCTCCAGACCTCTATCGCATGACCTGCAAAATAATCAGGACTACATTCGATATATAGCGTCAAATCATACTTAGTTAAATCCTCACTCATTTCGAAACTTACCCCATTAAAATACAAGCTCTCTTCAAAAACCTGTTTAGTTATTGGCAGCTGCACCTCTTGTCCATCGATTTTATAACAACCTGCTTTTCCTTCTACCTCTTCTGCAGCACAGGTCCAGTCCTCTGCAAGAGCTAGAATTCCTTCTTCAAGCATTAAACCGCAAAACTCTGTTTTACTCTTCTCAATCCACTGAATTTCCTTAGTTAAAAGCTTAATCAATTGAGCCTTTTCTTGAACATTCAGGTCTTCTTTAGCCTTTTTAAGAGAAACATTAATATATGCATCTTTTCCCCACAAATTAGCTTGAAAGGTATAATAATTTACCAGCTGCTTTTCTGCCTGCCAATCATTAATTGAAGCAATCATTTTTAATCTCCTATTTTCTTTCTTCTTGGATAACTTACTTTTTTCTTATTATTTCCAAAAAAATCCTACAATCAGTTTTTAAATCTGGGAGAAGTATTTACAAAGATAAGCAGAAATGCCAGCGGAATCAGTATCAACACAAATGAATAGTCACTCGTTGCTGGAAATAAAATCGACAATATTAAAACTAAATCGATATATAATAAAAAAGTTCCGACTGCTTTTCCTAAAGCTGGACCATTAGTCTCTTTTCGCTTTTCCGGTTCCATTGTATTGTAGCCGGCAATAAGCATCAGCCATTTCCCACGAATAAGTTGAATACTGATTACAATCGTAGTAATCAACAACAAATACTGGATTATTTCATCACTAAATTGCATTTCTTCACCTTCTGATTTATTTTTTACTTACTTATTTCTACTAACTTCATTGACCATCAGGATTGATTATTTAAAAGATTTATTTTTTCTTTTTCTGAAGTTCATCATAAGCAGCACCAATTGCCAAGCCCAAGCAAAGTCCTAAGGCCAGCTGATTCAGCAACAATCCAAATAACAGTCCAAATGACAAACCTAGCGCAAGTCCATTTTCAGATTTCTCTTTTTGACTCATCCTCAACCTCCAAATCATAAAAAATACTTTTAATTTTCAAGACTACAGGAAAAGGGCTGTCACATTTATCAAACTGACAATGCTACATCCCTAATCATCAAATACACAGCTCGCTTTCCTTGCCCTACTGTTAAGAAGTTCCTTTAAAATCCACTTAGTCTTCACAATCCAAAGAAATCAAATCTTCATAGGTTTCTCTGCGGATGACTAATTTTGCTTCACCGTTTTCAACAAAAACAACCGCTGGTCTAGGATTACGATTATAGTTACTGGCCATTGAGTAACCATACGCACCTGTACTGGTCATAGCAAATAAATCCCCAGCGACTACTTCTGGTAAATCAATTTCCTTTATTAGGACATCTCCCGATTCACAATATTTCCCAACGACAGCTACTTTACTTGTCGTTTCTCTGCTGACTCGGTTTGCCAACATCCCGGTATATTCAGCTTCATAAAGAGCAGGACGAATATTATCCCCCATCCCGCCGTCCACTGCGACGTAATGACGAACATCTGGGATTACTTTTTGAGCACCAACCTTATACAACGTAGTGCCCGCTTCTGCCGCCAGACTCCGTCCTGGTTCCAGCCACAGTTCAGGTAATGGATAGTCAAGCCGTGCACACTGTCCTTTAACGCTTTCTACGATTGCTTTTACAAACTGCTCAGGTTTAAGCGGTTCATCCGCTTCAGTATACTGAATACCAAAACCGCCGCCCATGTTCAAAATCTCAGCAGTATAGCCAAAAGCTTCTTTCCACTCATGTAGAATTGTCAGCATCTTTTCCACGGCCACTAAAAAGCCGTCAGAAGAAAAAATTTGTGAGCCAATATGACAATGAATGCCTTTCACTAGTAAACCGTCTATCTCTAATGCACGCTGCATAGCTTGTTCGGCCTGTCCACTGTTGACATCAAACCCGAATTTAGAATCAACCTGCCCTGTCAAAATGTAGTCATGTGTCTCTGCGTTCACACCTGGTGTAATCCGCAGCATCACTGCCTGCTGGACTCCTTTTGCAGCGGTTAGTTCCTTCAGCAGTTCCAGTTCATAAAAATTATCAACAATGATAGTACCCACCTTGCTGTCCAACGCAAATTCCAATTCTTCTTTCAATTTATTATTTCCATGAAACTCTATATTTTCAGGAGACATGCCGCCTTTAACGGCTGTATATAATTCACCGCCGGATACTACATCGCATCCAAGATTTTCTTCTTCCAGCAGCTTATACATTGCCAGACAGGCAAACGCCTTACTTGCATAAATAACCTTATTTTTTATTCCCAATTCATCAAGTGTCTTCTTAAAGCCTCTGGCTTTCTCTCTGATATGAGCAACATCATAGATAAATAATGGTGTCCCGTATGTTTCGGCTAACTCAGTTGTGTCACATCCGCCAATGACTAAATGTTGATTTTCGTTAAACTCTGCTGTGCCAAATAATAGCGACATTTCTTCACCTTCTTCATTTTAGTTATTACCGATAATAGCACAAAAATGATAAACTTCCTATTTATTTTTCATTTTTTTTTAAGCTGGTTTTTCTAGCCTACTTTCTGCTTTTATTATTTTCTCTTCTTGTAGATACCACTCAAATCCATTGCTGCTCATATGACTATCCAAGACCTGTCCGAAAGCTATAGAAGAAGCACATTTCCCAGAAATTTTGGCAGTGAGCTAAGATAAAATGGGCATTGTGATTCTTATATGGGTACACTTTTTAAAACTAAATTAACAGTGTTTCAAAAGTCCTTCATTTCTCGAGAACCATTAGTCTCATAGAGACAAAGCTGACTTCACTCTGATTTCAGACAAATTCTAAGTTTTCCGATTCCTTATAGTAATCTTTAATCCATCACTTTATTGACAAAAAAGCTGTCCAACCTTGAAAATTCAACGTTGAACAGCTTTACATTCAAAATATTTATATCAAAATAATAAAATTTTAAAAAACACCAGTCAGAAGCAAGGCGTGTGTGAGTTCCTGTTTTCTAACTTCTCTAGGTAAAAATACTCGAATTTCATCTTCGTTAAAACCAACTTGCATTCTATAATCATCAATGATGATTGGTCGGCGGAGTAAGCTGGTATTTTCCTGAATCAAATCCAGCAACTCGCTGATGCTCAGTTCGTCCAAATTTACTGAAAGCTTTTGATAAACCATTGACCGTTGTGAAATAAGTTCACTAGTTCCGGTCTCTGTGTACCGCAACATGTTTAAAAGCTCATCTCTTGTTAATGGTACTTTGAAAAAGTTTTTTTCCACATAGGGAATATCATGGTCTTCCAACCATTTCTTTGCTTTACGACAAGATGTGCAGCTTGGGGAAGTGTACACTGTAATCATAACTATCTCTCCTCATATATATGTTTTTACTATTAAATTCTATTATTTAAATTTATTTTTTGCAAATATTTTGCTTTTCACGTCATTATGCGAAATATTTAATCAATTTTTTTGTTTAGATTGATTATTAAATAAAATTTTATTTTGAAAATTGATTTTTTTGACAACAATAGAGGATTAATTGCTTAATATTACAGATTCTGATTTACACTTCTTTTATCAATTTATTCAAAATTTTAAGCTTTCCAGCCTGTTCCTTTATTTCTTCCTGAGCAATGGTTAGAATGGCTGCCGGTATTCTGAATGGTGAACAAGAAACATATGAAATTGGCAGCTTTCTCAGGAAACGAATAGACTGCGGATCTCCTCCAGCTTCACCACAAACACCTATCTGTGCAGCTCCTTTACTTGCTGTAATACCATCAACCGCCTGCTGAATTAACTGACCAACTCCTTTTTCATCCAAATGCTGGAATGGGTCACTTGGTAAAAGCTTCAAATTAAGATACTCATTAAGAAATTTCGCGGAGTCATCCCGAGAAAAGCCATAAGTCAGCTGCGTCAAATCGTTAGTACCAAAGCTGAAAAAGTCAGAACTTTGACTAATCTCTGCCGCTGTCAGACAAGCCCGCGGTGTCTCAATCATCGTTCCAATCTTATAAGAAATCCGATGACCATAAAGCTCAAAAATCACTTCGATTGTTTCTTCCAGTTGTTTTCGTAGTAAGCTCATTTCTTTATCCGTACTAACTAAAGGAATCATGATTTCCGGCACCACAGAGAAACCGCTCGACTGACTGACTTCAATAGCCGCTTCGATAATTGCAGCAGTCTGCATTTGATAAATTTGAGGAATACTCACTGCAAGCCGACAGCCCCTATGCCCTAACATAGGATTTTGTTCCGCTAATTCTGATATGCGCTTGCGAATCTGGGCTGGGGTTCGATTGGTCGCTATCGCAAGATCCTCTATTTCCCGTTCTGCTTTTGGCAAAAATTCATGCAGCGGCGGATCAAGCAGTCGTACGGTACATGGACGTTCCTCCATCAATTGAAAAATTTCTTTAAAATCATTTTTCTGATACTTTTTCAACTGTTCCAACGGTTTACGGAGTCCTTTCTGATCCACTGCAAGTATCATTTTACGAACTTCACTGATTCGCTCTTCACCAAAGAACATATGCTCTGTTCTGGCAAGCCCAATTCCTTTTGCCCCAAGCTTAAGGGCAGTCTGAATGTCTTCGGGCGTTTCCGCATTCCCATAAACTTCTAGTGTACTAAGCTCTTGTGCCCAATCCAGCACTTTATTTAATAGCTCCTGCTCCTCTCCTTCTTTCTTAGGGATACTCCCCTGATACAGCAAACCGGATGTTCCATCCACTGAAATAACATCTCCTGTCCCAAAGGTCACGTCACCACAGCTCGCCTGTTCTAAAAATTCATCTACCTGCAGCTCTTCACAGCCTGCTACACAGCAAACCCCCATCCCTCTGGCGACAACTGCGGCATGGGAGGTCATTCCACCTCTTGAAGTAACAATCCCTTCACTGACAACCATTCCTTCAATATCTTCTGGAGAAGTTTCCTGTCGAACTAAAATCACTTTTTCCCCTCTGTCACTGGCCGCTTTTGCCGCTTCAGCAGTGAAGTAAACCTGACCACTAGCTGCTCCCGGGCTTGCCGGCAGTCCTTTGACAAAGGGTACAGCAGCCTTTAGCGCCTCTTCTTCAAAGACTGGGTGAAGCAATTGAGTAATCATAGTTGGCGTAATTCGCTGTAGTCCTGCTTCTTTAGAAATAACTCCTTCTTCAACTAAATTTATACAGATTTTAAAAGAAGCCTTTGCTGTTCGCTTACCATTTCTGGTTTGAAGAATATATAACTTTTTATTTTCTATGGTAAATTCAATGTCCTGCATATCCTGATAATGTTGCTCCAGCTGCTCACTTATCTCACAAAATTCTGCGTAAATCTCCGGCATAGACTTTTTCAAAGCAGCAATTGGCTGCGGTGTCCTAATACCGGCTACAACATCTTCTCCCTGAGCATTTATAAGAAATTCACCGAAAATACCTTTTTCACCAGTTGAAGGATTTCTAGTAAAAGCAACACCCGTTCCACTGTCCAAACCAGAATTTCCAAAAACCATTTCCTGGATATTTACTGCTGTTCCCAAATCATCAGAAATATCATGAAGCCGCCTATAGGTTTTCGCTCTCTTATTATTCCACGAGCGAAACACAGCTTCGACAGAGTGGAACAGCTGCTCCATCGGATTTTGAGGAAAATGTTTGTGAAGGGTTTCCATATAAATTCCTTTGTAGACATCAACTAGATACTGCCAGTCTTCAGCCGTCATTTCTGTATCAATCGTATAGCCCTTTTGACTTTTATAAAAACTAAGCTGATCTTCAAACTTATTCTTGTCAATTCCCCAGACCACATCTCCGAACATTTGCAAAAGACGACGATAACAATCATAGGCGAACCGGCTGTTTCCTGTTTTTTCAGCCAGCCCAACTACCGTTTCATCATTTAAACCAAGATTCAAAATTGTATCCATCATCCCCGGCATAGAAAACTTTGAGCCGCTTCGAACAGAAATGAGCAAGGGATCCTCTGCATCTCCCAGTACTTTCATGGTCTGTTGCTCCAGTGATTGAATGTGCTGTCTAATCTCATTGATTAATTTTTCATTTAATCCGCTGCTCTCTTTTAAATAGTCCTTACAAGCTTCTGTTGTTATGGTAAACCCATTTGGTACAGGTAAATGAAGAGCTGTCATTTCAGCCAGATTTGCTCCTTTGCCGCCTAACAAATCCGACCATTCTTTTGCACCTTCTGAAAAATCATAGATATACGTCATTCTTTTTCCTCCGATAATTAGTATGTCATATTTGAATTAATTCGAATTATATAGTGTATCACATTTAGTGTCAACCTCTATTTTTACACATTATATTTTAACTTGCTTTTATATGTGACCATATATATAATTAATAGTATGTCACATTAAAAAGGTGGTTTGAAGGAATGAAATTAACTTCCAGACAACTGGAAATCATTAAAATCGTCAAGGAAAATCAGCCTATCAGCGGCGAAGAAATAGCTAAAGCTTTAGGGTTTAGCCGGGCTACATTACGCAGCGACCTCTCTATTTTAACCATGACTGGTCTACTTGATGCACGGCCAAAGGTTGGTTATTTTTACACAGGCCAGAAAGTCGAGCCGCTTCTATATGAAAAATTGTATAAGAGCAAGGTCAAAGATATTATGATTCCCCCACTGCTAATCTCTCAATCAACAACTATTTATGATGCAGTAACCAACTTGTTCATGTATGATGTGGGCTCGCTCTATGTAAAAAATGAACAAGAAGAGTTGATTGGGGTTTTATCACGAAAGGATTTGCTTAGAGCGGCTATCAGCAATCCCCATACTGAAAAAACACCGGTGGCTGTTATCATGACTCGAATGCCGAATATCATTACAGTCACTGGGGAGCACACGATTTTAGATGCTGGAGATCTGATTCTACTGCACAGTGTGGATACCCTGCCGGTAGTGTCTGAAACAGAACCTCTAAAGGTCATCGGAAAGCTGACAAAAACAAAATTAATGGAATACTTTATTCTGGCAGGAAAAGATATCGAAAATGAAAACTATTAGGAGTGTTAAAAAATCATGAAAAAAAGCAATGTGAAAATCTATTTAATCTCAGACTCAGTAGGTGAAACAGCACAGAAAATTATCTCAGCCGTCTCCGCTCAATACCCTGATATTGATATGAGCGATATTCAGCGTTTTTCTTTTATCACTGATGCAGAGCTGCTGCAGCCTATTTTAAAAGATGCTTTGCATGACAAAGCAGTTGTTGTTACTACTCTAGTTAACAAAGAATTAGTTGAGCTGGTTCGAAGCTTTGCCAGACGGACAGGTTTACTGTACGTTGACTACATGAGCCCTCTTAGTGAAATTATCGAATCAACTTTTGGCATCGCTCCCTTGCAGGAGCCTGGTGCTCTTCACAAGCTTAACGAGCAGTATTTCAACCGGGTAGCTGCTATTGAGTTTGCGGTCCGTTATGATGACGGCAAAGACCCGCGTGGTTTTCTGGATGCTGACTATGTCCTTCTAGGGGTTTCAAGAACGTCGAAAACACCTCTAAGTATGTATATGGCTAATAAAAACCATAAAGTTGCTAACCTTCCTCTTATTCCGGAAGTTCCCCTTCCAGAAGAACTGAATCAGATTGACCCAAGTAAAATTATTGGTTTAACAACATCGATGGACAGCCTTAGAGAAATACGGAAGTCACGTCTTCATTCTCTTGGTTTGAAAGAGGATTCAGCATATACTGACTGCGACAGAATTAAAGCAGAGCTGGCTTATGCAAATGATGTATTTGAAAAATATGGATCCTTAGTCATTAATGTGGAGAAAAAATCAATCGAAGAAACTGCTTCGATTATTGAAAGTGTCAACGAAGCGTAAGTTTTTGAGGAGGAAGCGATTTGACTGAACAATCAAGAGATGAACTTATAGCAGAAATTGTTAATTTAGAAGCCATTTTAAACCTGCCCAAGGGAACGGAGCATTTCGTAAGCGACCTTCATGGAGAATTTGAAGCATTCGATCATATTTTGCGTAATGGCTCCGGTAGTATCAAAGAAAAGGTGAGAATGATTTTTGCCAAAGAGCTTTCAGATGACGAAATCGCTTCCTTATGCTTTTTAATCTATTATCCAGAAGAAAAGCTAATCCGCCTAAAGCAAAAACAGCTTCTGACCTTTGATTTTTCAAAAAGAACCATTCAGCAGCTGCTGGACCTTGTCCGTTTTTGTTCTTGTAAATATACACGTTCCAAGGTCAGAAAAGCATTGCCGAAAAACTATGCCTATATCCTGGAGGAACTTATTTATCCCTATGATCAGAATGCCGATAAACAAGACTATTATGAACAAATTATCGACAAAATAATTTCTCTGCGCGAAGCGGAGGTGTTTATTACTTCTTTATGTTATCTCATTCAGCGTCTGGTTATCGATCATCTTCATGTTATCGGTGACATCTATGATCGTGGTCCAGAACCAGATAAAATCATGGATAAGCTGATAGCTTACCATTCTGTTGATATTCAATTCGGTAATCACGACATTATTTGGCTAGGTGCATTTTGCGGGTCTAAAGCCTGCTTGGCAAATGTGCTAAGAATCTGTGCCCGTTACGGCAATCTGGATTTGCTTGAAGAATCATATGGCATCAATTTGACTGGACTTCGGAAATTCAGCCGCAAATACTATAAAGATAATCTGCAGTTTCAACCAAAAAAAAATCCTTACCGGCATTTGACTGAAGAAGAGAAAATCGACAGCATGTTGATTCAGCAAGCCATAACAATTATTCAGCAAAAACTAGAAGGTCAAATTATTCTGCGGCGGCCGGATTTTGCTATGACTGACCGCTTGCTTTTGGATAAAATTGATGGAAATTCTCTTATTTTGGATAGTACAGCCTATTCCTTGGTTAACAGCTGCTTTCAAACAGTCGATCCCCATTCTCCCTTCTCTCTCTCTGAAGAAGAGGATGCATTGATTTCAGAGCTTATGTCACAATTTCAGCACTCTGAGCGGCTGGCTAAGCATATGTCCTTTCTGATGAAAAAGGGCTCTCTTTATCATGTTTATAACCAGAACCTCCTGATTCACGGCTGTATTCCGTTAAATACTGATGGCAGTTTTCAAAAGGTCAGCTTCAAAGGGCAGTCTTATTCCGGAAAAAAATTATTAGATTATTTTGATCACGCTATCACTGCGGCTTTTACGAATCGCTTCAGGCAGGTAGAAGAACTTACAGATATTATTTGGTACTTATGGTGCGGCGAAGGCTCCTCTCTTTTTGGCAAGAAAGCGATGAAAACTTTTGAACGCTACTTCTGTAGTGAAAGTGAACTGCACGTTGAAGAAAAAAATGCCTACTATTATTTACGGGAACAAAAAGAAACCTGTATGAAGCTGCTGGAAGAATTTGACATCAATCCGGTAATAGGCTGCATTATAAACGGTCATACGCCGATTAAGCTTAAGAAAGGTGAAACACCAATTAAAGCTGAAGGAAAAATGCTGGTAATAGATGGCGGTTTCTCAAAATCTTATCAAAAAGTCACAGGGATTGGCGGCTATACACTAATCTACAATTCCTACGGCATGCATTTAGCAGCACATAAGCCTTTTACAGAGAAAAACTCTGCTATTGCCAATAATGACGACATCGTATCTAGTAGACAAATTATCGATCGAAGAAACAACCGTATTAAAGTATTAGATACGTCTATCGGTGCTCGATTAAAATTGGAAGCCTATCAGCTACAGCAATACCTGTCAAAAATGGCAGATACTACCCTAATTCAAAAACAAGAATAATTAAAGACTTCTACGCCGAACAATTTTGATAGAACAAAAACTGAATGAAATCATAGAGCTTGAAACGAAAAGACAGAGATTTGCAGCGACCCCTAAAAGTTGGACCTGAAAATCTAACTTTTGAGGATTGGTATAGATTCTTTGATTTTATTTCAAGTTCTTTTTATACTGCGAAAAAATAAGTCCTTGAATCCTATAAATACGTGAACGAAAAGGATAAAAATTGCGCAAACCATAGGCAGCATGCTTGATTCCCTTGCTTTCATTTATTATTCTGTCTGTCAAACCATTGGAGAAAGAATATTGAAAAGTATTAATGATTCCTTGTTGGCATTTGAACGCTTAAATAAGTGCTGGTGTTTTTTTCTTTACGATTTTGAATTTCCACTAACACAATATTACAGAGCAAAAAGGAGCTGACAACTGCATCAGCTCCTGTGTTTGCTATATTTTTGTAAATTGACGGTTCTTCAGCTCATAAACTGTATCACATGCATTCGCCACGTCCTGTTCATGTGTCACAATGATGATACATTTATGCTCTTCATGAGCCACTTTTTGAAACAGTTTCACAATATCTTCAGAGGTCTTTTCATCTAAATTCCCAGTTGGTTCATCAGCGACAATTAATTCATGGTTACAACAAAGAGCTCTAACGATTGCCACACGCTGCTGCTGCCCGCCGGAAAGCTGTGTCACACTTTTTTTGGCTAAAGCTTCATCAATTCCTACTACTTGCAGCTGCTCCAAAGCATATGCTTTTTTATCCAGCTTTTTTAAGCCTGAAATGGCCATTGCTGTCAGTACATTGTCAAGCGCTGACATGTAAGGAAGTAGATTATATGCCTGAAAAATAATTGAGACATCATTTTTTCGGTAATTTCTTAAACCAATATTTTTTAAAGACTCGCCATTATATTGAATGGTTCCGGCTTTAGGCACATCTAACCCGGAAATTAAGGATAGAAAAGTCGTTTTACCTGAACCGCTAGCCCCTAATATGGCATACATATTTCCTTTATGAAATTCCAAATCTACATCTTTGTATAGATAGTCTTCTTCTTGCTTATACCAGTAGCCAACATTTTTTGTTTCAAGCATATTTGATTTCCTCCTATGTTGTTAAAATTTTTCTAGGCTGCAGACGAATGATTCCTATGGATGAGAGCAAGATTGAACCAAAGCTGATTAATATACCTAATCCTGCCAGCATTGCAATCTGGTCAGCAGTCACTTTGATATCCATATTTTCAATTTCAGCTGCTGCTTCCTGAGAGCTCGCACCCATACTTGCGAAGTTTCCAGGGCCTCTTCCTCTATTCCCTTGCTGTCCGCCGGAACCGCCTTCTGTCATTCCATTGTTTGCTGTCGTCTGGCTGCTTTCTGTTTGTTGCTGAATCAGCTGCTCGCCAACCACATTGCCGACAACATTTCCGCTGAAGGATGCAATAGCCAAAGCAACAAGCATACAGACAATAATCTCTGAAAAGAATTGGAGAATTACTTTCACTCTTGCTTCTCCCATAGACAAAAGCACACCAATTTCATACCGTCTTTCACGAATAGTCATCATCACAATCAAGGTTAGGATAATAACACCTGCAACCGCTACGAGAATCACAATATTCTTAGCAAAGCTAGCTACATTGTTCAAAGGCTGAAGCATCTGCTGGTACATTAGGTCATTTGTTTGAATACTGAATGTATCTGTATCAATCAGTGCTTCTGATGCCTCAACAAATTGGTCCATTTTTTCCGGATCAGTTAACGTGTAAACAGCTGAATCGATTGTTCCTTCTGAGTCGTCTCCTTTTAAGGCATTTGCAAACGTATATGAACCATAAATCGTATTAGCTGGATTTAGGAAATTGAACATCATGCCCATGCTACTGCTGCTTTCAGTGGTTTCATAAATTCCTTTAACCGTCACTTCGTATGTTGTTTCTTCATCCTCCGGACTAGTGATTGTGAAAGTATCCCCTACACTTAATTCATTCGCATCAGCTAACGTCTGCTCAATTACTACGTTATTTGTTCCTTCGTCTTCACTAGTAACCGCTTGACCATCGACAATTACTGCACTGCCTTCTGAAAAGCTGGAATACATGGAAAGATCTTTTACTCCTGTAACTTGAAAATCGCTTTGCATCATCTGAGCGCCGCCATTTTCACCGCCGCCCATCATTCCTGCTCCACCTGGTCCGCCACCCATCATTCCTGCTTGTGCCGTATCAGAACTGGAAGAACTAGCTGTATCTGTCTCCTCTGTTTCATCTTCTGTTGAAATAGGTGTAATTCCATCTCCGGCACCTGCTGAAGAAGAAGAAATAAACGAATAGGTTTTAACATTATCCAACGCTGTTATTTTTTCAGCATCTTCCAGATTGACTGGTGTTACACTGAAGCTTCCAGGATCCGGCTTTTCTTCGCCTTCCTCTGTTTCAGAGCGTTTCATTCCATTTTCACGATTCGTTGTCAAAGTAACTGTAGCTCCTACGCTTTTCTTTGCATTCTCAGTAGCTGTCAAGGCAGCGCTGCGGATTGTTAATCCTGCCAAGACAAATATTAAAATTGCTGAGAACACCGCACTCAACAACAGGGTTCTCCCTTTCTTCGCTTTCATACTTAGTAATGCCCGTCTTATAAAATCCATATAATAGCCTCCTAGCCAAATAATCATATCGGAACAATCATTACTTTAGCCCAGTCAACTTAAATAGAACTTAAAAAGACTAGGCAGCCTTTGGATAATTTTATTGATACTGCTCATTTAACCTTTCTCTTCAATGAACTCCATATTCGTCTTGCAAAAGAAACATAAAAATGATTAAATGGAACTGTCTCAAATTATTTTAGAGAGGATAACTATATTTTGGAAAAGAAGAAAATGACCCTCTATGGAATGATTTTCTTTATTTGTCTGTTTTTAATTGTTACGTTCTTTTTTTCTACGAATACAGTCAATTATGCTGTAGAACAACAAACAGCTGAAACCCCTGAACCTGAATTAGCTATTAAAACAGGTCTAGAGTCTCCCCTCGTTGAACTGGAAAAGGATTCTGCTCAGGAAACAATTGAACTAATTGAGACTGAACAGCTGGATACTTATTTCGAACAGATTCAGACGATGATTGATAAAGCAGCGGCGGATTTCAACGGAGAACTGGCTGTCACCTATGTTGACACGACTACTGGAAAACAGCTGTCAGTTAATGGAAAAAAAGAATTTTATACGGCAAGCACTATCAAAGTCCCTTTGGCAATGATGGTCGCTGACCGGGTAAGCGAAGGCGTTTTCCAATGGGATGATCAAGTGGTCTATTCCGAAGAAAACGACTACGAAGAAGGTACTGGTAAATTGTTGAACGATATCCAGCCTTCCTATTCCCTTCAAACTTTACAGGAATACAACATTACCTATTCAGATAATATCGCTAAAAATATGCTTTATGGTCTTTTTGGCGGTGATAAACAGGCTAAACGCCAGCTTTACCGATACTTCTTCCAACGTGAGGCGAATGTTGAAGATACTCAATTTACTTCTCAGGATGGCGCAAAAATCCTTTTGAAGCTTTATCGGGAAAAAGCAGACAATAAAGAATATCAAAAAATTTATGATTATATGAAAAATACTGTTTTCCATGAGCGCATGGAGACATCTCTTACTAAAGGCAAAGTAGCTCACAAGATAGGATCCTATGACAGCTTTATTCATGATATAGGTATTCTTGAGACCTCTCATCCTTTCGTTCTGTCTATTTTTACAAACGGCAAAGATGGCTCAGAAGCAATTTCAGCGCTTACCGATCAACTTTGGAAAATGCAATCAGAACAATATCCAGCTACACAGGCAACTCCTCAACAATTAATTGATAAAACCGGCGCGTGAAATCACGCACCGGTTTTATTTGTATAGATACAGCAAAGCTACAATGATAATGATTATCATTACAGATTAGAAATAATACAGAGTTAAATATCAAAAACATTGATTTTAAGCCAAATGATAATCACTATCGTTCTCAATTAGCTATTTTCATTATCAATTAGACTTTTATTGTGCTATGCTATAGATGAAGGAGGGATTTGTCATGAAACTATCAAAAGAAAAACAAGCTTTAGTAGCTACTGTACTCTGCTTAACCTTGATGGCTACTGGTTTTATTCTTGAAAAAACGGCTATTTCATTTTATCCGCTGATATTTATTCTTGCCATTTTTATTGGAGGATTCAAACAAACAAAAGAAGGTCTCATCGATACCATTGAAAATAAACATTTAAATGTCGACTTGTTAATGGCTCTTGCCGCAATTGGCGCCTGTATTATCGGAAACTGGTTTGAAGGAGCTATGCTCACCTTCATCTTCTGTCTTAGTGGTGCATTAGAGGAGTACGCGACAAATAAAAGCAAAAAAGAAATATCCAATTTAATTAATATGCAGCCTGAAACTGCTTTAAAAATCAACAATGATGGAAAGACAGCTGAAACGCCAGTAGCTGAGCTAGCCATCGACGACTTAGTGCTTGTACCAAAAGGCTCCAGTATTCCTATTGACGGCTTTTTAATTAGCGGGGAAAGTACAGTTGATGAAGCTGCTATTAGCGGTGAGTCTGTCCCAGTAGATAAATCAGTTGGAGACGAGCTTTTTGGCGGAACGATTAATTCAGGGGAAGCCTTTACGATGAAGGTAGCGAAAAAAAGCGAAGATACACTTTTTGCTAAAATCATTCGTCTAGTAGACGAAGCTCAAAATACGCCCTCACAAACTGCCAGCTTTATTGATAAAATTGAAAATATTTATGTAAAAGCAGTACTAATCATTGTCCCTTTGATGATTCTAATCCCTTTCCTATTTCTTGGCTGGAGTTGGAATGAAAGCTTTTATAGAGGAATGGTTCTTTTGGTTGTCGCTTCGCCCTGTGCCTTAGTTGCTTCTGCTACACCAGCAACATTGGCGGCTATTTCCAACGGGGCAAAAAACGGCGTATTATTCAAAGGGGGAATTTACCTTGAAAATCTTGCTGATTTAAAAGCAATCGCCTTTGATAAAACAGGAACATTAACCAGAGGAATTCCTGCAGTTACAGATGCTGTTTTTCTAACAAAAGACAGCGATGCGCTGGACATTCTCTTAGCAATGGAGCAACGATCCAGCCATCCCTTAGCTCAGGCAATCGTCCGTTTCTATAGTGAGCATCAGATTCAAAATGATTATGGGCAGCTCGACGTCCAAAATGTTGTTGGTTCTGGAATGGAAACTACAGTCAATGGAACAACCTGGCGTATCGGAAAAGCAGCATTTGGTACAGATACGTCTTCTGATAATCATTTACATCAGCAAACTGAACAGCTGTATTCAGAAGGGAAAACAGTAATTTATCTTTTTAAAGAAAATACAGTTGTTGCTTATTTCGGCTTATTGGATTTACCAAAGCCAGAAGCTGCTGGTGTACTTGCCTATTTTAAAGAACAGGGCGTGCATACAACGATGATTACCGGCGACCATTTACAAACAGCCCAGGCAGTTGCTCGTGAATTAGCTATTGATGAAATCCACGCCGGCTGTCTGCCAGAAGATAAAACAACATTAATCAAAGAGCAAAAAGCGGCTTACGGTGTCAATGCTATGGTTGGAGACGGCATCAATGATGCCCCAGCATTAGCCAATGCTGCAATTGGTGTAGCAATGGGCGAAGGAACAGATGTGGCGATGGATGTAGCCGATATGGTGTTAATGAAAAATGATTTGAGTAAGCTGCAGATGAGCCATCTGTTATCAAAAAAACTGAAGAAAATTGTTGTTCAAAATATGATTTTCTCAGTTGCTGTCATTATGCTGCTGATTTTTTCTAATTTGTTTCAAGTGATATCTTTACCTCTCGGGGTAATTGGTCATGAAGGAAGTACTATTTTAGTTATTCTTAATGGCTTAAGAATGCTAAAAACTATTCCGACGACACCAGCAAAACCAGCTGCGGGAAATTCCAGACGTCAGCTTGCACATTATGAAGGATGAGCAATCAGCACAGAAGCTTTACTTTTATTAATAAAAACCGTGATAAAAAAATATAATCGAACTAATTAGTTACTAAAGGTATGAAGGTATGCTGGATACAAAAAAACTGTCGATGAAACAATCTCATAAGTTAATTTTTCACTTAAACTTATGGAATTGCTGCAAATCGGCAGTCTTTTATTATTTTAAAGATATTTTTCTAGACAGTCAGCAATTCGCTGAGAGGCAAAACCGTCTCCATAGGGATTACTGGCATGACTCATTTTTTCATAAGCTGCTTTATCTTCTAACAACAGCTTGAAATTTTTATAGATGCTTTCTTCACTGGTTCCCACCAGCTTCAAAGTACCGGCCTCAATTCCTTCCGGCCGTTCTGTTGTATCCCGCATAACAAGCACTGGCTTCCCTAATGAAGGCGCTTCTTCCTGAATTCCGCCGCTGTCTGTTAGCACCAAGTAGCTTCTCGCAAGAAAATTATGAAAATCAATAACCTCCAGCGGTTCAATCAAACGAATCCGGTCATCTCCAGCCAAATATTTATTTGCTGTCTCCCGAACCTTGGGATTCAAATGAATAGGATAAATTGCTTTAACATCCTCATGCTCATCAATGATTCTGCGAATAGCCCGAAACATATGTGCCATAGGCTCTCCAAGGTTTTCTCTGCGATGGGCAGTAATCAATATCAGTTTGCTTTTTCCAACCCAATCCAACTGTTCATGCTGATAGGAAGCTTTCACTGTTGTCTTTAGCGCATCAATTGCGGTATTTCCCGTAATGAAAATACTGCTTTCTGCTTTCCCTTCCTTTAGTAAATGGTCAGCAGCTTTTTGAGTAGGTGCAAAATTAAACGTGCTGATTAATCCCACTGCCTGACGATTAAATTCTTCTGGAAATGGTGAATAGATGTTGTAGGTTCTAAGTCCTGCTTCCACATGTCCGAATGGAATGTGAAGATAAAAGCAAGCTAGGCCAGTGGCGAAAGTTGTAGTAGTATCTCCGTGAACCAGAACAATATCCGGATGTTCTGCTTCCAAAACAGTTTTGATACCTGTAAGAATTGCAGACGTTACATCGAATAATGTCTGATTCGCCTTCATAATTGATAAATCAAAATCCGGTGTGACACCGAATACATGGAGCACTTGGTCCAGCATTTCCCGATGCTGTCCAGTTACACACACCTTAACAGAAAAATCCGGATGTTTTTTTAGCTCATTGACCAAGGGACACATCTTAATGGCTTCCGGACGTGTACCAAATACTAATAATATTTTCTTCACTTCATCTACCCCTCCTACTTCTAAAAAAACAGTTTAATCATCTAAAAAATGTTGCCTGTCGATTGCCAGAAACTGCTCATTTTTACAAGTTAGACTTAAACGTCGTATTGAAGCTCTTTAATAGCAGCTGACAATAAATCTGTTGATGTTTTCATTTCTCCTTCTTCATAACTGACAATTGAAATGATTAATTCTGCATGAATGTCTGTCAGCACTTCAGTAGTTTTCATTTTCTTTTGGAATCCTTCCTTGATAAGCAGGCGAATCGTTTTTAACTGAGCGGCTTCTTCAAAATTCAATATCCCCCAAGTTGGCACACTGTGATCAATGATATATTTGAAATTTTCCCGGCCAAAATTCTGTTTGATTTCATCAGATATCAAACCAATCATTTCTTTTATCTGATCATTTGTAATCATCGATTTCATACTATCCCAATAGCGAATACGAATAACCATGAGGCTAAGCATAGCTGGTGCGTTCTTCGATGCTTTGGACAGCACACAAAAGTCTTCGTCAAACATATTCAGTGTGCGCAGATTTGTTTCCTGATCCAATGCATTTAACCGAGCGTTATTTCTGCGCAACTGGACGTTTTCTGCCACTTGCTCTCTGATTCGAATTGTCACTCCATAGACTAGCAAGCAAAGAATCGGCGGAACGATTAGCCAGTAAATAAAGCCTAGGGTAAAGCCGTCTTTATACATACTGACATAAAACACATAAACTAGCTGACCAAAGAAAAACAATAGATTGAAAATCAAACCTGTGATGATATTCGTAAAGTAAGTAATTATCACTAAAATCAGTGAAATCATCAAGCAGATCAAATTAAAGAAAAAGTTATTCGGTCCGACTGCCATAAAAATGGCGGTTAACAATACAACTGTAACAAACCCCAGCAAACTGGCATCCATAAGAATTCCCTGTTTGTTGCTTTTATTCATCTAAGCCGCCCCCCTTCTTGAATCCGTCATCGTAATACCGTTTGATAATGAAATACAAGGTCAATCCAACAGTTACTACAGCCAAGATAAAGACGATTCCGTAAAGCAATGCATCCTTACGACCAATAATCCTTGAAATAACTGACTGCTCTTCTTCTGAAGATGCTTCTTTCTTGAAGCGATAATCATATCGCCGATAGTTGGAATCGACAACAATCGCATCTCCTTGATAAATAGAGGTATTAGCCTGTGACTTCAATTGAGTAGAGGCTAAATAGACATTCTCTGAATCTGTTCCTGTCAGGACTAGTGAAACTGCATCCTTATTATATGGAGAAAATAACAACTGAGCAGTTCCTATTGTTTTCCCATAATCAGATTCCACACTTAGCTTTTCGTTAGACGTAATCGTGCTAAAATCCTCGACATATTGGAAATAAAGCTGATTATTCATTTTTTTGATTAACGAATTATCTGAGGGCGTTCCTAAAATAATCAGATTATGTGCTTCAAGCTCTTTTTTAGATGGTTCTTCATTATAGAATGTAATATCACCAGTGTTACTCTGAACATAATTTCCTAACAAATTTAAGAGATTAGTCAATGTTTTAAAATAGTTAGCATCCAGTTTTTTAGGAGTAACAATCGCTAAATCAGCGTATGTCTGATTTTGAATCAACACATTGGGATAATTAGAAAAAAGAACATCCTTTGATTCTTCTGTCTTTATAAAAACATTTGAATTATTTTCAATCAAAGCCCAAGGCGTCGCACTATTTCTTAATACCTCTGGATTGTCAACATTCAAATCAAAGGCTACTTTGATAACAAATGCATCCGATACTTCCAAATTATCGGGAAAATTCAGCTGAAGACGGTCGCCGTTTGCTTTTGCTGCACTTAGCTTTTGACTGCCGATTGGCAAATCATTGACATATACGGTTGCTAATGAATTTTCAAAATCCAGATTGTCTGAATATTTCATATGAATATCGAGTGAGCTGCCGTTTACATTATTGCGGTCTACAGGTAAATCAACAAAGTAGACCTGCTCTTGGTGGTAGCTGCCTGTTAGCTTATCTCCACTTGACGTTAACGGAATATTGCCGTCAAATTCCAGTGAGGAGGTGAATGTTTTCGTATTCTCATCTACAATTTTTTCAGATTTTTCAGTTTGAGTCATCAGCTCCTGATTTGCAATATAACGTCCGGCATTCATCAACTGCGTTGTATCCTGTGACGTAACAATTAAAACGTGTTTTTCTTCACTGTTAAAAAAGCGAAGGACGGCCTTGTCAGCTGTATCGTCTTTTTTGATGTCCTTCTTATATTCTTCCGGCAGCTGATCGTATAGACCAATTATCAGCTGATATGGCAGCTGAAGAGCCTTTTCATCAGCCAAAGAACGAATCGGCAGATAGTTTTCACTCGTTGTGATAATCCGTGAAATCCCTGTGAGCGCATAGCTGGCTGCAGTTAACTCTTCCGCTTTTGCAGCTTCCGGCACAATAACTGCACTTTGTTGGTTAGCAATAGTATCAGCTCCTACAAAATGATTATAAAAAGAGTGAATTGTATTTTCAGGCAGAATTAAGTCATATTGAAAATTAACATTTGATCCATCATAAATCGTTAACCAGTTAGCTGGTGTTTGTACCAGCTTATAATTATCAGAGCCTTCTGCATTAACAATCTGACCTTCAATCGTCAATGTATTCGTGTTGCTGAGCAGCTCTAAAGGGATATCAACTGTCTGCGTTTGAATTCCTTCAGACTTCTCTGGGCGCCATGAATAGAATTTCACGCCGTTGACAGCAACCGTAATATCAGAGACCTCCGAAGACTCAAGCTGAGTAATCTGATAATTTAGATTAAACGTGGCTTTTTTTACATCCCAGTAGTCAATTTTGCTGAAGTACATGGTTGCTTTGACCGAAGTACCTGTCAGCGAACTGGTAACATTTTGAAAAGGCTGTGTATACGTATGATTACTCTGTTCCTCCGTTTCTGCATGAACAGCTGTTGGCACTGCTGAAAGCAGCAGTAGACATAACATTAAAACAAGTTTTTTCATTCCTATCCCCTCACTTCATTTCAGGCGTTTATACTCACGTTAGTGATTGACACCTCTACGTTCCAAAGTAGTTTATTGCACAATAAAAATAGCAAAAGCCACTACTATCAATCGCTTATCTCTTCTATTTGAACCGTTCAGTTTTATACCATTTTGTTGCTGTTTGTTTATGGAAAACATTCTCTTTGATATACATGAACATTCCATAAGCCGCGACCACTAGCCACATCTGACTATAAGTGACATACATCAAGCCAATCACACCGATGTTTCGCAGATTCATTTCCCCTTTTTCCGTACTGATGCTAAGATACGTACTGAAAATAAATAGAAGGACTGCTAATCCCCACAAGCTGTTACTAAATCCTTGAAGATTTGTATGAGCATAGCCGGAAACGGAAAGAACCAGAAAGACATCCGATAAAACCAGCGAAGTCATCAGTAGAAAATAGATGGATAGAAAATAAAGAATGTCAAACCGAATTTTTCGAGCTCGTTTGTCAAATAACAGTTTTGCATTCTTGACAATGACATAGATGTTTCCCTTTACCCATCGTGTCCGCTGTCTAAACCAAACGGGCAGCGTTTGCGGCTCCTGCTCCCAAGTTACAGCTTTCGGCTGAAACTTAATCTTATAACCCATCATATATATTCTAAAACTGATTTCTGTATCCTCAGCCAATGCTTTGTCATCCCAGCCGCCGATCTCCTCAATAATCGAACGCCGCACAATAAAGTTTGTTCCTGGAATAGTGCATAGCTTAAAGAGCTGAAAACGGCCGGCTTGAGCCATCCATTGAAAGGCAAGGGTTTCAATATTAATAAAATTAGTCAATATATTGGTGTTCTTATTACGCGTTCTGAACTTCCCTACAACTGCTCCATATTCTCCTCCTGCAGCCAACTCTGCTGCAAGATACCTCAAGGCATTAGGTTCTGGTGTATTGTCTGCATCATAGATGGCAATCAGTTCCCCCTGCGCTTGTTTGAAGCCAATATTCAAAGCATTGGATTTACCCTTTCCGCCAGTTACTGCATCCGTATTGATTACATGTAAATTTCGCTCAGGATATTCTAGTCCCAACCTCGCTAAAAGCTCGGCACTGTCATCACTGGAATTATCATTGATAACTATTACCTCATATTTATCTCGCGGGTAGTTAAAATTTAATAGCGCCTCTACTGTTTTCACAATCACAATTCCTTCATTATGTGCGGGAACCATGATACTGACAAACGGCGCCTTTTTTTCATCCAGCTGGGGCGGCTCTCGAGGATCGGTCCGTAAGTAATAAATATAACCAGCAATTACTAAAATCATATTTACAATTAGCAGCGACCAGATAATCAATGTGGCGCCTAGCATGATGCCGTCTGTAATTGTCATTTTCTTTTTCCTCCTCGACTAACATATTTCGAACGATAGTTTCGGTTTCCTCTAACAAATAAAATGACTAGCAGAATGAGCACTGAACCAATAAAAATAATCAATCCGGTATTAATTCTCCGAAAGAATCCAGCAAACAGTCCTTGATACTGATTGCTTAATGGTCGAACCTGCTCAGAATCTGCAAACTGACTAACACCTTGACCGTTTAGAGTAAAACGACCATCTGTATAAGCAATACGTTGTGTCTGAGTATTCAACTCAAATGTATACTGACTATCCAGCGACTGACTAAAATCAAATTTCAACTCATTTATCTTTGCCAAAACTGATTTTTCTTCAGTTTCATCCTTTGGAAAGTTAAAAGCCAGACTGACCGGCATTGGAAACAGATAGGATAAATAAGTTTGTTCTTCTTTCCACTGTACCCTGTCAAGTGCAGACTCTTCAAGTGAGTAAAAGCTTGTTGCATAAGTAGGGGCTCTATCGTCTTGAGCCCGGTAATGCATATCATCCACTGCAGGATTCTCCTCTAAAATAACCGTTTTGCCAAAGCTTAAGCCATCCAGCCGGTACTGACTATCCTGATTCCAATATCCTGGAGCGCTCAAACCGATTGGATAGATATTGTGAGAAACTAGTAGGCTAATTTGCTCAGTCATTATTGTTTGAAGCACTCGGCCGTCATTTAAATCTGCACTGTTTACAGCAGGAACAGCTAAAAAAATTACAGCGGATTCCTGTGCTTTCGCAAGGATATCTGTAAATATTTCATAGGTTAGCAAATCATTATTTCTGTTGATACTTGTTGTACTCAATGTATAATACAAAGCCATCTTATTGATTTTACTTAAAAAATCATTCGCAACCTCCATATCATTAAGGGGAGAAAAACCTTTGAATGTCAGCAGCGGCTGATAATTACTGCTCTTCCCTAGCCATTGCTGAATCAGCTCTGCACTCTGTAGAAAAACTGCTCCTTTGGTATCATACATTGGTAAAAACGCATTTTTACCCTGAATCACGCCAAATGGGTATTTCTTCTCTTCCAGTTCCTGACTAATCAACTGTCCGTAAAGCTGCCCATCCTCAGTTTCCAGTACCATGCTCTGGTCTTGATAATCCAGCAGCTGTTGAAAAGCTTCGTCATTGTGAACCAGTGTATACTGACGATGACTTAACTGCCTAAAACTGCCAGCGAATCCTGCCTGTTCAGTTTGGTCAAGTCCCATGCCAATATGCAGCTTTTTTCCTTCGAAGTTTTTGCGGTCTCTTCTAAAGTAATCCGACTGAAGCCCTTTTTCCGACCAGTTAACAAATGAAATAACTCCTGTGTATACATCATCCCTCAATGTATTTTCCAGATAAGCATTATCTTGTACAGTGTCTACTTTTACACCCAAGCTTGTTAGAAGCCTCTGCAGTGAATCAACATTTTTTTCCCCGGCATTTGCCAAGTTCAGGCTGTCATAAACTAAAAGTACCCGTTCTTGTTCAGTTGCCTCACCTTTTTGTGAAAAAGAAATCAGCGGAAATAGAACCATAATAATGAGTAAGAAGATTTTCTTCATAGCATAAATCTCCTTTCATCTGCCCATAAGCGGCCGCCTAATAAATCCGCGATAAAAATGAGCAGTAAAATATCAAAATAAACAGATGCTAAAAACAGATGGCGGGTAAAATCTGCATCTCCTTCATAAATAACAGCTAGTATAAAGGTAAGGAAAAAGTTTACAATTAATCCTAAAATAAAGAAAAACCGAAAACATAACCACTCCTGTTTCTGCTTCAGTCCCTGGTAAAAACCAATCCCATATACAACGAGCAGGACAAAAGAAAATAAGAAAAAGAAACGAAAATCTTTAGGAAAGACAGCTGCTTTAATTCGATTAAACAAGGTATAAAATAATGTTTGTTGTCCCGGTTGACTACTATCTTTCTGTAGATAATTACCTAGCTCTGTCGGCTTTACTAAATACATGTCCTGTACACCTATTTTTAACAGTGCTGGCAGTTCATCAAAATTCGCTAAATAAGAAGCTGTAACCCATATATACGTACTTTTTTTAATTAAATTTTCTTTAAGTGCCTCAGAATTTAACGGGATGGGCGAATATTCATCGTAATAGCTAGAGCCTTTGAGTAATCCGTACTGAGGATTTATCTCCCCTCCTGCTAAAATTTCTCCTGGCTTTTCTGCATTCAAAATCAAGCCTCTATTTACACTATGGTAAGCATCCCTTTGATGGGTCATATCAGGTGTTGCAGCATAGATTGATACCGTTAGACCAACTAGCCCGATTAAGGTGGCCAGTAACGTCAAACGTTGAGTAGCGCTTAACGAATAGAAGAGCAGCCCTAAAGCTGTTACTACAACTCCGATGACCAAAAAGAAATACTGCTGATAGGCTCCTGCAAAAAGAATAATTGCTAATAAGATAGTAACGAAAAAGCCATATGGACTAACCTTGACCCGAAAATAATAATAAAGGAAGCCGCAAAAATAAAGAAGACCAATATACGCAGCCGCTTCTGGATAAAACGAATTGAAATAAATAATATATGAGCCATCTCCTAACGTAAGAGCGATGATGACTGCTAAAAAATAACCACGCTTTTTATTCATGCCAAAAGAAAAAGAATGTGTAATCAAATAGATTGCAGGAAGCAAGGCCACTAAGTAGATCGCTCCTAAAAAACGAAGGTCAAACAGCCTTGTACTAAAAAACAACTGATTTAACCAAAGGGCGGCAGTAATAAATAATTGATTCGTTGAAAAAAAACCAGTATCTGTTTGATTAAAGTACTGACGAATACCATAAATATTTTGAAAATAATCATTGTATGGATAGGTTTCCGGGTTTTGAATGTATAAATTATTTTTATTCAGCATCATGAAGTAGTCGCCATTATCGGCTAAACCATTAATAGGCGGAATAAAGAGCAGCAGAATAGCAGGGATTGCCACTAAAAGTACAGCGAGACCTGCCGGAGAGATATAATGACTAACTATTTTTATAGATTTTTCAATTCTTTCTTTCATAAGGTTCACTCCTTTTATCATATTCCATACGCAAGGAGTGCCATTAGATTATTAAACGAATACACTTCTTTCGTTATCGTATCACCAAAGCCGCCATAAAGAATACTCGTTGGATCCATTGTCTGAAAATTTTTCAAAATCTCTATTGCCTGCGTATATAATTCCTGATCATCAACAAAGTAACCAATCAAAGCGGCAATTGCATAGCTGGCTGCCGATTGATTTTTATCAATTGCATTTCCATTTAAATCATAAGAATTGAACAATGTTCCTTTTGCTACCCGATCTTTAACAAAGGCAATACTCGTTGGTTGTACTTCACCAATCTCTGCCAAGTAGCGAATAGTTAGTAGGGACTCGATGATATTAACCCCATTCCCATCCTGATATTCTTCCTCTTTATAGCTGTATTTTTGATGATATAGCGGAAAATCATCTGAAATATAACCGTTTTTAGCAATATTCACTTGGTACTGCAGATAATCTTTACTAATCCCGTGCATTTGATAAAGGTAGGCAAGTGTTTTGTAATCTAGATAAAATAAAGAAATATCTTGAGATTTTTCTTTATTTTCTTCATCATAAAAGTCAATCAATAGACCATTGTTGGTTGACTGCTTTAAAAAATGAGTACTGATAGCTTTCACTTCTTTTTCGTAATTAAATGCATCATTGCCGAACTTAGCTTCTGCAATAATCAAGGCACGCATAATACGCAAATCATCCAAACTAGCATTCACTGGATAGCGTTTCCCCTTCTCACTAACACGATAACTGAACTGTGTCCCGTCATAAAACATTTCCTTCATTTTTTTGTAGAAAACATCAAATCGTCCCTGCGTATCTAAAGCCGCTAAGTCCAATAAATAGATCCCTGCTGATTCACTCAAAAGATCATGGCCTGTTGCTTCATTTTTCTGGGCTCCATCCGGGAGGTAATTAGTGATGATCTGTCCATCAGGCATCAGCTTTTGCTGAATAAAGTTTTTCAGTAAACTCCGACGGTTTTTCGTATCTTCATCTGATCTTTCTAAATTTAATACAAAATCAGACGGTCCAACAGTCATCATTTCCTGAACACTTTCATCAACTGAGGCAACATTTACATCCGTATTTTCACGATTTTTCAAAAATAAAAAACCTCCAATTACCAACAGAGCAACAGCTGCAATCATTAGTCCTATCTTTTTCATAACCTATCAAACTCTCCATTATATTTGCTTCCATTTTACATTCTTAACTAATTTTTTACCAACAATACACATAACACTTACTTATGTATTTTTTTAAGAAGAATCCAAGCTAAAAGCTTGACTTTTTAAAGAATCGATTTCCTAAAAAATATCTATTTCATAACATTTTAGAGTTAATTCTTGGTTAGAGCCGAAGTTATTAGATAAATTAAGCTTTTCAAAATTATTTTTGCTGTTAAGGAAAAAAACTTGTCATCTTTTATTGCAATGCCTGATTGGATTCGGTATAATGATTACTGTTGAATTACATTTTAGACTTTCTAGAATGTAAGACCTTATTTTATCGGAGGTGAAATAAATGCCAAATATTGAATCTGCAATCAAACGTGTGCGTACAAGCGCGGACGCTAATGCAAAAAATTCATCTCAAACAAATGCGATGCGTACAGCTATCAAGAAATTTGATGAAGCTGTTGTTGCTGGTGCTGACAATGTAGATGTCTTATATAAAGATGCTGTTAAAGCTATTGATATGGCTGAAACTAAAGGTTTGATCCATAAAAATAAAGCAAACCGCGATAAATCTCGTTTAAGCAAAAAAATTGCAAAATAATCGATGATTAAGAAGTTGACTTTGGTTAACTTCTTTTTTTGTAAAAAAAGCTAAGCCTTTTAAATCTAATCAACAAGTCGTTGTTAGCATTTTAAGGCTTAGCTTATATTTTATTATTTTATTTTGGCGGCTAGTAAAATGGCATTAGCGGTATTTTATTAAAGAACCTGCGTTGATATCTTTAATATAAACAGCTCAAATAACAATTCCTTAGCCATTTTTCCAGTTTTCACTGCAAAATCATTTTCAATTAATTCATCATAAATTTTTTCAAGCCTAGTGAGTTCAAACCGTTTGCTTTGCTGCATGCCAAGTTTAATTCTGTACGGATGGATTTTTAAAGCCTCTGCTATATTTGCCTGCTGATAGCCTAATTGAGCTAGTATCTTAATTTGCAGAAGCAGCCGAATTTGACTTAGTAAGATTGCAGTTAGCTTAATTGTTTCCTCTCCTTGTAAAAGTAAATCCTGATACGTTTGAAGCGCCTTTTCACTGTTTCCGGAAAGAATTTCCCCAGTCAAGTCGAAAACATTATGTTCTAATGACTTCGGCACTAACTCCTCCACTATATCTACAGAGATTTTCTTGTCTTCTGAGGCAAACAGAAATAGCTTTTGAAGTTCGCTAATAATCTTGGTTAATTGAAAATCAGATAAATATAAGAGTAAATCAAAAGCCTTTGGCTGAATGTCATAGCCTTCATTTTGAATGGTCTGCTGCACGTAATTCCGAAGAGTTTTTTCATCCATCGGCGATACATCTACCACCACTGCTTTTTTCTTAAGAAGTTTTGTAACCTTTTTTCGTTCATCCAGCTTCTCAACATTTGCTAAAAATACAAGAATCGCTGTATCTGAAGGCTGTTCCAAGTAGTCCATTAGTTCTTTTAAATCATGTTCTGGACCGCCGGCCTTCTTTTCACTTGTTAGAAAATAAGGATCATCCACAAAAACTAATCGATGGTCGCCAAAAAACGGCAAGGTTTCAGCTTCTGCTAACGCCATTGAAAGAGTGGTTTCCGACATATCATAGGATGTTACATTGAACTCCTCGTCTTCCGGCTGAAACAACTGTCTTAGAAGCTCTGTTTTGAACAGCTCGCTTAAATAGGTTTCCGTTCCTAAAACTAAATAAACCGGAGCAATTTTATTCTCCCTTATCTCCTTTAAAACTGTTTGTAAACTCATCAGATCCCTCTTTTCTCTTATTCATCCTACCATTACTATCTACGAAAATCTAGTCAGAATCTAAAACCGTATTTCCTTTAGAAAGAGCTGTAAAAAGGTGCCAAGTATAATAAACCATGCCCTGTTGATCTGTTCGATAGATTTGAATATTATTCTCCTTCAATCTACTAAGAATTTCTTCATGAGGATGTCCAAACCTGTTCTCCCTGCCACAGGAAATAACAGCATCTGTCGGAGCAATGAGCTCCAGAAATTTAGAGCTGGTCGATGTGCGGCTGCCATGATGCCCAACCTTTAGAAGATCTGTTTTAAGTGTGGGAAAATTGGTTATCAGCTGTTGTTCCCCTGCTTCTTCTAAGTCACCAGTAAATAGCAGACGACGGCCTTTAATCTGCATTTGAATAACTACAGAGTCATCGTTGCTTCCTTTCCCAACTTCAATGGGAGCCAGCACCTTTAAGTCAAAGGAGCTTTGTAAAACTGTTTCTCCAGCTAGCAACGGGTAACAACGTGTTCCTTTACTACGTAAAGCTCTAAGCACTGCCTGAAAAGATTTTTTTTGCTCTGCCCCAGCCCCAAAATATACGGCATGGATCGGTATAGCATGATTTATTTCCAGCAAGTCTCCCATATGATCTGTATCGCTATGAGTAATAATCACTTTATCCAGCTTCTTTACACCGCGGCTTTTAAGAAACGGCACAACCGTGTATGCTGCATTGCTTTTTTGATGTCTGAGCTGCCAAGGTTCCTTGGGAAAGGCTAGACGTCCGCCAGTATCAATCAGAATTGACTCTCCTGCTAACGGCTTCTGAATAAAAATACTGTCTCCCTGGCCTACATCAATAAACGCAACAATCCCATTCTGAAAAAAGTATTTTTGGTTTAACAATAGCAGTAGCAGTCCAGCAGCCAAAAGTGCATACGAAAACTTCTTTCCTAAATAATATAAAAGCGTCATAATCAGCCCAATTTCAATAAAAAATAACCATAGAGGTATACTACCGATAACAACTGTAAATATATTGTGTGTGCCAACCCATTCAAAAAAACGATTTAGATGCACCAATGCTGCTTCTAAAGCTTGGCTGACTATTGGCGGCTGATAGATTGTCGATGCGATAAATACAGCCGTTAATATTGGCAAAAGCAGCCACTCAAACACAGGCATCAACAGAAAGCTTAGCAAAACTCCTATCGGCTGCCATTCGTAGACTGATAGACCGAGAATTGGCAAAGTATATAAAGACAGAAGACCAGAGAATAAAAGCTGCTTGATTAGATAGTTTCCTTTGTTGCTTTTTTTCAGCGCCTCAGTAGTAAAGAGAATACCAAAAGAAAGGAAATAGCTGAATTGACCAGCTAGTGTGAATAATAAAAACGGATCAAATAAGACACCCAGCAGCAATGTTATACTCCAAATATCAAGAGCGGAAAGATGCAGCTGATACCGCTGATTTCCTTCCATAAGATTTTTCTGAATCAATGCTCGAGATACACTGATAGAAAAACCGGCAAGACCTGCGTAGAAAAAGGAGACAAGTAACTGTAGCCAAAAGAAGGACTCAATTGTTAGCCCTGTTCGCAACGCTGCTGATTTAAAAACTTTTGTATAAAATGACACGTGCATACCCGAAAGACTAAAAAGATGAAGAATTCCTATGGATTGAAGCTGTTCACTTTGTTCCGACTGGGCGCTTTTTTCACCGAACAGCAACAGCTTTAAATAATTGGCAGCTGTCTCAGGAAATTCTTTTTCACAATATAATAATGCTTTTTTTCTAACTATGGTCAAATAGGCAAAAATATGATAAAACGGCGGCTTTTCTACGGTAATCCTCTGAATTTCTTTAATCGTGAATACTTGGTTGATTCCACGATAACGAAGCATTTTCTGATAATCAAAACCATTTAAGTTGGTAGCTGAAGCAGGACTTTCCAGCGTGCCGGATAGATGCAGCTTTAACTTTTTATCCATCCTGAGCCAAAATTTCTGTTCTTTTTCATTAGATAGATAATAGGATGCACGAATAGCAAGTTTTTTTTCATCTTTAATCAGGGTTCCGTCTATTTGAAGCAAATCACCTCTAAGGTTAATTTTATCTGGTTGAACAAATAAAACAGAAACTGTATCTCCCAGAATTGCTTTTTGTTCAGCGCGCTCCTGCAATCTGGTATTTATTGAAAAAAAAAGAACAAAAAAACTGCACAAAAAACCCGCTGTAATGATCGGACGGTTTCTTGTGCATAAAAGTCTGAGTAGGACCAGCAGACAAATGCCTACAGTCAGAAAGCTTCTTTGTAAAGACAAACAATAAACGGAAACAGCTAGAGCTACTGGAAAAATCCAGTAGTTATTCAGCTGTTTAACTGTCGCTGTCAATGACTGTACTATCTTCTTCTCCTAATTGAAGTTCAGCAAAATACTTTTTGGATAGTGTTACTTTTTCGGCAGTTGCTCCTGCTTTGGTAATTAGTTCAACTGCATATGGATCATTGCGATAATCTTTCAAATAGTGAATTTTTTTAATACCTGCCTGTAAAATCATTTTTGTACATTGGAGGCAAGGAAAATGAGTCACATATATTTCAGCATGCTCCGTTGGTATTCCAAACTTAGCACACTGTAGAATTGCATTCATTTCAGCATGAATTGTTCTAACACAATGGCCGTCTACAATATAGCAGCCGTCATCAATACAATGAACATCTCCGCTGACAGAACCATTATAGCCGCCGGCAATAATCCGCTTATCCCTTACAACTGTTGCACCAACTTCTAATCGTGTACACGTGCTTCTCAAAGCTAGTAATACGCTTTGCGCCATAAAATATTGATCCCAAGGTATTCTTTCTAAAGTCATAGCTTCTCCCTTCTATATAAATCGAAACAAGATAAATCTTCATTTCTTTATCTGTAACAGGTACTAGTCAATCGTAAAAGTACTGTGAAACAAAGAAATGAATAAATCGGACCTAGCTATTTACAAATATTTTGCTGAAAAAATAACTATTATAAATCCCATTGAATTCTTAGAAAGTATTTTTTCAATAAGAGTCAGGCTATCCATTTTCTTTTTAAAAGAAACAAAATAGATTATTAATGGAATTTATATAGTTAAATAGTACGTGAATAAAAAAACGCCGTCAATAGTCTTTACAATTTATTTTTATGAAACAAAAATATCGTCTTTAAGTTTTTCAATTGTTTTCTCGCCGATTCCTGTAATATTTGTTAATTCGTTAATAGATTTAAATTTACCATGTGCTTCTCTGTAGTTAATGATTTCCTGCGCTTTCTTTTGACCAATACCGCTAAGCGTCATCAGTTCCTGTTCACTTGCCGTATTCAAATTTACTTTTCCTTCTGCTGCCTCTTCACCAGCCTGTTCAAAGAATGCAGGGGAATCAGAGATTTCGCCCATTTTAGGAACATAAATGACCATCTGATCAGAAACACGCTGTGAAAGATTAATCTGATTCTCGTCCGCCTCTTCTTTCAAGCCCCCTGCCATTTGAAGTACATCCCAAACACGCATTCCCTCCTCTACCTCATAAATTCCCGGCTTCGCCACAGCTCCCTTTACATCTACGAAGAACTCATGAGATGTAACCGGCAGTTCAGAAGAGATAGTTTCGTTAGCACTGAAAGAAGTCTCTGTCCATGAAAGCTCTTCATCGATTAACGTAGTATTTTCCTGATTTAGTACGAATATACCTATGATGAACAAGATAAGCGCTGCACTACCTCCAATAAATTGATAGCGGTGGTTTAAAATAAATTCTTGCATATTCCTCCCTCCTAAAATAATTTACGCAATTTTTTCTAGTATTGATAAAAAATCAAGATCTCAACCATATAATAAAGTAAGAAGGGGTGAAAAGTATGGATGAGATGATTGTTAAGCTGATAAAAAATCAGGATTTTAAAGGACTTGAATTGTTAATAGACCATCTTGGCAAAGATATCTTGAAAACAATCTATTCTATACTAGACCGTCCTGAAGAACGTGATTATCGTAGAGAAGCAGAAAATGAGGTTTTTTATAAACTATAAAAAAAATGAATCATTATAATGCAACAAAAAGAAGTTTGAAAACCTGGGTCTTAACGATTACAAAAAATACCTGTATTGATAAAAAACGCAGTTTTAAAATCCAAGAGCCATATGTGCCCACTCCGCTTCACAATAGCTATATATCAGTGTTTTCATAAAGTTTAAATATCATTCGAGTTCACTATACTTCAAAAAAGTGTAGTCAAAACTAACTAGTTTTTCAGGTAAAATATCTCATGCCACTAGAATGTATAATTTAAGTGCAACACTAAAATTTGAAGGTAGAAAAGCCTGTTATAATGGTGTTGACGAATCATATCGACTAGGAGGTATTCAGCTATGACTTCATATACACACCTTACGATACGTGAGAGGGAAATGATCTTTCTCTATCATGATTTTGGATTCACTATTCGTAGAATTGGACGTTTAATCAAAAGAAATCCGTCAACTGTTATTAGGGAGCTTAAAAGGAATACTACAAAATTTAGAACATACTCGCCTTCTCTAACGCAAAAATCGTACTAAAATGCATAATTTAAGTGCAATAATTTTTTATACCTACGTTGATGTTATTCAGCATGTCAAAAGCCTTGTTTTCCTAAATAGTACTTGGTAAATATCATAGGTATTCTTTAAACAATTATAGGAACGGAGGTAAGTAGCTTGGAAGAAGACTGGGTTTTAAGACAAATTAAACAGGCAGTTGATGGCCTCGGATACCTCTTGAAGAGGAACATTGAGACTATAGAGCTGGGAGAAAATATGAGTGAAGATGGAAAAACAATCCCAACATATGATTTAATTTTGCAGTATCTAGAAAGCAAGAGGTTTCATGATGCATTCTTAATAGTTGATTCTTTAAAATATAAGTTGTCCACATATGATTTTAACACAGTTTCTAGTTGGTTTATTGAGTACTTGAAAGCTATTAACAATGGAAATACTAGTTGGATTGATATAAGTGAAATTGAAAAGTATCGAGAGCTTTTAACACAATTAATATAAATAAAAATGAATACTACAATAACAAAGAGGGCTGATAATCAGTCCTCTTTTTAATATCTATAAGTAACATGTCCGCCGTGGTGTGCTTCTCCTATAAATTTCGTTCTGTCTTCCCTTCTCAGCCAAGCTTCACGGAACAAAAAAGCCACTCCAAGAAGTGGCTAAGTTCACGAATTAAGCTATTATCTTTTCTAACTCTTCTATAGAGCCCGCAAATTCTTCTATTTTTTTCAAGTCGTTGACAAATAATTCTTTACCCTCATCACTAAATATATTTCTCGAAGATACTCTTTCATCTTTAGATTCTAAATATTCAATCATATGCTTCAACGTACCATCATGATTGCTTTCACTGTTAGAATCATATAATAGAATAATATGATCTGAATTATCGAAATTATCAGTAATAAAATTCATTCTTTCTAACCAATCATAAGCTGTTGACAATTTATCTGGAGTAGCGTGAATCAAGTTAACGTTATTTTTTAATAAATAGCCAAAATCTATAGTGTAAGTTTTCGACAAATTCTTAATCGGTTTGATTCGAATATTACTTTTCACTATTTTTTCAAGTTTCTTTCGTCCCTGAATAATAGAAGCAGCTTTTCTCTTAACAATCATAGAATTACTACCATATTCCTCATTTAGAAAGTTCTCTCCAATATAAGTATTATTCAATTGCTCTATAAACGATTCAACACTTGAGACTTTAGCATACTTTGGATTTGATAAATTGAATCCAGTTGGAAGTTCAAAAGATTTTACAATTGATATAAAATCAGGAGAAACAGGGCTTACTGAAAACGACAAATCGTTATTATTGATTGAATCAAATAGATATTTTAAATAGGAAAGACCACTTTTATAAACCAACCTATCATGTTTGTTAATTACAATTGATTTCAATTTACTATTATTTTCAGATAGAAAATTCACATAGAATTCTCCCTTATCGGGTACATTGACAAGTAAGCCAACATTAAGTTGTTCCCCACGAATCACATTAGAATAGTAGTTAATTATACTGTACCAGAGGACTCTCCTTTTGTTGTCCATTGTAACACACCTCCTGTATGGTTGGTAAAAGCATCTCGAAGTGCCAGTTGATCTATTATATGCCTGACTAACAGCTTTTGTCTACTCAGGAAATTTAGATAATCATTTTTTTGTGAATCTCCTAAAGATACCCATTCTTCCGGAATGTCTTTTAACATTTCTACAATCTCATAATCATTTATATTTTCTATATCATATATTATATCTTTAAAAGGGTTACTTTCAAAGTGGATATTTTGTTCCAAACCAGAAAAAATAGGACCTAAGTTGAGCTGATTTTGACCAGTATCTAATAGTAATTTTAAATGGAATGGAATAAAATTATTAGGATCGTTATTAGAACTAAGAAGTTTTTTTTTCTCAATTAATTGATTCTTGTAAAAAGGACCAAAAAAAGCATGCCCATGATCAATCGCATATATGTGGCGCTCCTCATTTTCATTTTTTGCTACCAAAATATTCCCTTCATTTCCATATCTATCATAATTAGATATTAACATATCAAAAGTAATAATTCTGGGGATTGCTATCTCATTCTTAATATTTTTAAAAAACTTATTCCATGAATACATTATTCTTGGTTGTCCGTTTTGCTTTGCTAATACAAAGTTTTTTAATAGATTGTTCTCGACGTTTGGGATTATTTTAGTAGCAAAGTAGCAGCCTTCTTTTATCTTATGCTGAAATCTCAATTCAGGATTATTGTCTAAAAAGTCTTTATCTATCTGAAGCACTACAAATTCTGGAGTAGGTATATCTAGTTTAAGTGCTAAAAAACTACATAATAATTCTTGAAAGAAACAAGCATCTAAAACTGTAGCGTGCTCTTCACTATATTGATTTTTCATGATAAATTGCTCGTTATTTGCATATATAACTACCGGGCAACTGCTTCCGAGTTCAGGATTAGCACTTTGAATGTATGCTTCGGCAGGAAATTTACTAATATCCACAATACAAGCTCCTTTCCTTTAACTAACTGCTTGTACATTAATTAAAACAGATGACTAAACAAATTTCAACTACAAGTTTGATTATTCCTGCTTTTAGATATTATTCAAAGTTCCTATATATTATATCAAAAATAATAATAATATCCTCTCAAAATTTTCCCAAAAAGCTTTCACTCTATGTATTCCTTGCCTCAAAAGAAGCAGGGTTTCTTATTATCCTTTTAGCAAATGCTCCCTATTCCAACCACTAAGTCATTCCTTCATGCTGTCACTTTTCTTGTTGTCTCTATTAATATTTAGAAATTTTGATATATATATAAATCGTCTCATGAATTAATTAACAACATTTATTCATGTATTACAGACTAAATATAACATTTGAGCTTGACTTAATTTGATACTTCAATTACTATAAAACGACATAGTGTGTGATTTATTTTATATCAAGGAGGACTTATTAAAAAGTTATTAATAACAATGTTTGTTGCTATGCTATTACTATTTGCTTTTCCAGTAAAAGGGGAAGCATATGCATTATGGAACTATTGGTTAGGGGGATCCAATAAAATTTTAAGGTATAATCAGCCAGGCACTAAACATAGTTTACAAGTTGCTCATGCTGATATTCACTGGAACAATCAAGCTCCAGGAACTATTCAACGAATGGATAATGCCGCTAATGTAAGACTTTATGATGTTAATAAGGGCGCTAATAAAGTTGGAGGGGTTACATCAGCAACTAGTAGAACGATAGAATTTAACGATTATTATATGATTCGAAGTAATCACCCTTATACAGAGGAATTTAGCTTTATGATTGCGACTCATGAGTTTGGGCATGCGCTAGGAATTTGGCATTCAAGTGGTCCTAAAAATGTTATGTATGGCAGTTTTGGATCTGGTATAGTGAATAATGTACCAACCGCGGACGATAAAGCAGGCTTAATTGCTTCTAAAAAAAGATGGTAGAGGTGAAATAATGAGAATAACTAAATTAAATTCATTTATAATTTTAAGTTTAGTTGTCTTCTCTCTTTCTGCATGTGGAAATGAGAAAAAAGAAGGAGCTCCAACAACGGATGAAAGTACGACAACTGACACTTCAGAGAAAAAAGATATTTTGGCATCTCTGGGATTGGAAAACCAAAATGATGTAAACACTCGAGACGAATCACTTTCAATCAGTGTTCTAGAAAGTTCTTATATGGGAGCACCTACTTATGAAGGAAAAGTTTTAGAAGCTGACAATGTTTTTGTTGCAACAGTAGAAAATATGGAAACAGTTTATCCTGATCCACTATACGATGAAAAAGGTGAACTAATTGCCAGTACACCGAAAACTATTTTTGAACTGAAAGTGCTAGAAAATCTGAGAGGAGAACTTCCAATAAACGAAACGATTAAAGCATCTAGAGATTTCTTCGGATTTGGTGATGGACCAGAAAAAGGTAAATTTATCACACTCATTGAAGATGATATCATTCCTGAAAATGGAAAAACCTATGTTTTTCTTACTTTTGTTTTGGATGGAGAACTTGCTATCTTGCCAGGAGGAGAAACTCCTAGTAATCTACCACTTGAAAATGCACCTATGGATTTAGATACTCAGTCAGAAGAAGTGATTCAAGAAATCGTTGACTCTTCATCAAAAATCCATGAAGTTGAAGAACAAATTGAAAACGAAGAAGCTGTTTTAGCTGAAATAGGAGACACACTCCTAAGCAAACCAGAAATCGAATCACGGATTGCAGGCCAAGGAAATGAACCTGACTTAGACAAGGTTGTAGTGGAATAAAATCTATTTTCCCAAAAATTTTTATAGCGTAAGAAACCCCTATCTCAATATAGGGGGGATAAATCATGGGAAATATATTTATAAAATCGGTCAGAAATCTTAACAGTCACTCACTTGATACTAATTCATTTTCAAAGAAAAGAAAAAAAGAGCTGTACAAACAAACACGTATGTACATTTTTTTACGTGAGCTAACAGAATCTTTAAGCAGCACCTACTTTAAAAAAGACGAGACTCTACAAACACTTCTCCCTTTGACAACAGACGGTGCTAATACTTCCTTTATGAGTCTAGGCATTATAGGTGCCTACCATCCGAAAAGTGAAAAAGCAAAGAAATATGTACGAGAATTCCATGATCTTAGAGGTAATCGTTTATTGATACTTACGAATCAGCGAATCATTTTCATGACAATTATTGAATATTTGGACGAAGAACTATTTTACAGCTATCCCTACGAAGAAATCAAAAAAATAACTTTGAAGAAAAATACTCTTAGTTATTTCGATTGGGGAACGTCTTTTCCACCAAAAAAAACACCCTTACACACCTATTTTTTTGACTTTGAATGTAGTAATCACATTTTTTCAGAACTATTGGATGAAACGGATGCTAAAATATTACTAAATCAATTTGAAAAGACAACTACTTTGCACCCTATTCCAATTGTAGAAAACACTTATAGAAAAAGAAGATTTGATTTTTTTGTAAACAATTTTCAGCTTGGTTACCAGCTGTTACACACTTTATCCATGTTGCCATTCTGATAGTCATTTTCCTAATCCTTGGTATTTTTTTAAACTTTGGTCCTTTTAAGTTTTATTATTTTAAAAATTTTGCGCTAAACACCCTATTTCTTCTTGTCTACTCCTAGTAAATACTTCAACAAAAGAGGCTTTATACTATTTTGTGCTGGCAGAAATTTCAAATGGAGAATCTGCCAGCACTTTTTTGAGTATTGAAACACAAACAAAGAATCACGAATGCTTTTCATTATTCTTCCTCCAATTGTGTGACAAACGGGCCAAACAACAAGAGTAAGGAAAGCAAGCGTTTTGCCTTTGGTTATCGTATTTTTTATCATTTGCGTTCACGTATTTATAGTATTCAAAATCTTATTTTTTCAAAAAAGCACTTGAAACAAAATCAGTTTTTCCTGTTTTGTTCCAAGTGCTACAATTTTATTCAGTTTTTATCCAGTCAACACTCAATGATCTTGAAATACAAAAGAAGTGATCAGGATATTCACCTTTATTTTTCTTTTAAAGTGGCTAGATAATCCAAGGCATCCTGAACTGTTTTCACCGGTACAATTTTCATTTTTGTGTCCAGCTTTTTAGCGGCTGCCACTGCTTCTTCATAGTTTGTCTTTATATCCGGATTCTCTTTTTTAACCTCATCAGATATTTCATCATCAGGAGCAAAGAAGATTTCAGCGCCACTAGCACTAGCAGTAGCAATCTTTTTATCGATACCGCCGATGCGCCCAACTATACCTTCCGAATTAATCGTACCTGTTCCGGCAATCTGGTGTCCTTTTCGTATCCCCTGCTGTGTCAACAGCTCGTAGATTTCTAAAGTAAACATTAGTCCAGCAGATGGTCCTCCGATACTCCCTGCATCAATTTTTACAGGTACTGAAGCATCTATTTCTGTATGATCAATCAAGCTGATGCCGATTCCCGGCTTTTTATCAGTTGAAAGCTCCATTAGCTTTCCTTCTGCTTCTTGTTCTTTCCCGTCATGTAAAAAGCTTACATTCACAGTTTGTCCAACCTTTTGACTCTTAATATACTCAACTAAATCCTCACTGTTTTCAAATGTTTTGCCATCTACACCTGTGACAATATCGCCAATATCAATCTTTCCATAAAAATCCGATTCTTTTTCAATAGTCATAACATATACACCATCAAATTTCAGTTCATACTCTTTCCCTGCTAGACTCAGTGCTTGAGCAACCGCCGCATTTTGAGAAGATTCCATATAGTATTTTTGAATTTGCTGATACTCTTTGCTGGAGCTGGTACCCATCAGTTCTTCTTTACTAATCAGTTCGCTAAAATCGGAAAATTGTGAAAAGAGTGCCGAAACTAAGGTTGCTTTTCTAACACTAACCGTCGTTAGATAAAAACCACCATCCTCCTTGTCCTTCTTTCCATCAACTGTCACAAAATCCTTTAAATTTTCTGTTGAGCCGGGACCTTCGATATAATAAGGAATCGGTACAATTAATATCAAAGCAAGCAGCACTAGAAAAATATACGGAATAAATCGTTTAAATGAAGGTTTTTTCTTCGTATCAGTATCGTTCATCGCTCATCGCTCATTTCTCTATGGATCGGTTGACAGCCTCCGGTAGGTATTCAGAAACATCTCCGCCAAATGTTATAATTTCTTTTAATATACTTGAACTAATATGGGCGTACTTCTCATCGGAAAGTAGAAAAACTGTCTCTATGTCCGTCTGTAAGTGCCTGTTCATCAAAGCAATATTCTTTTCATATTCAAAATCCTGAATATTTCGAATCCCCCGTATTAAAAAACCAGCACCTAACTCTTTAGCTGTTTCAACAGTTAATTTGTTTTCTTGGCGAAAAACGCGAACGTTAGCCAAATGACTTACCGCTTCTTTAATCATTCGTTCCTTTTCTTCCGGACCGAACAGTGATTTCTTTGTTGTATTCGTAAACACACCAATAATAACCTCATCGAAAATCAGTGCAGCACGCTCAACTGTATTTAAGTGTCCCATAGTAAATGGATCAAAGCTCCCTGGAAAAAGTCCGATTTTACTCATCTCTCTCTTCCTTTCTATAGATTGTTATTTTTGTAATACCATAAACAGCTTCTCTGGATTTAAACAAACAATCAATCTGTTCGGGCAGTTCAACGGCTTTATCCGTTTCACATACAGCAATACAATGGTCATTCAACAATTTTTTTTCAGCCATAAACTGCAGCTGTTCTGCAATTTTCTGTTGGGCGTATGGAGGATCCAGCAAAATGATATCGAATTTCCGCTGTTCGCTCTCAAAGGTTTCCAATGCTCTGTCCGCATCCATTTTCATCACAATGTATTTTTCCGGTTCTTTAGTCACAGCGATGTTCTCTTTGATTACCTTGAGGGCTGCAAAATTTTTCTCAATGCAAAATGCTTGAGCAGCTCCTCTCGACACTGCTTCAATGGCCAATCCGCCACTCCCTGAATATAAATCTAAAACAGTCTCTTCATCAAAATAAGGACCAATCATATTAAAGATTGATTCCTTCACCTTATCTGTCGTTGGTCTAGTATTTTCTCCATCCAGCGCTTTCAACCTTCTGCCCCGATATTCTCCTGCAACTACTCGCATTTTTTCTTCCTCTCCTATGCCAGTCTCCTTCTAAAAGGCTACAGGCTCATCCTTTACAAACTATCTTTTCTTGTCAGTTTAGCCTTGATTAATGGAAAAAAGATGAAAAATGTTTGAAGTTCCTACACATTTTTCATCTCTTCAAATTTAAACATTTTCTGCTAAACGAATCTGCGTGTTGATTTCTTCTACTTCGAAGCCTTCTTCTACCTGATAAGCAGCCTTCGTACCAATTTTTTCTGCAAAATTCATTTCTACATCTGGACGATAAGAACGCTCAACCTTGCGGACGAAGTGCAGACTATTTACTTTTTCTTCTGCTGCTTCGATATTTTCTTCATTCAAATAAAGAACGACGTACTTCATCCTGCGTGATACATATTGAACGAATCCATGCCTTCTCAAAGCCTTCAATTGTTTTAGTGAATATACCCAAACAATTAACCCTCTGCGTTTCTGAATTGCCAACTCTTTTTCTTCATTAACTTGCATGACAGCTTCCTCCACATCCATGATTACTACCTTTGGTGAAGAAAGGATTGCCGGCATCAACTTTAATATCATCAGAAATTGTTTTTGCGATTGCCGAGCTAAGACTATCCAGTACTGTCTGAACTTCCGTTTCAGAAAAGCGGAACTCAGCTACTTCTTCACACATATCCAACTGACGTTTTGCCTGACGCAGCGCCCGCTGTTTGCTTCTAAAATCCGGTGCATGTGCACCATAGTTTTCAATTCGCTCAAAATCAGCTCTGGCTGCTAAAAAGCCTGTTAGCTTCTCTTGAACTTCATCAGAGCCGGTCATGTCATTTCTATTTTTTCTATAACTGACCATCATGTCACTATTTAAAACAGACTGTACCAATACCGCAGTCTGGTCTTCTATATCAAAAAGCGATTCATTTACTATCATAATTATCCACTTTCCTCTGTTTCATCAGTATTCTTTTCAATAGTCTGTAATAAGACTAACACATCTTCTTTAGAAAAAGCAATGCCGATGTCTTCATTTTTATCACTGGCAAAACGCAGATAGTATGCACCATCAGAAAACCAAAAAAGTGCAGTGAATGATGGATCATAAACTGGGGTCATGAATGCCCCTGCTGGTTTCTGAATCGTCAAGCTGCTTTTAGCGATCATGGTTTCATACTCTTTTTTTGTAAAAGCAAAAGAAGAAGAAATAGCACCTAAGCTTTCACTTTTTACTTGAGATAGAGCTTCTAGCCGCTCTACTGTTAGTATATCGGCAATATATTCTTCATAAGAAGCATATAAATACTCCGCATTTCGTTCAACTGCAGGATTAATTGCATAAGCAGGTAATTCTTCTTTGATTCTCAGGAAATTAATTGTTCTGGTCATCGTTTTTTGCTTCTCATCAATACTCTCTGCACTGGTTTCCCCAATAGGAATAGCTAAGCTCTGACCATAAGCAAGCTGATAAGGCATAACCGTTAGTAAGTACTCTTTTGACAAATAGACAACCCCTGATAAAACATCTTTTCCATGAGTAAAAAACAGAATGGCGAAAGTATCGTTATCAAAGGCAATCATTGGCCGATAATTCATATCTTCTTCCATTAGTTCTATAGAAAAGGTTTCCTGATTATACTCAATATCAAAATTTGAATAGATAGTTGTCAATTCTGATATATCTGAAAGATTCATTCCCATATCAAATGGTGCTGTATTCTCAGTATCATTAAATGCTTTAACAGCAGCTATTTTACCATTTGAAACGCTGAGCTCCATGTACTCAGAATCTTCTTCACCAAATGTCCACAGTTCATAGCCTAAGCCAGTGTCATACTTAGTCAGCGGCTCACCAAATTCTTTAACAAAATCCGTACTGTTTTTTCCTATGTATAATGAAAAACCGGAAGCCGGCAGTTCTTCGTGAGGCAAAGCCGTATGGGAGACATTTTGTCTCCCATTTTGATTTACAGTGACTTCGGCTTTTTCAGAAGGAAAAAATACAGGTTCTAGATAGCCAATAACAAATACTGAAAAGAGTACTGCGAAAAAAGCTAAATATCGTCTCATTTAATCCTCCTATTATTTAAATCCAAATAACTATCTTTTATTTCTCTGAAAGTTCCATCAGTAAATCACCAGAGCTGATTGCTTCACCTTCGGTAACATAGACATGCTCTACCACGCCATCAAAATGTGCTTCAAGACTTGTCTCCATCTTCATTGCTTCTGTAATCATTAATGGATCGCCTTTTTTAACCTTGTCGCCCTTTTTAACCAATGTCTGTAAAACAGAACCTGACATCGTAGCAGCGACATGACCTTTATTTGTCGGCTCAGCTTTTCTTTTGGTTTGAACATTTGATTTAATGGAGTTGTCTTTAATAACCATTTCTCTTCGCTGTCCATTCAGATTAAAGAACAGCGTACGATTTCCTTCAATATCTGGCTCGCCAATCTCATCCAGACGGATAATCAGGGTCTTGCCGCGTTCAATTTGCACCTCAACTGTTTCTCCAAGACGGATGCCATTGAAGAACGTCGGCGTATCAAGAAGTGTAACATCTCCAAAGGTCTGATAGGAAGTCTGATAATCCAAGAAGACCTGCGGATACATCAAATAGCTTAAAACCTCTTCATGTTTTGGTTCAAATCCAATTTTTTCAGCTAATTCCTGACGAACCTTGTCAAAATCAACTGGTTCTGCCAAACTGCCGGGACGTTCGGTAAAGGCAGGTCTTCCTTTGAGAATCACCCGCTGCAGCTCTTTAGGGAAACCGCCCGCTGGTTGACCCAAGTCTCCTTGGAAGAATGTCACAACGGATTCAGGGAAGCTCAATTCAGCTCCTTTAGCATAAACATCTTCTTCCGTTAAATCGTTTTGAACCATGAATAACGCCATATCTCCTACGACTTTAGAAGAAGGAGTGACTTTTACAATATCACCGAACATCAGATTTACAGTACGGTACATTTTCTTAATTTCATCCCAGCGGTCGCCTAAACCAATTGCTTTCGCCTGCTGCTGTAAATTGGAGTATTGTCCGCCAGGCATTTCATGCATATAGACCTCTGTCTGAGGTGCGTTCAGTCCATTTTCAAATGGTGCATAGTACATCCGGACATCTTCCCAGTAATGGTTAATTTTTTGTGCATTATCCACATCAATATCTGGTGTTCGCGCTCCATTAACCAATGCATAATAGAGACTCGTCATACTTGGCTGACTTGTCGCTCCGCTCATCGCACTTGCTGCTACGTCCACAATATCTACACCAGCCTTAGTTGCTGCTGAGTAAGTAATAATTCCGTTACCGCTGGTATCATGAGTATGAAGATGAATAGGTACATTAACTGTATCCTTCAGCTCACTGATTAACCGATAAGCAGCCTGAGGCTTCAGCAGTCCTGCCATATCTTTGATAGCAATGATATGACTGCCAAGCTGTTCAAGTTCCTTTGCCATATCTTTATAATATTGAACATTGTATTTTGCACGTGACGGATCATTTATATCCCCAGTGTAGCAAATCGCCGCTTCGGCAATTTTCCCGGTATCTCTTACAGCCTGAATACTCTTTTCCATCTGAGGAATCCAGTTCAAACTGTCAAAAATTCTGAACACATCAATTCCCTGACTAGCCGATTCCTTGATAAACTCTGCAATAACATTATCAGGATAGTTCTGATAACCAACAGCATTAGAACCTCTGAACAGCATCTGGAACAAGGTATTCGGCATCAGCTTTCTCAATTTTCTCAAACGCTGCCATGGATTCTCATTCAAGAAACGGTAGGCAACATCGAAGGTTGCTCCGCCCCACATTTCAGCAGAAAACAGCTCTGGCAGCCCTTCACCAGTCAGCTGTGCAATATCTTTAAAATCTTGTGTCCGGACTCTAGTAGCCAATAAACTTTGATGGGCATCTCTGAAGGTAGTATCTGTCAGTAAAACATTCTCCTGATTTTTTACCCACTCTACCACCTGATCCGCACCTTGTTCGTCCAAAATATTCTTCGCAGTTACAAAGTCTTTTTTGATATTCATATCTTCAGGTATTCTAGGGGATTCATAGAATTTTTTAGCTGTTTTTTCTACTCCGGGGAACCCATTAACTGTTACTTCCCCAATGAACTTCATCGTTTTATTACCGCGGTCGCGGACTCTTGGAAACTCAAATAATTCCGGAGTATTATCTATAAATGTTGTATGAGCTTCACCTGATTGAAAAACAGGATGACTAACTACATTTTGCAGGAAAGGAATATTGGTTTTAACTCCTCTGACACGAAACTCCTTCAAACAGCGCTGCATTTTCTGAACAGCCTTCTCAAATGAAATCCCATGTGTACACACTTTAACTAAAAGCGAGTCAAAATAAGGTGTGACTGCATACCCTGAATAAGCATTTCCTACGTCTAAACGAACACCAAAACCACCTGGTGAACGATACGTGTCAATTTTTCCTGTATCAGGCATGAAATTGTTCAAGGGATCTTCAGTTGTAATCCGGCACTGAATCGCAGCACCATTTAAACGCAAATTCTCTTGTTTAGGAATACCAATTTCTGTATGAATATCTAATCCCTGAGCAATTAGCAGCTGTGAAACAACTATATCTATATCAGTAACCATTTCTGTAATCGTATGTTCTACCTGAACCCGGGGATTTACTTCGATAAAGTAAAACTGGTCATTCTCCACCAAAAATTCTACGGTTCCAGCATTTACATAGCCTACATGCTTCATCAGCTGAACAGCAGCGTCACAAATTGCTTTTCGCTGCACATCATCCATAGAAACACATGGCGCTACTTCAACAACTTTTTGGTGACGTCTTTGAACAGAACAATCTCTTTCAAATAAATGGACAACATTCCCGTGATGATCGCCCAAAATTTGAACTTCAATATGCTTTGGATTAGAAATATATTTTTCGACATACACCTCATCAGAACCAAAAGCAGCTTTTGCTTCACTTTTCGCCCGATCATAACCTTCTTTTGCTTCCTTTTCATTATAAGCTACCCGCATGCCGCGGCCTCCGCCGCCTAATGCAGCTTTAATCATGACTGGAAATCCATGTGTTTTCCCAAAATCAATGACTTCATCTACAGTTGCCACAGGTCCATCAGAACCGGGAATAGAGGCGATACCAGCTGCTACGGCAGCTTCCTTCGCTTTAATCTTATCTCCGAAAATATCCAAATGATGGGTTTTCGGTCCAATAAAAATAATTCCCTCTTCTTCACAGCGTTGAGCAAATTCTAAGTTTTCTGATAAAAATCCGTATCCCGGATGAATAGCATCCGCTCCGGATTTCTTAGCAATTTTTAGCAGTCCCTCAATATCCAAATAAGCTTCAATTGGTTTTTTCCCGCGACCAATTAAATACGCCTCATCTGCCTTAAAGCGATGAACAGAATATTCATCCTCTTCAGCATAGACTGCCACCGTCTTGATTTTTAACTCCGTACAGGCTCGAAAAATTCGAATGGCAATTTCTCCACGATTTGCTACTAAAACTTTTTTCATTCTTTCACTCCTACCTTCATCAAAATTTACCTTCAATTATTTATATATCAGTCTCACTTAGACGATATTCTTCAATTAGCTTCTGACGTTTCTCATCTGCACTGATGTTCAGTACAAAGGCAATAGCGATAGAAATAATCAGCAGACTATTTCCTCCATGACTTAGAAACGGGAACGTAATCCCTGTTAATGGAATAACACCAGTGATTCCGCCTAAATTGATAAATACCTGAATCAGCAGCATTGCCCCAATCCCAATACACATCAATGAATTAAACGGTTTTCTGGAACGTACCCCCACCAGAATGATGCGGACAATCATAAAAAATAGAACAGCCAATATCAACATTGAAACAACCAGTCCTAATTCCTCAATCGTAATTGAAAAAATGAAATCAGAATGAGCTTCAGGTAGAAATCCTTTTTTCTGGATACTATTACCCAAGCCTCGGCCAAACCAGCCGCCGTTGCTCATTGCGTAATAAGAATTTACCAGCTGGTGCCCCGTATCTCTTTCATCTTTGAACGGATTCAGGAAAATTTCAAAACGCTGATAAACATATTGATAATTTTTAGGAATAAAGCTTCCCTTGGTAAGCAGCAAAAGCTCAATAATTCCGATACTGCCCAAGATTCCAGCGCCGCCAATGACATAGGTATACATATAATTAATTCCACTGGCTAAAAGCATAACAATTGCCAGTAAGGTTAAGATTGCTGCATTTCCTAAATCGGGCTGAATAACAACAAGTAAAATCAGAAAGCCAATTAACAGCATCGGACGTAGAACAGCTTTTTTAAATTCCTTGTCAATATACTGCTGACGTCGAGCTAAAATGTAGGCCAGATACCAGACAACCATAATTTTCAAGTATTCAGCCGGCTGCATTGAAAAAGGCCCGATTTTGAGCCAGCCACGGGCTCCGTTCAGCGTGACCCCTAGGTTCGTAAAACGAACAGCCAGAAGCAGCACGGAAATAACCGCAATAGCTAACATAATAAAGCCTTTGTTCTGATAAACAGTTGTTTTCATTTTATAAATAAAAAACATTGCTACTAAACTTATAATCCAAAATTGCAGCTGGTTCATCACCAGCCCTGTTGCCGGCAACCCTTTACTCATCTGTTGAGCAGATGTTGAGCTGTAAACCATAATCAGCCCGACACAGCTTAGTATCAGATAAGGAATCAGTATACTGTAATCCAGCAGGTGCCTTTTTTTTATCTTTTTTGGCAAAGTTTAAACCTCCCTGCCAATCTCTTTTTTATCCTGTGTTTCTTCATAAACCTCAGTATATAAACGATTTAATTCTTTTTCTAAATTGCTCAAAAGCTGATTTCCCTCTTTAGAGCTGAGAATGCCTAAACGAATAGCATATGTGATTTGTCGTGAAAAGCCGTACATTTGTGTATCTACTACTTCTTCAAATGCTTTACATTGAGAAATACAAAGGCTGTTCTTTTGATTGCGGATTAGCATCATGATTCTATTAGAATCTTCTTTTAGCAATTCTAGTGCAAATTCTTTAGAAATAGGCTCCATCTGCGTTCAACCTCCTGTCTTAATTATGTCATTATAGCATATTTTCCGGTTTTATTAATAGCGATTTTCTGAAAATCACTACTCTAAGACAAAACTTAATTTTCAAGAATTCTGTGTCAATCAGTCCAGCAAACGGATTCATCCCTTAAATAGCTTAGAACTAGCACTAGTTTAATAGTAACTAAGCGAAATTGTTCAATTAGCATACAAATAGTTGTAATCCTTTAGAAAAATAGCTGCTGCGCCAGAATGCTTCAATCACTATCCAACGATTTAACGCTACATCCGCTGCTGTCTGTTCAGGCTAATTCAAAATTTCTTGTTGTACACGGTCTTTTCTTTATGTCTATTACAGGAAAATATCCTATTCATAGTATCAGAAAACAAAAAAAACTGCTAACATCAACTCATACCATTACTATTCTTTTATTCAGCACTTTGATACTCCTTAAGCGCTTGGATGAATACTTCCCCATATTTATCCAGTTTATTCTGTCCTACACCTTTAACCTGCAAAAATTCAATCGGGTTCTTCGGCAGCTTTTCACAAAATTCCTTCAAGGTACTATCGGAAAAGATTAAGTATGGCGGAACATTTTCCTGTTGAGCTAAATCTGAACGTAAAGCGCGCAAAGCTTCAAACAAGCCATCATCCACAGTCACTGTACGTATCTTCTGATTCTCTTTTCTAAAGACCTGCTTTTCGCCTTTCAAAACCAGAACACCGCTATTGGAAACTGATAACAAAGGGAATTGTCCATCAGAAGGAGTAAGATAGCGCTCTGCTGTTAAATAATCAATCAGCTGACTGATTTCTTTTTGTGTCCGCTCCTTCAGCAAGCCATAGGTCGGCAGCTTTTCAAAGCCCCATTGGTCAATTTTTTGATCCTTCGACCCCGCCAGCACCTTAGCCACCAGCCCTTTGCCAAAGCGCTCGCCCATTCTTTTCACACAGGATAGAACCTTCTGGGTATCCACAGTAATGTCTACCAGTTCCCGCTCATCCAGACAGTTGCTGCATTTCATACAGTCTTCGCCCTTCTCGCCAAAATAGCGCAGAATAAACTTTTGCAGACAAATTTGTGCATTGCCGTATTGAGACATCTCCCTCAACTTCATGTATTCCTTCTGCTTGTACTCAATTGAAGACTCAGATTGATCAATAAAATATTGCTGAATCTGTAAATCCTGCGGCGCATAAAACAGGACTGCATCACTAGGAAGACCATCTCTTCCTGCCCGCCCAGCCTCCTGATAATAGGATTCAATATTTCCCGGAATCTGGGCGTGGATTACAAAGCGGACATTGCTCTTGTTAATTCCCATTCCAAAGGCATTAGTAGCAACCATTACCTGAAGCTCATCGAAGAGAAATTTCTCCTGATTTTCATTGCGCAAAAGCTCATTCATTCCGCCATGATACATTCCTGCAGAAACATGCTTGCTTTTTAGTAAATGATAAATCCGTTCCACTTCTTTCCTCGTACTGGCATAAATAATTCCAGACTGATTTTTGTTCATTTTTAAGTATTCTAAAAGGAAAACATCTTTATTTTGATCCTTAATCACCTGAAAGGACAAATTTTCCCGAGCAAAACCGGTTGAAATCTGATTCTCCTTTGGAATATGCAGCTGCTCAAGAATGTCCTGAGCCACTTGAGGTGTTGCTGTCGCAGTTAGAGCAATAATCGAAGGCTCTTGCTGAAATTGTTGAATTGTTTCCGCCATTTTCAAATAACTGGGACGAAAGTCATGGCCCCACTGGGAGATACAATGGGCTTCATCTACTGCCAGCAAATCGATTTCAACATGAGTCAACAGCTGTTGAAACTCAACTGATTCCAGCCTTTCAGGCGCAACATATAATAGTTTAATTTTTTTATCTACAGCCAGCTGAATTCGCTGATTAATCTCTTGAAAGGATAATGTACTATTTATAAATGCCGCAGGAACTCCCATCAGATTTAAAGCATCCACCTGATCCTTCATTAACGAAATAAGGGGGGAAACAACCAGTGTTAAATTATCCATCAAAAGAGCCGGCAGCTGATAGCAAACTGATTTCCCACCCCCAGTAGGCATGATTCCCAAGACATTTTCTTTATTCAGCACACGATCAATGATTTCTTTTTGTCCTACTCTAAATTCATCGTAGCCAAAAACTTCCTTTAATACATTCAGACTATCCGTCATCTTTTTGTCTCCTATCCGTTTTCACTGTTAGCCATTTTAACATGAGAAGAATACTGTCTTCAAGCAAACATCTAATTAGACTAGTATATGATAGAATCAAACTAATTCTATCAATTCTTATTTCCAGCCGTTTGGTTCAAAAGAGTGTGTTGTAGGGACAAAATATAATTAATTTACGCTGCTGGTTCACCTTTTTATTATTTAACTAATTTCCAACTGTTCTTCAATCTCTCAAAAAATTATGTATTTGTTTAATATAACGAAGAGAACTACACGAATAATACCTTTAGACAACTACGTTTATACTGCTTCTATTTCGCCTGTCTAGCCACATTTAGGCAAAATAAAAGCTCGGGACTTCAGTCAAATCCCGAACTTTCTGCCGCCTTTTCCACTAGTCAACAGCTATTTCCTCTGGCTCTTCTTCAAAGAAGAGCAGTAAATCCTTCATGGTTAAATTTGCTTTTTCCTGCTCGCTTAAATCCTGTACAATCTTGCCTTTCTGCATAACAATCAGCCGATTGCCGTAACGCAGAGCATCTTCCATACGATGGGTAATCATCAAACAGGTAAGTCCACCATCTTTAATCCTTTGGTCGGTCAGCTTCATCAGCTGTTTAGAGGTTTTAGGATCCAGTGCTGCTGTATGCTCATCCAACAACAATAGCTGGGGTTTCGTCAGAGTTGCCATTAATAAGCTCAACGCCTGACGCTGCCCGCCCGACAACTGTCCAGTAGGTGTGTCCAGATGTTCTTCCAGACCATTCCCCACTTCTCCACAGATTTCAACAAACAGCTGCCGCTGTTCATTCAGTTTTCTATTTCTAAACGGACGTTTTTTTCCTCTGTACAAAGCCAGCAACAGGTTTTCCGCTACGGTCATCCGCGGAGCCGTACCTTGTTTTGGGTCCTGAAAGACGCGGGAAAAAAATTCGGCTCTTTTTTCCTCTGAAGCAGAGGTAATGTTTTGCCCGCTGATTTCAATTTTCCCACTTGTAAGGCTGAGTGTTCCGGCAAGACTATTGAACAACGTGCTCTTACCAGCTCCGTTACCGCCAAGCACTGTAATAAAATCACCCGCATTAATCGTAAGAGAAACATCATTTAGGATTATTTTTTGTTCATGCATACCATTATTGATTATTTTCTTTGCGTGTTCGATTTTTAGGATTGCACTCATCTTTTCTCCTCCTTTTCAGAACCAATTTGCAGATTCAAGGCTTTTCTCAGCTGAGGAATCATCAAACATACTGCTAAAATTCCTGCAGAGAAGATTTTTAAATACGTCGTGTCAAAGCCTAGTTTTATAACTGCAAGAATCAACAACTGATAAATGATACTGCCCACAATAATTGCCATTAAACGTTCAGCGAAGGTCAATTCACCGAAAAGCACCTCACCGATGATAATGGAGGCCAAGCCGATAACAATTACACCGATTCCTTTGTTTACATCAGCGTACCCATCATTTTGAGCAATCAATGCACCTGATAAAGCGATAATGCCATTGGAAAGCGTTAAACCTAGAATTTTCATTTTATCCGTTTTGATTCCAATGGACCGAGCCATTTCTTCATTATCTCCTGTAGCAATGTAGGCCTGACCTAGAACAGTATTAAAGAAAAATAACAGAAAGCCAATAATTATTGCTAGTACAAAGATTCCAAGGAATACAATATCAAAATAATTTGGAAGCTTCAATGAAGCAAATATATCTTGAATTTTCGGTTGGTTTAGCAATGACAGATTTGGCGTCTGCATGACGTACAAAATCACTGAGTTTAACCCTGACATTACTAAAATCCCGGATAAAATCACTGGAATTTTTCCTTTAGTAAATAACAGCCCAGTTACCAGCCCAGCACACATTCCTGCTGCCACACCTAATAATGTGGCAAAAACTGGAGAAATACCATTTGTAATAGCAGTCACGCAAACTGCTCCTCCTAAGGGGAAGGACCCCTCTGTTGTCATATCTGGAAAATTCAATATACGATAAGTCATAAATATTCCTAATCCTAAAATAGCCCATAACATCCCTTGACCAATTGCTGATACAATCATTTATCCCACTCCATTCTTCAATTTGTCAGTTACTGTGAGGCTGTGACATAAGTTTGTCTCGGTCCCTTAAAACTGAATAAACGGTGCTCCAAAAGCAGCTCTTTCGGAAATAAGCAGAATAATCTCAAAAATATGAGGAGCCATTTTCGGATTATCCTTCTTATTTCTCGGAGTTAAACACTTTTATCACAACCTCTTTATGCTTCACTCACAGAAAAATACTAGTCAGTTTCGTCATCTGTCTTTTTTGCTTGTTCCAGAATATTTTGAGGAATTGTCACCCCTAATTTTTCTGCCTGCGCTTCATTGATAATAATATCTCCAGTCGTAAATGTATAAATCGGCGTTGTTGCCGGATCAGATTTCCCTGACAGAATATCGGCTGCCATCTTCCCTGTTTGAACCCCAAGCTCAAATTGGTTGATGCCAACTGTTGCCAAACCGCCCTCCGTCACCATTGTATCAACAGATGGAATAATCGGTGTCTTTGTTTTATCAGCTTCACTAACTACCGTCTGCATGGCATTCGCAATCGTGTTATCCGTTGGAATATAAATGAAATCAACCTCATCAGCCATCACCTGAACAGTTTGAGCAATCTCATTACTGGAAGGAACTACATAAGATTTTGAGGTTAGCCCGACAGCTTGAGCCGCTTTTTCTGCTTCTGCCGCCTGATACTTGGAATTTTCCTCAGCAGATGAATAGAGTATCCCTACTTTTTTTGCCTTTGGCAGCAGTGAAACAGCCAGCTCAAATTGTGAAGCAACAGGAGACTTATCACTTACTCCAGTAATGTTCCGTCCCGGCTTCTCATTGCTCTCTACTAAGCCTGCACTTACAGGGTCGGTAATCGCCCCTAAAACAATCGGCAGGTCTTCTGTGCTGTTCGCCAGAGCCTGAGCTGCTGGTGTGGCAATGCCAATCAATAAATCAGAGTTTTTCTGAATCAATTGTTGACTCATTGTTGTCAGCTTACTCTGATCCGCCTGACCATTTTGAAAAACAATCTTGACTGTTTTTCCATCCTCGTATCCTTCGTCCTTTAATCCCTCTTGAATCCCCCGATAGATTTCATCCAATGCAGGGTGACTGACAAACTGCAGCACGCCCACTGTAGGAATATCCTCTACCTTTTCTTCTTTTTTCTCAGTAAAAAATGAACCAGCTAAAAACAAAAGAATCCCGCCTATTACAATCATTAATCGTTTTGATTTCATACTTTTTTCCTCCTCATTAGAATATCCCCGCATATTTATACACAAAAACTCTTATTTTTTAATAAAAAAAGAGCAGCGACAAACCCTAAATGGTGCGGTCGCTGCTTATACACAAAAACCACATAGATATCGACCTATGTGGTTTATTATTTAGTCATCTTAAATAAAAGCCAGCATAGATACAAAATTTAGAATTTGTCTTCTAAAGTTGTATCTATGAAAGAATCACACATACAACTCATCTACGCCAGTTTTGCCATGAATAGTTCATTTGGATAGATAATTGATTCATGTTTGATTCCTCCTAGTTTTTTGATACTCGTAGTTTATCCTATTTCAACAGGAGTTGTCAATAAGATTTTACATTTTTTTCAAAGGCTGTAAAAACAGCGGACTGATGAAAGAGTCTGGGACATAACTTAATTTCCAAGCTTCTAGGATGCTCAAATCCAAATAAACGGTGGAACAGTAACACATAACATCTCTAAACTACAACGAGTAAACGCAGATGGCACTTACATGACCTAGACTGTGTCGAGTAACCGCAGACAACAATGAAATGGCGGTCCTTTGCCCAGTCCCTTCCGGCCAGCTGTCCAAATCGTTCGCTTTATCTTCCCTTTTTCAAAAAAAACTTGAGACAGCATCAGGAAGTTCCTGCATGTGCTTCAAGCTCTATGATGTTATTCAAATTTTTCCTACTAAAATAACTGTCTACAAGGTCCATTACTCTCGTTTGTCTGATAGTGATGTCAATTTCTTTCGATAACTCCAGCTATTCTTATATTCCTTAAAAGGGTAGAATTTCAAGCTTGTAAACATTTTCTGAGAAGCCTTATTCCAATTAAAAATTTCTCTTACAATCATGGTTTCTCTGCCCATTTTCTTTGATTTATAGATAAAATACTTTGTTACCAGTCGGCCAATATGCCGGTTTCTATACGCTTCATCTATCACTATTGCATAATCATCTTTTGAAAGCCAGACATCCCCTACTGTTCGGAACTGTCCTTCTTCCAAACATTCTATATAATAAAGCAAGCCGTTTTTATTTTGCCAGTCGTACATTTGGCTGATTTTATTTTGATCATAAGCTGTTGCTACTCCAACTATATTTCTCATACTCTCTGTATCCTGATACCAGCCAAGAGATTCTGAACGTACCGTATCATAAGGGACTAAGCGGACACGCTTGCTTAAGTACACCTTTCTTTTTTCGGACTGCTTAAAAGAGGGCTCCTTTGGTTTCAGAACCCTCTTTTGCTTTAATAAAACTGCGGCTTTCTGCTTCCACTCAGTAACGATCACGTGAACCACTTCTTACGTATACAGGTACAGCTTTCTTTTGAGTGTTCATTAAAAAGAAAATACCTAAAGCGAATAAAATTAGAAATCTCATCTTAATCCCCTCTTTCTGTTTACTGTATTGACTGTAGTTTTTCCTGCTCCAATTGCTCTTGGTTTTGAACAGGTTCTGCTGTTTCAGACGATGCAGCTGGATTCGTTTGTTCTTCCGTCTGAGCCTCAGGCTGTGCTTGTGTCTGATCATTTGTATCAACACTCGCCAGGGGCAGCTGATTTAACTCCGGAATCAAAGCTGTCTTCACGTCCATGTTTTCATTTACAGAAAAACGATTTTTCTCTTTACCATTTTCAAAGAAGATGGCTGTTGTCTCTTCTTTCTTTACATTATACTTCTTTTCAATCTTAGATGCATCATATACGATTGGATAGATAGTCAAACTGCGGCTAAAGGTCTTCATCGTCTCTTCATCTTTAAAAAGAGAAATCATCTGGTCATAGGTTCTTCCGCTGGGAAGTGTGAACACAACCGTCATTGCCCGGCTTTCTTTTATCTCTTTATCAATCGTTTTTGTATCAGCAAAGCTAGCCTTTTTTCCCGGCAAATCAATCTTAACCAAAGATTCAACCTGGGAAGAACGAATATTTGCCTGAACTCGGGGAACAATAAAAATCAAACCTACTACACAAAGAACTAAAGCAATGCCCAATCTAATATACAGCTGTTGATTTTTATTGGTTAAGTTCACTTTATCTTTAATCGTATCAAACTTTTTTTCCAACTTATTCTCTCCTTTATTACTTCTTTCTCCATTATACTAATAGTTTGTTTTTTTGCCTAGCAAAACTAAACAATTCTATCCAAGAAAACGCATACACTCTAAAAGGAAATGTGATACACTATAAATAAAACTGAGAGAAGGGGTGTTATTTATGAGTTCTATTAATCAACTCTCTATTACAGATATTCGTAAGGAAAATCCTTTGTTTTCAAAAATAAGAAACACCATTGAAACCTGTTTTTACGGGAACAATGTGACGCCAGTCACAACACTGAATCAGGCTTATACTCTTGCCTATCATGCTTCGGGAACAATCGTAACGGATCTACCAGTTTTCCAGCCGGAATCGCTTGAGCTGCCGTCAAATTGTCGTGTACTAGTGACCAACGACGGTCAGGTAGTTGGCCGAACCGCTATCGCTCGCAGAATAATTGGACAGCCGGGGATTGATGAGGACTATTATAGCGCTATTTTAAGAGAAGCTGGCTATACTATCGGGAAAAAGAGCTGCTATCATGCTTCTGCTATCGTAGGTCTCGACAGCAGCTTTATGATTCGCAGTCACTTACTGCTTCCAGAAGGATTTGAAGGAAATCTATACAGCTGGCTGCTAAACTTCCAAATAGCTAATACGCAGTATAAAAATAAGTATGCCGATTCCACTTCTTATGATGAAGGAGATATTTATTTATTAGCTGATCCAGAGTGGACTCACCCTGATTTTCCTCATGGATTGGTACTTTTTGATTCGCTTCACAACACTGCAGCAGTTCTTGGACTGCGTTACTTTGGTGAGCTGAAAAAAGCAATTTTAACTCTCGCCTGGGGAATTGCTCATCGGAACGGCTATATCGCCTGTCACGGTGGAATGAAGCAGTACCGTTTAGAAGAAAACAGTTATACAATGGCGGCCTTCGGTTTATCAGGTTCAGGTAAATCAACAATTACACTGGCAAAATACAACGACCAGCTGCCTGCAACGGTTCTTCACGATGATGCTTTTATTATTTCAAAAACCGACGGATCATCTACAGCACTTGAACCTGCCTATTTTGATAAAACACAGGATTATCCGATGGCTGATCCAGCCGTTTCCTACTTTCTAACCTGTCAAAATATCGGCGTGACCTTAGATGACTCCGGCAGAAAAGTATTAGTCACCGAAGATATCCGTAACGGAAATGGGCGAACGGTCAAATCAAGACATGCAACACCTAACCGAAAAAATCACTTCACAGAAAAAATCGATGCCGTCTATTGGATTATGAAGGATGACAGTCTTCCGCCTATTTTAAAAATAAATGACCCAGTGCTGGCTGCTTTGTTTGGTGCAACATTAGCGACCAAACGATCTAGTGCAGAAAACCTTGCCTCGGGTATTGATCACGAACAGCTGGTAATTGAGCCGTTTGCCAACCCGTTCAGATGCTATCCTCTAGCTGAAGATTATCAGGATTTCCAGCAATTATTCCAACTGGGAACTGATTGCTATATCCTTAATACTGGCTATTTTAATGGAAATAAAGTGACGCCTCAGCAAACTTTGCATTGTATCAATCAGATTGTGGAAAATAATGCTGTATTCAAACCGTTTCTGCCGCTTTCAGATATATCTTATCTTCAATTGGAAGAACATCTCCCGGATTTTGGCAGCTCAGACTATCTTAAGAAACTCAAAACTCGTCTATGTGACCGCTTATCTTTTATTCAATCAAAAGAACTGCAGTCTGAAGGCTACGATGCATTGCCAAAAGAAGCAGCACAACGTCTGGAAAAGCTGATTATCAGTTTGTCTGATTTTCAAGCTGCTCTATAAAAAACTAAAAATGTCTGGTGTTTGAAAACCTGCACCAGACATTTTTTATTTACTTGTTATTCAAGTTTCTTGTATCCGTTTCGCCTCCTGATAGGTGATAATCCCGCCAGCTATACTGGCAGCACCTAAAAGAATCGCCCATTTATGCGGTGTACACAAGCCGAATACCGTTAAGCCTACACCAAGTGCACTGTTCGTTACTGTACTAATCTCTAGCGAACGCTTGCCGGGCTTCGGCAGCCTGATTTTCATGCCAGTCGAAGCATTGACTATTTTTTCCGTATCTTCCAGTACACGAAACATTGATTTTGTTTTTTTCTTCTCCATTTCTTATCCCCGCCTTCTATTATTTAAATAGGTGGTCTATTACACTGTTCAATAAGAGCTCAAATATTTCTTCTGACGCAAAATCTGTTTGTTTTTTCAATTCCACGGTGTAAAGAAGAGTGCTGACAGCAGCATATACCTTCTCTTCATCTATTTTCATATCCAACCCGCACTGCTCAACGATTTCAAAAAAGAACGCTTTTCCATCTACCTGCATTTCTGCAATTTTATCTTTTGACAATTTATTTAAAAATGCCAAATAATCGGGTGAACCAAAATCATAAAGAAATGGTGCACGTTCATATTCTTTAAAATGCCAGATAAGCGCCTTTAAAAAACCAGACTTTCCTTGTTCTTCCTTAATAATTGATAGAATTTTCTGCTTGAGTCTATTCTGAACGGTTAAAAGTGTTTCAAAGAAAAACTCTTCCTTTGAAGAAAAAAGTAGATAGAATGCTCCTGCAGAAATTCCCACAGCTGCAGTCAGTTCACCAATGCTGGTTTTTTTATAGCCAAACCTAGCCCAACGTTGCTCGCATTCCTGACACAATTTTTCTTTCAGCACCTGCTTCTCTTCATCAGAAAATCCTTTAGGCCCTCTACTCAAAATTTCCCTCCTATAATTAATGAACCAAATTATTTTTTTATTCACAATTAATGATATTCCAATTTCATCGATCTGTCAAACACGATTTGAAGAATAGGAACAGATTCTAATCAGCTAAAAGAGCTAAAAATTCTAACTAAAAAAAACTTATCCAGAACACTTTAATAATCAAGTGTTCTGGATAAGGGACATATGTCGTATCTGCTTCAATCCGCTTTAACGGTTAATTGAACGGGCAATCCGATTAAGGGTATGCCGCATTCCGCGAATTGTCACAGACATTTCATAAATATTTTCAGCTGGTGCTAATCCGCCATAGCCGGCATCGCCAATATGTTGAATATCCACTCCGCATATTTTATTCGTCAATGCAATTTGACGAATCGTTTCTTTACTGGCACTTTCCTGACTCGTACCAATAGCAGACATGGTCAATAAGTCATATTTTTTAGCAATAGCTACCGCTTCCTTCAGGTTTTCTTCAGTAAAGCCTTGAATGGTCCCAACCGCTGGTAATAATAAAATATCGGCTCCAGCTTTTGCATAGTCCTCCACAGCTTCAAGAGAAACAACCGGCTCATCTGAACCCGCACTGTGCATTTTTCCGGCAATAATTAAGCCTGAAAAATTCTCTTTTGCCACAGCTACAGCCTTGGCAATTTCTTTATTTGTTACACCAGTACCTGGATTACCAGTCAGACAGATAAAGTCCATTCCCAGCTCTTCTGCACGCTGAATCGCCTCTTTAGAGCTAATTCTACCTTTGGAAATATCCAGCTTCTCACTGAACATCGGAGAGTTTTCATCCACAGGCTCCAAGTTGACTCCTACTGGACGTCCTACCAGTTTTTTCAACTCAGCTACTGGATTTTCATTATTATGCTCCGGATGTTGTAAATAATCCATTAGCTTTTCCTGTGTCATTCCAGGCAAGCCTTGAATAATTGGATTAAAACAGTCAAAAACATTTAATAAAATTAGATCAGCACCAAACGAAGCAGCTACCTCAGCATTTGTAATATCTCCCGCCTGAGGAGAAGCCATTACCACGTTCTCAGATAAGATCGTCCTTCCCTCGCTGGCTTTAATTGATTGCTTCAGCTCTTTTGCTGACATTTTTACAACCTCACTGTAGCTTGCACTAATTAATCGTTTTACCATTAGTCATCCTCCTAAAATCAGTCTATACCTATTATAACTGATTCTTTTTTAAAAAGAAAACGCACACAATCAGTTCAAATTTTTTTATAATACTATTTGCTGCTTCTTTCTATTCTCTTTCAACTGAAGCTTGTTTAGGCAACTTCTTTATTAATCAGGAAGTATTCGTTATAATAGGAGTATTACGGACTATAGAAAAGAGGAAATAACATGTCCTTCGATGGCGTTTTTACACATACAATTGTTCAAGAACTATCAGAAACACTTCTATCTGGAAGAATTTCTAAGATTCACCAGCCTTATGAAAATGAGGTTGTTCTGGTTATTCGTTCACATGGAAAAAATCATAAGCTTTTGCTTTCTGCCCATCCCAGCTATGCACGTATACAGCTGACAGAGATGGTCTATAACAATCCAGATTCACCACCAAATTTTGTTATGATGCTCCGCAAGTTTTTAGATGGCGCTATTCTTGACGGGATTCGTCAAATTGAAAATGACCGTGTCATTCATTTTTCCTTTTCAAAAAGAGATGAACTGGGCGATTTACAAAATATTTTATTAATCGTTGAGCTGATGGGACGTCACAGCACCATTGTCTTAATGAATCAGGACAGCGGCAAGATATTGGATGTTATCAAACATATCGGCAGCTCTCAAAACAGCTATCGTTCCCTTCTTCCCGGAGCAGACTATCTTGCGCCACCTGCAAAAAATCAAGTAAATCCATTTACCGCTTCTAAAGAAAAGGTGTTCGAACTACTGTCTATTGCTGAAGAACTGAACAGCACGTATCTACAGCAGCATTTTCAAGGTCTTGGCCGAGACACTGCCGAAGAGCTTGCCTTTCAAATGAAACAGCAGCCAAATAATAAAATGGTAATCTGGGAAAACTTTTGGAAAAAACTAAAGCAACCTACTCCCACACTAACAAAAACAGAGAAAAAAGAATTTTTTACTCCACTTGCCTATGACAGCTTACTTGGTGAAAAAGAACAGTTCGACTCACTTAGCTCACTGCTGGATGCTTTTTACAGCGGCAAAGCAGAAAAGGACCGTGTCAAACAGCAGGGCGGCGAGCTCATCCGAAAAATAGAAAACGAACGGAAGAAAAATCAAAGCAAGCTGATCAAGCTGGAAAAAACCTTAGCCGATACAGAAAATGCCGAGACTTTCCGGCGAGACGGCGAGCTTTTGACAACCTTTATGAGTCAGGTGCCCAAAGGCGGCGAATCAGTAGTTTTAGAAAATTATTATGAAGAAAATCAGCCTATCACTATTAAATTAAACCCGGCATTGTCGCCCAATCAAAATGCACAAAAATATTTCCAAAAATATCAAAAACTAAAAAATGGTGTACGTATTATTCAAGATCAGATAAAACAAACTAAACAGGAAATTCTTTATCTCGAATCTGTCCTTTCCCAGTTAGAACTAGCTACCCCTATCGATTTGGGTATGATTCGAGAAGAGCTGATTAGTCAGGGTTACGTAAAAAAACAACGACAAAAGAAGCAGAAAAAAGAGCAGCCAAGTAAACCGGAAATCTTCATTTCATCAGCTGGGGATACAATTTTAGTCGGAAGAAATAATCTACAAAACGATCAGTTGACGTTAAAAACGGCTAAAAAGTCCGACTATTGGCTTCATGCGAAGGATATTCCAGGCTCCCATGTCATTATTCGAAATGCTGAACCAAGTGAAGAAACACTCTATGAAGCAGCCTTATTAGCAGCCTACTATTCAAAATTCCGGCTTTCTGCTCAGGTTCCAGTTGATTATGTTCAAGTGAAGCATGTTCACAAGCCTAATGGAGCAAAACCCGGCTATGTGATTTACGAAAATCAGCGGACACTTTATGTTACACCTGTTTATGAAGCCATTCATAAACTAAAAAATAATAAGCTGAACTAGCTTTGCAAGTCCAGTTGAGAGCATCGTTAACACTATTCAGCCAAAAAAAAATAAGCAGTTTACCTGAATTTAGGTAGGCTGCTTATTTTCTAATCTATTCAACTGTTCATTCTATTTTGCAGCAGTCGAATAAATACTGGTGCTAAGATTAAGTAAAAAATCAGGTTCCCAATCCCATGCATGAAGTCAAAGGGGATACCTTGTAAATAATACGGCAGGAAAGCCGGCATGCCGTAAACCTGAACATCAATGAACGAGATAATCAACCCATAAAGAAAACCCGCTAAAAAACTAAATAAGCTTTGGAGGAAATAGCTGTTTCTGAATTCTTTAAATCGACTTAGTACCATAACGATCAAGAGAATAAAGAAATAACTCAACAGCTGCGAAAATGTCCATATACCCATGCCTAAATAGAAATTAGTAATCAAAACAGACAGAAGAGCAACAATCATTCCTCTTGATAAACCCAGTTGAATCGTAATAATCAGAAATATTGCTGTCAGCGGCTGTACATTCGGCAGCGGCTGACAGACAAGCCTGCCGACTACACAGGCAGCAATAACTAAGGACAAATAAGCAATCTCTCTGATGGAAAACGGGCTATCGCTTATCCTAAATTTTCTCATAAAAGAATTCGACATTATCTCCGGCCTTCAGTTTTGTTTCTTTAGCTCCGGTATTAATTGTTTCACTGTTAATTGTATACACCCAATAGTAGCCTGCAGCTTCATCCTGCTTTACGCCTTCAATAGAAGTAATCATCCCTTGCTTTTCCTCTACCTCAAATTCCTGTTCCATTACCTCCATGAGCGTACTTCCCTCAGCAACTTCAAGAACTTCATGAGCAAAATCCTCTTGATCCTTTAAGAGCGTAACTGTCACTTCTATCATTTTATCCGATTTCTTATCGCTATTATTTGAGCAGCCGCTAATCACTAATACACCGAAAATCAACGTCATCGCTAAAAATAATTTCTTTTTCATCGTCTTCCTCCTGATAAACACATATAAATAAAAACACTCCTCCTATTTTAGCACAGAATCGCACCCTTTGTGTATACTAAAGAGCTGTTTTTCCCACTTCTCTTTTTTTTCTCACAGCAGCTATTGGCGTCTCTTTTCGGATTTCTTTAGTGTTTTTTCAACTGTTTAACGCTTTCTTTAAACAGTTCACAATTCCTTCATGAAAAGTATTTTTTTCTTCTAAGTTTTTTATGTTCCATTTAATCTTGTTTGGTTATGATTAACTCAGCAAATACGAAAGGGGCTGTTTCAAGGATTTGAATTTTCTTTTTTGGGTTTTGTCTTCAAGATTTATAAAGAAAGCCGGAAACAAAACCCCAACTATTAAAATTGTATAGAGAGCTTACTATTAAGTGGATGAACGTGGTGTTTTAACTCTCATGAGGCATTAAACAGGATGTTTGTTCTCAACCCTAGAGGTGTAGGTTCGAATCCTACCGTCCACGTAGAAAACTCCCTTTCCATAAGGGTTTAATATATATTTACCCCAAATTTGCCCATAGAGGCAAAACTGAGGTGTACTCTAAACATGAAAGGATTGCTGCCCATGAAATTACTAATTACTGTCGGTTCGTTACTTTCAATCACTGCAATTACTGCGGTTACACTTAACAGAAAACACAAGTACGTGTACGCAAGAACGACCACTCGATAATCGTTTGAAATAAAGACGTTTGGCTCTAAAAGATAGGATGGATTATTCGGATTCAGTATAAAGAAAGGGTTTAGGCATGAGTAAACGCCTAAACCCTTTCTTTTCGCTACTCTCTAAACAAACATCGAACAGCAAGAATTTTTAGCAAAAAAGGCTAGTTACTTTTTAAAATTTGCAAGCTTAGAATTGGAGCCAGTCAGTATCATCAAAAAAATAATTGACTGATAATCCTGTTCAATAACGATTTTATACTAGCTGCTTAACTAATAAGTCTCCGTATAGTTTTTGAGTGCACCTTGTGCTCTGTTATATGTGGGATTTGCCTAATCAAGAAGATAAACTATTATTTACCAATACTATCTAATTGATAAATAAGCATCTGGATTTCCTTTAATTTCTTCGAACCAATCATTCACAAAATGAATATTGGGTATATTTAAATCATCGATAATTCCCAACATATCTTGAGTATTAATGCCAGAGTTCGCATAGCGAATTGCTTCTAGTTTCGGCATTTTATCTAAATAACCAAAAATATCTATTCCTTTATCTAGCGGCAGATAAAAAAATGAAGTAGTAACATCTAATACTTTTAAGCTCTTCAATTTTAAGAAAATATCAGGATTTGGAAAATAGGAATAGAATAGTGTCAAATACTCAAGTTTATTCAAGGTAGACATATTATCTATAAATTCTTTACTCACATCAGTAGCGAAATTCGCCCACTCAAAATCGATTCTGTCAAGATTCGGAGTATATTTAAAGAGATTTTTACCATTTTCACCCACACCAGCAAATTGAGACAAGGTCAGGTGATTTAACTTTCGTAAGTTCTTAAAGTAACTAAAATCACCTTCTATTAACTTATCATTAGACTGTAAAAGGATACTTGAAACATTACCCAATAAATAAAGTTTGTCAAACAATTCCTGTCCTAGAAAATCGCTAGATAACGAATAAAAGTCAAGGCTATGAGTTTCTCTTAACTCTTTATAAGTAATCTCCCAATCTAATTCTTTTCTTCTCTCCTCTAGATTGTAATCAGCTATACGCAAGACAGCTTTTGCCAGCTCATCATTTCCCAGCCATTCTCTGTATGTTTTTGTTTCTGAATCTTTGATTGCAAATGCTACATCCTGAGCTTTGATTTTTTCTAAAGTCTTGGTACCAATTCCCTTCACCTTCATCAACTCATCCAAGGATTCATAAGGTCTTCCCTGCACAATTCTTTCTGAGATAACCGATCCTATACCAGTTATCAATTCTAAGTCTTCTCGTGCTGCATAATTAATATCCACTTTATCCAAAGCTTCTGTGTTTCCCCGTACTGGCAGTATAAGCAAACCGCCAAGAATCACAATCAACACTTGCCATCGCAACAGCTTCATCAAAATACTTGCCCAACTATTTATTTTTTCTGCTCTTAACATTCTATCTCCCCTTCCTTATGAGAATATTATAAATTTCTTAAAGAAATAAATAAAATGCTTTTTAACATAAAAAAATAAAAAATGATAATTTAATTCTATTTTAAGAATTCTACCTTATTTTTCGAGTAAGATACTTCTGCCATGTTCTTCAGACTATATACAAAACCAATTATATTATGAACTAGTATAGTTTAATAGAATAAACATACAGTCATTTATTTTCATTTTTTACTCTGATATAATTGAACTAACACGGATTTTAAAGAAGGCAGAGTTTGGACACTTCATTCTGTCTTAAACTCGAAGGAGGACAATATGGTAAACAGTTTCTATTGTACTAATATTTTCACCAGAAATGCAAAAGAACTAATAAAATTTTATTGTGAAACACTGGAAATACCTATGTTGAGAACAGACTGTGATGATTACAATGGTGTTTATCTTGGTTTTATTGAGGATGCACCCTCCATTTGTATTTGGGATGCAGCACAGTGGGATGCGCCTGTTACCGGAGCTATGTCCTTTGTCTTTGTATGTGACAACCTTGACAACACTTGTTTGGAATTAGAACGAAAAGGGCTTGTCTTCGATCCCCCGGAAAAATTTGATTGGGGTACCTACGAACTTCGTCTAAAAGATCCGGATAATAACGAAGTTGTGATTGCTGAGTATTTAAACCAGTAGAACGAGTAATAAAAGTCTTTTCTAAATTTAGTGATGAAAACCAAGGAATGTAATGATTATCAATTCAACTATCGAGTAATAAGCCGCCAGATATCAAAAATATCTGACGGCTTATATTTTTTGTTTATTCCTTGAACTATAGAAATAAAAAGTATAGTTTCCATGCTGGTTATCACTACTCCTCCAGCAGAAACAGTATCCTTTGTTCCTTATTTTGCGGAGTTATTTGGATAATTTAAAATCTATTTCGTCAGTCATTAACATTTATCTTTTCAATGATTAATCCTGCCAAACAATTGGAATTTTCATTTGTCCCCAGAATTTAACAAAGAAATGGTCTCTCATCTCATCTGGTGTTTCTATCCAAACCGAAATGTGTAAATACTCAGTTTCTTCCGGAATATTTTCCCAAATCAACTTCCCTGTCGGCTCCCCTTCAGCATCCATTTCCTCATAACCAAACTCCTGATCATGAACCACAATACTTTGCTCACCAGTCTCCATTTGTCGAGGTAATTTTACTGGTAAATACATCGCATGATTGGGATTATTTCGGCTAAGCCTTACTTGCGAAGCTAGGGTACCATCAACACTGACTAATGCTTCAAACTTCTTATCAGGATTTTCAAACGTTTCCAAAGCAGAGAGATCAGAAGGAACAATACCACCAATTCCTTGATATTGATGGAGTTCAAAGCTTTGTAGACTTTCCAATTCCTCTAGAAAATCAAGCGAAGGAACAACACTTTTATCTGTTAGGTTCAGTTTCAATGTTTTTAAATTGGATAGCTTGCTAATTGGTGTTGCATCAAGTAAACTTCCTTCATAATCTAAATAGTCTAAATTGGATGCATGCTGTAATCCTTCTAAGCTAGAAGAATCTCCATTGACGACCTGCATCTCATTTTGCTCATTCTGTTGCTCTCTTGAGAATACATCTTTTGGCAAAGAATTAAACTCTTCAAAATTGGCAATTTCTTCACTTGTCATTACTGACCTGTAACCAGAATACTCATCTCCCAACAACGCTTCCCTTACTCCTTGGCTTGGCACAGCCACATAATCTTCACTAGCCTTCACTACTGAAAATCCAATGACCACACTTAACATCAACGCAGTGCCGCCCAACCCCGCTACTAATTTTTTCTTTTTCATCTAAATAACCTCTTTCTAAATTTTAACTATAGTATAACATGATTGAACACCATAAAATAATGCATTATGCATGATTTACAATCTTTTTTGAATAATTTTATTTAATAAATAAATTATTATATTGCTTATTTTGAACAAAACATTAAAAAATCACTTACAATAAGACAAAAAAATAATTTTTCATTTACTTTTTTCTGTTATAATGGAAAAGGTCTGATTGTTTTTTTTAATAGGATTACAATTTATGATAGACAATCTCCTATTTTAGGATGCAGACAAATCATTTATTTTAAGGAGCTTATAATGGATTTAAAAAAAGGAACAGATGTTTTTATATGGTTAGGCGTCACTGGTGTTGGTGCTTTTTTGCTGATTATTGGATTGATTATGCTAATTGTTCTTGCTGTTCGACGAAAAAAGATTTTATCAGGCTTGATTGTACTGCTCATCGGGCTAGTCTCAGCTTCTGCTGGCGGTTACCAGCTGTTTACAGTTGCAAAAACTCTTGATGTAGAAGGCTATATGGACTTAATTGATTACAAAAATGTAGGCAAAGATATTGATGAATTAGATGCAAAACAAATGAATAATGAAGACATCTACAACTTAGTTGACGATGCTACAGCAGAATTCGACAAGATCGAAGCAGAGCTGCAAGGCTTCATTGATAAGCCAGAGACTTATAATATTCTTGCTATGGGAAAAACAATGACTTCTGCTGAAAAGCTAAGAAAACAAGGGTTGAAACTAGAAGAAGCTCTTGAAAATGATACACATACACTTTCTAAAGAAGAAATCGATGTATTGAAAAAGAAATTAGAAGAAAAAATTTTAGTGCTTTCTGAGCTTGTCTCTCAGCTGCCTGATGAGGAATTGAATCAATAGCTTTTTTTCAAATCCTATTACTCAAAAATGTCATTCTGAATAATCATATTTCAAGACCTTAAACAAACTGCTTTTTATCAAAATTTATTTGAGAAACAGTTTGTTTTTTTATGTACTTTCGTAATTCTATTCTGTAAAATAAATACATTTTTCTTTCAAAATTAAGAGATAATCCATGCTTTACCATTTCAAAAACAATTAGAAATTAAAATAAATCTGAAAGCGATTCATAAAATAACTAAAGTTATCCTTATATTTCTTTGAGTGCATTGCTATCTATTGAATAATAGTATAAAATAACAATATATTAATGAAAAGGAGAGATTTTATGAACTTGAAAAAATGGGGAACGTTAGGTTTGGCAACAACAGTAATTTTAGGCAGCTTACTTATTGGAGGACATCTTTCTGGCGCCAGCGAGAAGAAAATCTATATCCATGATGATCAGCTAAGACAGGAACTAGTCCGAGCAGCTTCTTATGATCCGGAAACTGGCGAGAAAATTGTCATAGAGGACGAGCTGCCAACAGCAAAACAACTTGAAACAGTTGAAAGCTTTTCTTTTTGGGAAGCGAGCTCGATTGATGGGATTCAATATGCGAAGAATATGAAATACCTAGTATTTGGCGCCAGTACTTCTGAGGAAGGGAAACAAGTTGCAGTTGATTTTAGACCTCTTGGGAAATTAACGAATTTAGAGATGCTTCAATGCTACAGCTATTGGACCGAAGATGAAACCACTTATTCGGTTCAAGATATTTCTTACGTGAAAAACCTTACTAAACTAACTAGCTTAGACTTTTATCATTTTCCAGTTTTGGATTTAACTCCAGTATCAAACTTAAATGAACTAATTTGGTTTGATACAAACACAGGCGTACCAGTCGAAATTGATTCTGTTGCTGTTAGTGGAACAGAGAAAAAAGTAGTTATGGAACACCCTGTAAAATACTCAGTTCAGTTTAACGATGGAGATAAATCTGCTACAGGAACTGCAAGAAATGAAAATGAAGAGTATAGTGCCGATATCAGTGTTCAAATGGACGGCAATAAATTAACGATTGAGAATATTCCTGCAGAAGCTACCTACATTGAATTAGAACTGCAAGCAACATCAAAAGACTACTATAGCCGTGAACAAATGGCGGAAAAACATTTTAGAGCAAATACTACTGTGAAAGTACCACTTTTCTGGTACTAATATACACTTAAGGGCAGCAAAGTCATTTTTGATTTTGCTGTTCTTCTTCAAATTAGTGATTGTCTCAAGAATCTCATAAATTAGCATCTTGCTCCTTCTTTTGGCAATCATGGTTGAAGTAGTTTAATAACTTTTCTCAATATTACTTTCTTGTTATTTGCCTCCTCCCAACAGCTTGTTTTTTTGGTATACTATTCCTATCAGCAAATCGCCTGCTGAAATAATTAAAAAGTTGAAAACTGACCTAATAACTTCTCTTAGAATTAAAAAATTATTTTAATATTAATCGCTCAATGGAAAAGATAGTAAAAAAACTAACCAGCTCCGCAAAAGCTGATTAGTCTCATATTATAGTATGTTGCAAAAATATTATAACACGGAATGGAGAGTTTAAATGAAAAAATTTTGGACTGTTTTAGTAACGGGGTTTCTACTTATTTTATTGGTAGGCTGTGAATCCAAAGAGGTAAAACCTGATTATAGTGAAGCAGATGCAGAAACAGCTTTGAATGAGGGAAAAGATTTAGAGGGTAAAACGGTTGAGGTTAATGTTGCTGAATTAGTTCCAGATAGCGCGTTTGGCTACAACATCCAAGCTGGTGAACATTTGAATTTTGTTTCTACTGATAATCCTAAAGTAGAAAAAGGAGATACATTAGTTCTTAAAATCATAAACGTAAAGAGTGTTACGGGGTCATTTATAATCTCATACGAAAAAGTTAAATAAAAAAACACATCCCCTGCCCGACTAAGAACGAAGATGTGCTAAACAAAAACTTAAACCTAAAAAGGCTTATTTGATTATACCTATTTTAACAGAAACAGAAACGGTTAACAATGTAGATTGAAAACAAAAAGAACGAAAATATCAAGTTCTTCAACTTTTAGGAAAGTTCACGAAGCTGAACTATAATTTTTTGCCCCTCATTTACCCCTTTTGTACTTTTTAGCAAAATAAAAAGGGCTCTAAGCCCTGACCAATCAATATTTATACAGACACATGGTGGCACCTGCTTAGTGTTTAATATAACGCCTTATTGTTGTAAAACCTTGTATTTTCTAGCTATTTTTCATTTCTAATCTGTTTTAATATAGCTATTATTATACAATGTTATATAATGTTTGCTACTTTTATGCTACTAATATTATTTTTTAAAATAACATAAACGGCAGGACAAACATTAGAACATTTCTTTTCGTGAAATATCTCATGCTAGACAAACCAAACAAATGTTCGTATAATCTTTTTCAAGGTGATAGTTATGAGATATGTAAAAACAGTTCATTTAAAAGAAGTAACTTCTGCTTATCAGTATTTCTATAAGAAGAATGTAAAACCCTTTCGGAAATTATCGGCTAATCCAGTTTTTATTGATGATATTGTTTATAACATCTGGACGTTTAACTCTAGAAGTACACGGGATTACATCACTGCATTCCCTATTGAACAAGCTGATCACTTTCATATTTTTGAATTAACGATTGAAGAAAAAGTGACTAAATATTTCTTTAAGAAAGTGAATAAGTTATCTGATTTTTCAACAAAGGAAATAAAGCGTGATACAACATTAACAGAATTAAAAAAGATAATGGAGGAAGCCAAAAATGACTAAAAGAGGTGCAACGGGAGTTGAAAAAATAATAAAGAAGGTTGAAAAATCAGCCTTCTTTATTATTTTTATTATCTGTATCCTCAGCTCAAGTAGAATGATATCAAAAAGACTCTTCTATCATTTTTAATTTTAAATTGAATTTTTCTGACTTTGGTATCCATTGTCTATAAAGAATCTCTTTTACTGAAGCTATACATTTTAACTTTGAATTTAGAACTATGGAAAATATTGCTTCAACACTTTTGTTTACAATTTTACCTTTGTAGTAATACCTAAATAGTTCAAAAATATTTGTGGGCAATAAACATTGAGAGCATACCTCTGAGACTATATTTGGAAAAAGATTTTGTTGTATCTTATCTAAATTGGAAGTAATGTAATTAATCAACCTCTCGTCTATTGTTCGACCAACTGCTTCTGGTATCTTCCCATTTATTATAGGCTCTATATTTATTTTAGAACAAAATAATGCATATTCTTGAGGTTTAATCAATTTCGTATTAGTATCTCCCTTAAAATGAAGTTCTCGAAATATATTAAGATGATACAAGTATATAAAGTTTTCATTTATATCAAATTGATTAATTTTTTGCAAAATATCATTCAGTTCATACTTTTCTCTTTTTGGGTAAGAACAAACTAGAAATTGTTCAAAAATTTCATCATCAAACAAATAATTTTCTAATTCGAAATAATCGTAATAAAATACATTTTCATCTACTAAATTATCATTTAAGAGAAAATCATAGTCCCTATCAAGTAATACTTTTATATTGACTCCAAATTTATCTTTCATATTATTATAACTTTCTATAGCATTTCTTTTACCATCGAAAACAATATCTTCATCCAGTATTGATGCTCTTCTAATTTCAAAGGGCGGAGTTTTTGATAATAACCTGTAATATGTCTCAATAACTGTCTCATCATCTGCACCTTCAACTAAAAGAATATTTTGAGAAATAGGAATATCAAAAAATTCCAAGCCTATTTCATCAATTTCCAAAGTTCGTGGTATAGAACTTCCTTCTTGAATTAAATTTTCATGCTTACTCATCAAAACTGTTCCTCCACTAATTTAAACACACTGGACTTTAAAGACTTATTAATAACATATGGTGAGTGAGTAGCCGTTAGTATTGAAATGTTACTCTTTTCTGTTAGACTATTGAGAAGTGTGTTTTGCCATTTGGGATGTAACGATAGTTCAGGTTCATCTATAATGACTAAAGAAGGTTCATCGGTTGGCAAATGGAGTGCGCAGTATACGAAAAAAGTAAATAATTGTTTTTCTCCAGTTGAAAGCTTCCCAAAATTTATTTTATTTCCGTTTTTTCTAATTGTAAATTCATTATTTTTATGTCTATCCAAACTCAATTTCCCATTGCTAAATTTAGATATATTATCAGATATATATTTGTAATTTTTTAACTTATTAGTGAGTCTATTTTGGTAATTTTGATACAGACTTTCAAGTACAGATAGATAAGTTGTTCCAGTATCTTGCAAGTCCATTAGCCTAAAAATGAGTCTTTTCACTTCAATATCATCTAAATCTACATCTTCTATAGTTTGATTTTTTTCTTTCAATTCCTTCATTATTTCTCTTGCTTCATTATTCTTTTCTTGATAATCCACTGAAAAACTATGAATAGCATCTTCATCTATTTTCAATTCCAATGTAGAATTTAAATTAGCCAACATATCAAAAATTCCTCGTTCTGGAGCAGATCGAAACAATTCTATGGTCCCATCGCTATCCATAATAATTTTTATAACTTCTTTTACAAAACTTTTCAATAAGTCATCTAAATTTTCTGATACAAACTCATTTATTTCTTGTGTGTATGTTTCCAAATTATTTACTATGTCGTCATTAGAAATACCAACCACCCTGCGATTTCTTGGTCTTTTTCTTTCAATAGAATAGGGATTTTGATGATTATGCGGTCCTAATATAGATTCTATTGGATATCCCAAATACGCCTCCATATCTATATCCACTCTCCTGTATGTTGGAAAATATAGAATTGACTCTTTTATTTTTTGTAGCACATCCCAGATATCAAACATTCCTATTCCGTCAACAACATCACTTAGTTGTTCGACTGTATCGAAATATAGCGGTGAATCCTCCATCTCAAAGTCCCAAACTTTTTGATTAGCTTCTATACGTAATAACGCGATTTGGTTTTCATCAAAAGAATTCATTTTTGAAAAAACAAATAAAATGTCCTCTCTGTCTTCCATATAATATTTAATAGAAAGACTTTTAAAAGGTGCTTTCTTTTCACATTTAACAGTTATTTTTTCTAACAACTCATATTCTTTTTTAAATGTTATATCTACTGTTTTGAAATCGAAATCGAATAAATCGTTTATATCACCCACTAAGATACTGTAGAGAATATTCAAAATAGTTGTCTTACCATTTCCATTATCTCCTGTAATAATTAGAATGTTCTTATCCATTTGTAAATGAACATTTTTTTCTCCAAAAAGATTTTTTATATCAACGTTTTTTAACATCTACACATTTCCTTTCTTTCTATCATTCTAATCCTATAACATAAATATAAAACAAAAATAGTTAAAAAGAAAGTACAAAAAGAACAGGATAGGATTTGAACCTATATTCTCTTGAATTACCATCAAGCGCATTCCTGTCTGCCACCTGTTCTCAATCAAATAATACCTTTTTTTCTTTGATCCAACCTCTCAAAAAACTCCCGATTAACTTTCACTTTTCCAACTGAATCAACACTGTAAAAAAATCGTTATTCAAGATCTTGTTGAAGCACCCAACTGTGAATCTCTTTTAGAAGATATGCTCTTTTAGAATTCGGATTATTTACAGTTTTCACTTGCTGAACAGTATAGGTCTTATTCTTAACCCAAGACGGAATACGTTCTAAAGTTTGCATATCTGATTCTAGACACGTCCAATCTCCGTTTATATAATTCATACAAATTCCATATTCAGTTTCGTATTTCTTGATAACTTCATCTAACTTACTCATGTTCTGCCTCCTTTTGCTCTTGCAGATGCATCTAACTGTTTTGAATTCATTTTCATTTGTATAACTCCGTATCTCATTTCTGTAAAAACAAGTTTTTTATAGAACTCCCAAAAATCACACTTCCTTAAAACGTGTTTTTTCGGCAATCGAATGTATACTTTATATGCTTGCTTCACATGTTTCATATTGAAATAAGAACCTTGCAGCTTTTCTTCCCGCTGCATAGAGATTAAAATAGAACGCCATCTTTTCTTACTCATGTTTTGCCTCCTCTAGCAATTCAGGATTTTCGTATATGTTTCCACAAACAATATATGGACACTTTTTCCAGAAAGGGTAATATCGTTGGCCTCTTTTTTTAGTTACTTCTCTAATGTCTTTTATCCACCACTGTCCAATTTCTTTATTCCAATAGACAAAACCTCTACCAGACATTTGGTTAAATTTGAATTTTATCAAATCTCCCTCGTAAATCTCCACGCCGTTCTTGTCTTTTAAGCCTGTGTATTGCATGAGGACTTGCTCAGGTATGTTGTTTTCAGTGATATGCTGTATAAATATATCTTCTGTCCCTATCATCCAAACATATTCGTTTCCATTTTCCATTTGTAATACCATTTGCTCTGCTTCTTTATCCCACGCCCGAAACTTAATCTCTCTCATTCCTGCTCACTCCCCTCAATAAGAATCTCTTCCGCTGACAAGTAATTTGCCAAGCAGTCATTATCACAAAAGATATTGTCTTCGCCATCGGCGAACTGGAAAAACTTCACGATCAAAAAATTGTCTCTGACTGTCACGAAGCTATCTGATAGCTCTTTTTGGCAATGGGCACAACACATGCTTTCTTTAATTTTTGGATAAGTCATAAGTTCTACTCACTTTCTGCTTTCTATGCTTTATTGCACATTCTGCATGTTGAACTCTCCAACCTTGACCTCTAACACGCTCAAAGTGTCCTTCACCTTTTTCCACAATCCTTTTACATCTATAGCAGTAGATCAATGGTGGCAACACCACAAATTGACCATTAGAAATTCATCAGTAAGAATCTATACAAACATACTTAAATACATTTCTGAGAATATAAACGGGGATGCGTTAATTAAAAATGCTGATGTTCTCTTTTTCCAGAATTTTATGAGTAATCTCCCTCATTCTTATGCTTACAAAAAGAAATTCAAAAGCGTTTTGAAAATGGCTTTTGATTATGCAGTAGATATGGAAATGATTACTAGTAATCCAATTTTAAAAGTAACTGTTCCAAAGCCCCCACTTACTAGCGAAAACTACGAAAGAATTGAAGATAAATTTTTGGAAAAAGAAGACGTCAAGAAGCTCTTAAAAGTGTTATATGGTTCTTTTCAATCAGTTCACATGGGACGTTTAGCAGAGTTTATGTATTTAACTGGTTTGCGTATAGGTGAGGCTACTAGCATTACTTTAAAAGATGTTGATTTAGAATCTGGAATACTCAAGGTTTCAGGTACACTCGACTATTCAAACGGTTATAAAAACGCAAAAAAAGAACTACCTAAAACACTTAGTTCTTTCAGAGAAATTGGGCTATCAAAAAGAGCGATAAAAATAATGAAAGAGTTAATTCTTGAAAATACAATAAAGCATCCTAATGCTGAGTTTTTATTTGTAGGTAAAACTGGAAAACCAATTCAAATCAGTGCTTTCAATACCGCACTAAAAACAGCAAACAATAAATTAGGATTCGAAAAAATAGACAAGAATATATCAAGCCACATATTTAGGCATTCTCATATTTCTTTACTTGCTGAACTTGGTATCGAACCAAAAACGATTATGGAAAGAGTAGGTCATGCTGACACAGAAACGACAATGAAGATATACACTCATGTCACCAGACAATCAAAAAATAACATCATTAATAAGCTTGATGAAATCGAACTATAAATTTTTGCTACTTTTCTGCTACCTTTGCATTTTTGACAAAATAAAAAGGGCTCTAAGCCCTGACCAATCAATATTTATACAGACACATGGTGGCACCTGCTTAGTGCTGCTTCCTTCCAGATCTGACACGCTTCACTGGCCCACCATTGTCCTGCCTTACGGCATTTAATAGTATACCGCACTTTTTCATTATTGGCTAGTCTTTCTTTTATTTTTTTCAGCTTTCTTTTTTGCTCGTAGTTCTCTAAAGAAACTTGAAAGGAGTTGACCACAGGTTTCTTCTAAAATGCCGCCTTCCACATAGGCAGTATGATTAAATCGGTCGTCATCCAGCAAGTTCATGAATGTTCCTGCGGTTCCCCCTTTAGGGTCAGCTGCACCAAAATATACTTCATCCACACGAGACAGCAGCATTGCACCGCTGCACATGGGACATGGCTCCAGCGTTACAAAAAGCTGTGCCCCTTCCAGCCGCCAGCTGTCCAGTTTTTTACAGGCTGCTTCAATTGCAAACATCTCTGCATGGGAAGCAGCCTGTCGGGTATGTTCCCTGAGATTATAGCCTTCCCCAATCACTTCTCCATCCTTGACAATGACAGCTCCTATAGGAACTTCATCAAGGGCTCCAGCCTGCTCAGCTAAGCGAATCGCTTTGCTCATATAGTATTCTTTTTCTTCATTCGTCAGGTTAGATACCTGTTCCTTCATTCATTGTTCCCCCACTTAATTATCAACGTTCTTTTTATTATACTGACAGATCTTTCCTCTGTCCATGCTCGTTAAACTAAACAAGAAAAACATTTCTTTATTTTACAAAAAAAGAAAGTGAGCAGGACATAACTCATTGAGTTATATCCTGCTCACTTGGAATCCGGATAAACGATGGGAGCAGTAGCATATACCAGTATTGAACTGCGACGAGTAACCGCAGGAGCAAGACCTTCGAAAATAAGCCGAAACTCACAAAAATTTAAAGAACACCAAGTAGGAATTAGTCAATATCGACTGACTCACATTCGTGTTTCCTGTCATTTCCGTGAATTTCTTCTTATTGCTGAGAAACACAGTGAGGGACGAGCTAATGTTAAACAGTACCTATTTGGTTCTCGGGACTAAACACTTCTGTCCCATCCTCCTTCTTTTCTGCTCTTATTTTTACAGAAGCTCTTCGATAAAAGATAAAATCTTATCCTTCATGCCTTCTGCATTTTCTTTCACTTTGTCACCATAATCGGATGCCTTTTCACGGCCTTCTTTGACCTTGTCTAAAACACTTAATACTGCATCTAAATCTTCATCTGATAAATGGTCAACCATTGACATGATTTTATCATTTCCGCCCAGCTTTTCCTGAACAATTTTTTTAGCCTTACAGCGGTTCGATACATGTCCAATTTTTTTGATAATTTTTTCTGAAGCTGTTACAGCAACTACAACACCGGCTACTGCAGCAATACTTAAACCGACTGTGATTTTTGTTGATGCTTTCATTTCTACTCAACTCCTTAATTATTTTGTTATATTTATCATAGCACAAACCTGAAAGTCCGCCCAATAATTCAACTGATTTCCTATTAATTCCTTCGGTTATTTCCGCCAAAGAGAATGATTAGACGCAGTAGTTGCAAAAATGTTGATAGAGCTGCAGCCACATAGGTTAATGCTGCTGCAAACAACACTTTTCGTGCCATAGGTACTTCTTCAGCCGTCAACAGATTACCGTCAGATAAAATCTTCAAGGCTCTTCTAGATGCATTAAACTCTACCGGCAGCGTCACCAGCTGAAATAACAGTGCCAGCGAAAACGCAAAAATACCAATGTTAATCAGCGTTTGATTCCAGCTAAAAAGTACACCAATCATAATCATTGGAAAAGAAAGCATTGATCCAAAGTTTGCAACGGGAACAATTGCTGCCCGAATACGCAGCGGACTATAGCCTGTATGGTCCTGCACAGCATGTCCACATTCATGAGCAGCCACGCCTATTGCAGCTACAGATGTTGATTGAGCAGTTGCTTCCGACAGACTGAGTGTTTTATTACCTGAATTGTAGTTATCTGTCAAGTGACCGGAAATCTGTTGAACCCCTACATCAGCAATATGTTCTTCCTGTAAAATGTATTGTGCTGCCCGTGTTCCAGTAACACTGTTTCGGCTCTTTACCTCATCGTATTTTCTAAATGTGCTGTTCACATAAGCGGATGCTGCCATAGAAATGACCAGCCCGATGATTACTAATAAATAAGTTGGATCTAAAAATCCATAAAGCGGCAACATAATTTATTCCTCCTATCCTTGTATGTAGCTCCTGATAAACGTATGAAAACACGCCTCATAATTTTTTTCGCATAAAGAAAGGCAAATGTGACTCATCACGTTTTTATAGGATTTATTATATAGTACCATGAGCTATCGAAAAAAGTGTGTATGAACTTCTAATTTTTAGTTAAGCACTTCAATACTTGAATCAAAGTATTGTTCAATAAAGTGAACCGCATCCTCAATCTGTTTTTTAGAAAATGAACATCCCGCTGGTGCGGCTACCCATTTGTCCTCCACATCGTCTTTACGATGAATCACCGCAATTAGCCTGCCTTCAAAAGATGCGATTGGTTCTGCCACGCCCAAAATATAAACATCCTGCTCTTCTCCATCGCCAGCTATCAGTCCTTCCACATAACCGTAATTGATAGGGTATACCGTACCAAATTCATTTTGATATCCAATTGGACGATCAACAACTACACTTATTTTGCTCATGTTCTCTCCTCCTATCCCTCACATACAGACTAACAAAACTGTCACCTGAAAGAAAGACTTATCGATGGCAAAAATAACGAAAACGAGGATAATAAGAGATGAGGTGAGGACATTGAAAAAAATAATCGCAGCACTTATTGTATTCCTTTTAATTGGAGGAGGTTCCTGGTATGCCTATAATTACTACTTTGGCGGCACATCCTACTATACAGAAATTCAAGAAACCGGAAAAGCCACTGAAGATATAGATACCCGAGGACAAAAATACACCACTTATCATTATGAGCAAAAAGCTTATGATGAGGACGGAAATCAAACTCTGCAAAAAATGAACGAAGTGCGAGAAGATCCTTTGCGCATAGGTGCTTATTTGAAGCTAACCGTTAATGAACGTAAAGGTGTACTTAGCTGGGAGGAAGTTTCTGAAAAAGAAGTACCGGAAAAAGCCTTGGATAAAATCAAGAATGATTCTAATTAAATAAAATAAACCAGAGACTGCCGCATAGTCGAAATAACTATGTAGCAGTCTCTGATTTTTTTCTAAAAGCATTATCGATTCTTTATAATTGATTACTGATTTTTTCAATATTTTTCAAGGTAATTGAAACAGTCCCGTCAGGATTGTTTACAAATTCAATTAAATCACTATTGCGGTAAACTTCAATAGGAACGATTAATTCAATTCCATTATCCATTTTCAACTTCTGTTTGCCGAATTTTTTCTCTGATATTTCCCTTGCTTCACGTACCGGTGGTGTTTTATCAACAAACTTTGATTCATTGACTTCTTCCTGATAAGCCATTCGTGCCGAGATATTCTCTTTAAAAACCTGCTCGGCAATTTGCTGATTATCGATGGTGCCAGTCTCTTCGATACTTTCATAAACAGCTTCCTTCACCGAAGCAATTAGTTCGAACTCATCTTCATCATATTTCTTACCGATACGTTTCACAGCTTTCTTTATCTCTTTGATATTTTCCTCCAAAGAAGGAGCCGGTTGAGATTCAATCACTTTTTCAGAAAAATACCAAAGCTTCTCACCTGAGAATTCATACCTTTTTTCCAACAGCTCATAGCTCAACGTATCTAAATTGATAATGATGCCTTCGTCTGGCTTCTGCGTTTTTGACGGCAGAATTGCCCGGTTGATAATCAGCTTGTTGTAAACTGACTCATTTTCATAATCCACGAAATGCGTATAGTTTTCTTTGTAGTTCAGCTTCAGCATAGCTAAATGCAGGATGGTATCTTCTTCATAGAGAATAACCAGAATATCAGCACTCGGTCCGTCTTCACTACTGGAATAAATGTCATACCAATGCTGAACAAGCTGCTGGCTTTTTGAAATAAAATCAGTGGGAATACCGTTCATCTTATCAACAAAGCTGCTTTCCTGAATCAAGATACCAGTTTTTGTCTGAGCGGTCGACAGCTTATTCACTTTATTTGTCAAATAAATCCGAATATATTCAGTTGTTAAATCCAGTTCGTTTTCTGAGAAAACTGGTGTCCCCGTCTCTCTGTCGATAATATGTAATACTGCTTTTTTCAAATAAATATCCATTTTGTCTTTCTCCTTCTATTGGTCAGATACGGATATATTACTGCCTAGATACAGCTGTAATCAGGTAACCTGTTCACTATTTCTCTGACCACTGCAAATCAAACCTTATTTAGTCTACAGGAAATCAGAAAAAAAATCAAAGCTCTATAAATTGCTGACTGTTTGTATGTACATATAATTCTAGTATAGGCTTGATACTATTCCCCTACTTCCTTTTGTCTAATCGGTTGCCACCTCTCTTTGTTCTCCCCTGTCTAACCGATAACTTTTTCTTTGGAAAAAAACAGTAATTTCCTTTTATTCTATTTTGAGTTAAAGGCTGAAATATTTGAAGGAAAGTGATACACTAGAAAAATCAAAAACTATTGTAAAGGACACATACACCTACTATGAAATCTAAAAAACATTTTTCAGTCGTTCAAGTACTGGCTTTAGGTTTTTTTCTGATTATTTTTACTGGCGGAATTCTGCTTTCTCTACCAATTTTTTCCCGCAGTGGAGAAGCAACACCTTTTATTGATGCATTATTTACTGCTACTTCAGCGGTCTGCGTAACCGGATTAACAACAGTAAATACTGCTCTCCATTGGAATCCAGCTGGACAGGTGCTGATTATGCTTTTAATTGAACTTGGCGGTTTAGGATTTATGACGCTTCCAGTAATTTTCTATTTTGTTCTAAGAAAAAAAGTATCTCTTAGTACCAGAATGCTGCTGAGGGAAGCATTGAATTTAGATGATATGTCCGGAGCTTTTCGCCTAATGATTTATATTTTAAAGCTAGCTCTGTTTATCCAATTGTTAGGAGCAGTCTTACTTTCTTTCCAGTTCATTCCTGAATTTGGCTGGGGAAAAGGAACATTCTATAGTATCTTCCATTCAATATCCAGCTTTTGTAACGCTGGTTTTGACCTGCTTGGGGACAGTCTGGTTCCTTACCAATCAAATCCGTATTTATTATTGGTTATTGGCTTACTGATTATTTCGGGCGGACTTGGTTTTATTGTCTGGCAGGATATCTTACTTTACCGTAAGCGCAAGCGGCTTTCTCTTCACACCAGAATTGCCCTAACTACTACTTTCTGGCTATTGGTTGGCGGGTTTATTATCTTTTTCTTTACTGAGCAAAATGCTGGAAATCTAACCGAGGGAACAAATTTCATTGATCGCCTTGCGAACACATTCTTTATGTCTGTAACTCCGCGAACTGCAGGCTATTATTCGATTAATTATCTAAATATGACAAATGCCGGCTTAATAGCCACTATGTTTTTAATGTACATTGGTGGAACTTCGGGCTCTACAGCCGGCGGTTTGAAAACCACGACCTTTGCAATCCTTGTAATACAGATAAAATCTTTATTTCAAGGTCGTGAACGAGCTGAATATCATGAGCGCACGATTCGCAGTACGGCTGTTTTCAGAGCACTTACATTGTTCTTTCTCACTCTATCATTATGTGTTGTTTCAATTATGATTCTTTCAATCACCGAAAAAATACCTGATTATTACGGGATTGAGTATATCGCTTTTGAAGTCTTTTCTGCTTTTGGCACAGTAGGTTTAACTATGGGACTAACACCAGAACTATCTTTAGCAGGAAAAATTATTATTATGCTTTTGATGTACATTGGCCGGGTCGGTATTTTTACTGTTGGTTTTTCATTGCTGGCAAGAGGCAACAAACAGACCGGCAAATTCAAATATCCTGATGAGAGTGTAATGATTGGTTAGGAATTTAGAAAAATTTCTGCTTTATTTTGTATAATTGGTTTAGCAATCCTCAAGTCATGTCTCTTTCACTAAAATCATTTCCGTTGTTCATTTAACTTTTTTGTACAAATGCTTTCTCATCATAGCGGTCTTTACTTCTTTATGCTAGAATACAGGTATCAAAATAGAAATAGGTGATGATATGATTGCCCATAAAAGAGAATTCGCTCCATGTAGATAAAGGACTAGCTAAGTAATTTACATGGAGGGAAATCAAATGAAAGAAAACCATTATGACAAACAAACATTTTTTGAGAAGTACAGCCAAATGGAGCGTTCAAAAAAAGGGCTTGACGGAGCTGGCGAGTGGCAGACACTTCAAACGTTACTCCCCGCCTTTTCGGGAAAACGAGTGTTGGATTTAGGCTGCGGTTATGGCTGGCATTGTATTTATGCCGCGGAACAAGGAGCTGCTTCCGTGATTGGTGTTGATTTATCTGAAAAGATGTTGGCTATTGCAAAAGAAAAAACACACTATCCTCAGGTAAAATATCTTCATGCAGGGATTGAAGATGTTGATTTTCCGGAAGATAGCTTTGATATTGTGCTAAGCTCTCTAGCGCTGCACTATATTCCGTCATTCGAGCTTGTTGCTCAGCACGTCGCAAAATTTTTAGTATCCGGTGGAACCTTTGTTTTTTCTGTAGAGCATCCGATATTTACAGCTGAAGGAAAACAAGATTGGCTGTATGATGATCAAGGAGAAATTAGCTCGTTTCCAGTAGATAACTATTTTTACGAGGGCAAAAGAACTGCTGAATTTCTAGGTGAACAGGTTACTAAATATCACAAGACTCTAACAACTTATATTGATGGACTCCTGCAAAATGGATTCCAACTGGAACGAGTTGTCGAGCCTATGCCCCCTGAAAATATGCTGAATATCCCTGGAATGAAGGATGAGCTGCGCAGACCTATGATGTTGATTATTAAAGCTGTTAAAGTTTAATCAAAAACAGCTGATTGTAGGACTGCAACAATTGATAATTTCTCTAGCTGTCCGTTGTTTGATTTAGACAGGATTAAGCTTAAGACAGACACCCATGGCGGGTTCCCGGCACCAAGCAGAATGAAAATAATCGACCTGCAAACTATCTCCTATCATATTAAAAAGGGCAGAAGTAGCTTGTGGGTCGATTATTTAGGTTCTACGTCAAAATGTGTTGGTAGGACAAAAAACTGAATAAAACGATAGAGCTTGGAACAAAAGAACAGAGAAACCTCTGAGTTTGTTTCAAGTTCTTTTTAGAGAAAAGGAAAACAGCACGAATGATTTGGGCAGCTAAGCCCATAAGTTCATTATGCTTTGCCTCGAGTAATCGCAGAGGCAGGCTTCGCAAGGTATATTCGTAGTTGGACAGCTAGCTCCAATATAAGGTATGAATGCTGCACATTCATCTATCATCGAACGCATACCATCCCACTAAATGTTCCTACACAAGTAGAACTGCTAATTCCCGATTTGCCTATAGAGCTGCGGAACTATTCGCTTGTTTTTCTTTTTCATGTTGTGAAAAAATAAGACCTTGAATACTGTAAATACGCGAACGAAAATGATAGAAATTACGATAACCATAGACAACACGCTTGATTACTTTCATCTTGTTGTTTAGTCCTTCTGTCACCCCGTTGGAGAAAGAATAACGAAAAGCATTAGTGATAATTTGACCTTGATTTTTTAGGCCACATCTTTCGCAATGTGTTGTTCTATATGTAAGTGTGGCTTTGTGACTTGAGCCTGAACTCCTTTCATCTGTCTGTATTCAAGCCACTCCTCTCCAAAGGAGAGGTGTTTATCTGTTAGTCCAAGTAATTTTCTGGTTTTCTTATCCATAGGGAACAAACCTTTCTGATGATTTGGTTTTTAGTCGATTTCATTTTATCAGTTAGTTGTTCCTTTTTTGTGTTTGAACACTCAAAAAACTGTTAGTGCGTTTTCCTTTAGGAATTTCCACCAACACAAAATATTATAGAGCCATTATTTATTGAGGCACCTTGAGGGACAAACTAGATCACTCTACTTAGTTCACCAATCATTTAGTCATAGAACCTGCGTATAAGAAATGGTCAGCTTCAAGCAATACGGCTAAAATTTTTCCACAGATTTTTACGAGTTTTACCGTATTGTCGAAGAGATTAATTTTGAAACACCATTTATCCGAGTTTAAATGGACTGAGGTATAATATCACAGCTCCCTTTTATTTTTATCTCATTTCTAAAACATCTCTGTTTTCCTCATACCATTTTCCAAATACTTCATAAACTGGCAAAAGACTTCTTCCAAGCTCTGTAAGCAAATATTCTACTCTAGGCACAATTTCATTGTATTCTATTCTTGAAATTAGTTTGTCTTTCTCTAAGTCTTTAAGCTGAGCCGACAATATCTTATGACTGACCTCAGGAATTTTTCTTTTTAGTTGTCCATATCTAATATTAGCGTTCCCACTCAAGTGATAAATAATTTGTATTTTCCACTTGCCACCTATCATAGTTAATAATTTTTCTATATTTTCAAAACCATAATCTGCAACAATGCATTTATTTTCTTTTTCTGATTTCAAATCTTAACCTCCACTAGCTACTTACTTTTTTGTGCGTAATTGTACCATCCAATTTATTATTATATACTCAAACCAGTTAATACTAAAGGAGAATACAATGACAGAAATACTTAACATAATAATTGCAATCAGTTTTTTTCTCAATGCCTTACTTCATCTACTATTAATATTTGGTTTTCCTTTTGGCGAATATGTACTAGGTGGAAAAAATATCGTGCTGCCATTCAAAGTAAGAATTGTCAGCTTCTTTCTCTTGCTCATTTGGACGATTGTTGGCATTAGTTATCTTAACCATGGTCAATTGATTCATATTTCAGCATTTAATCAGTTTGACAGAAGTTTAATAAACTTAACACCTATATTCCTTTTCTTCGCTGTTTTATTTAACGGACTATTAACGAAAAGTAAGAAAGAACACAAAATTATGACACCATTTAGCCTAGTAACTTTTGTGCTTAGTTGTATGATATTGTTCTTATAGTTGCTAGTGATAAAATATATAATAAAAAAGGAGAACGTAATGAACTTAATTAAAAATAGTAATATAGCAATTGCTTTTCTGATAGAAATATTTGCTATATTTATTTTGGGATATTGGGGATTCACTCTTCACTCCAGTAAAATTATTCGTGTTACAGCTGGTTTGTTAGCACCAATACTAACAATTGTCATTTGGAGTATTTGGTGTGCGCCATCTTCAAGCTATCGTCTTGAAGGGCTGTGGCTTGTGGCGTTAAAATGCTTGCTTTTTGGAATTGTAGTGTGCTGTTTACTTAGTACGAAGCAGTCTTCTGCAGCAGTCATTTTTGGTGCTATTGTTGTCATTAACCTTGGACTTAGTGCCTACTTTGGAACACTTTAATCTTATCATGTATGATTTATGCTCAATCAGACATTTTATTTTTACTAAATATTATTAGTGTTGCAGAAATATAGTCAGAATAATCTGGAAATATCAATCTGTTAAAAAAGGAAAAAAATCGAATGCTTAAGCAATCGATGACTTTTTTTCTAGAAATTATGCGAATTATTTAACGAGTTTGGGACATAAGTAAATGCCCGAACTCTTCTTTCTCTAAAATCCGAATAAACGGCGTTCCAAAAGTAGCTCTCTCGGAAATAAGCCGAACTATCTCAAAAATATGAAAAGCTATTTTCGGATAATTCGTCTTATTGCTGTGAAACACAGCGAGGGATGAGCTGATGTTGAACAGTACCTACTTGGTTCTCGGAGCTAAACACTTTTGTCTCGACCTCAATTATAAATGTAGAATATTTACGTTGTTGCTAGTTTTATCAGTTTTTTTGGAGTAATATTACTTTTGATTGGTTTTGCAAAACAATTTAAGGAATTGACACTTTTACAAAAAACAGCACTCAGTCTCGGTTTTATCGACAGCTTTATTCCAATATTTGTCGGAACGATTCAAGGCTTTTTAACAAATGCTTAAATTTTTCAGGTTCTACTAAAAGAATGTAAATAAATGTACCAAGTTTGCTATTTTTATCAAAAAAATTAATTTTTTTAAACATAATAATTTTATCTGAAGAAGAATTATGCTATTATTTATATATAGTTTTCTCTATTATCAGACCTTTTGCATAAAAAAGCTGAGTAGCTTGTAATCCTTTCTGGAATTACTTAACTGCTCAGCTTTTATTTTTTATTAGAATTGTTATTTATTACCATTTAAAACAATTTTTCGGTGGTATATAAACGATTAAATTACTTCAATGTTTTTTTTGAATATATTCCGCATAGGCAAAAACCAGCGGAGCAATTCCTTTAGCATCATTTTCCACAATGGGCTCGGAAATATAGTAGGCATAGCTGCCGTCCCGTACTTTATAACTGCCATGCCCCGGCATTCCTCCCAAGCCAGCAACCAAACAGATATCCTGCAATACGTATCCTGCTTCTGTTTTTATCAGCTTGTGATGAACGATTGACTCCAAAAGCTCTGCTCCACGTTCAAAATAATTAAGAGGAAGATAGCCTTTTCGTGCTCCTTTCATCAGAGAATAAGCAATAGCACAGCTGCCGCTTGTTTCAAGGTAGTTCCCTGCCCTTGCTCCCTGATCCGTTACTTGATAGAACATGCCGGTCTTTTCATCCGCATATTTAAGAAGAGTAGATAAGAGCTCTTGGAACTGACGAATGAGCTCGTTGTATTCCTCTTGGTTCTCAGGATCAAAGTAATCAAGGGTATCAACCAGTGCCATCGCGTACCAGCCATGTGACCTCGTCCAGAAGTTTTGACTGCAGCCGGTTTTTGCGTCTGCCCAAAAAGCTTCTCGGCTTTCATCCACTCCGTGATAGAATAATCCTGTTTGAGGATCACGCATCAGCTGATAAACCTGCTGAAACTGTTGAAAGATATCAGCGTGATTAACGCCACTATTAAAGATTTGATCATATTGACTGTAAAAAGGCTGAACCATATACAATCCATCCAGCCAAATCTGATTTGGATAAATTTCTTTATGCCAGAAGTTGCCTCCCGGGGTTCTTGGCTGCTCCAGCAGCTGCTCATATAGCTTTTTTAGTGCATAGCCGTATTTCGCTTTCTTTGTCTGCTCCATTAAAGGATACAGCACTTTTCCTTCATTGATATTGTCACAGTTATGCTCTTCTTTATCATAACCAAGGATTTCACCGTTCTCTTCAACATAAAAGTCAATAAACTCATCAAGAAAGCGTAAGTAATCGTCTGTTTGCTCCGCTTCATACATTTTCCACACAGCCAAGGCCATACATCCGTCAATATAGCTCCACTTAGGCGCACTGGTCACCGCTGCTTCCTTGTTCCATAACGGCCGCTCAGGGGTTGTGTTAGCCAATATTTCATCAAAAAACTGCTTCACTTGTTCCATAATTATCTTCTCCTTGCTCATTCTTTTTACTGCATTTCGACAAGAACAGCTGCGTGTTGCCAATCTTATCTTATTTCTGATTTTAGTAAAAACCTAAGCAGTCAGCCAAAGTTTGCGCTTTCATAAAAAGTATAGCAAGGAACTTCCGGCCCAACAAGCCATCTACAAAGGAATTGTCACTACTGACGAATAATCAAGTGAAACTGCCCAAAATGAATCAGACAGCACGTTAAACAGTAAACCACCGAGACTATTAGTGTCGGCTACCGGCAGTTTCAGCAGGCAACTATTCATCGAACTGTTTTCATGCTTTCTAAGAAAAACCGACAATAGCATGGGGAATATAGGGTTCTTCCAAATAAAGGACATCTTCTGCTGAAAGCCGGAAGTTTACGGCGTCCGCTGCTGTTTCTACATGGCTCAGCTTCGTTGCACCAATAATTGGCGCAGCAACCGATTCTTTTTGAAGCAGCCATGCTAACGAAATATGAACTCTACTTACCAGATATTTCTCAGCCAGCTCTGCTACCCGTTCAATAACCAGCTGGTCTTTTTCTGCTGTCTGATCATATTTTGAGCGGGCAATCGCATCGGATTCCCCTCTTTTTGTTTGAGTTGATAAATCCCTTGTTAGTCTGCCAGAGGCCAACGGACTATAAGGCGTCAAAGATATCCCTTCTGATTGGCAATAGGGAATCATCTCTCTTTCCTCTTCACGGTAAATAAGATTTAAATGATTCTGCATAGAGACAAATTTCGTCCAGCCGTTTTTCTCTGCGATATTCTGCGCCTTTTGAAACTGCCAGGCATACATCGCAGAAGCGCCAATATAACGGGCCTTTCCAGATTTTACTACATCGTGCAGCGCCTCCATCGTTTCTTCGATAGGCGTATCGTAGTCCCAGCGATGAATAATATAGACATCAACATATTCTGTTTGAAGTCTTTTAAGACTGTGTTCAATTTCAGAAAGAATTGCCTTTCTTGATAAACCTGAGCCGTTCGGTCCTTCATGCATTTTACCGTGTACCTTGGTTGCAAGTACAATTTCATCTCGATTTGCGTAATCCTTTAACGCTTTTCCTAGAATTTCTTCGCTGCGTCCAAGAGAATAAACATTAGCTGTATCAAAAAAATTAATCCCCAGATCCAACGCTTTCTTAATAATTATTCGGCTGTCTTCTTCTTCTAAAACCCACTTGTGTAGCCAGCGTTCCGGATCCCCAAAGCTCATTGCTCCTAGACAAATCCTGGAAATATCCATACCAGTTGTTCCTAATTTTATATATTCCATCAATGAAACCCCTTTCGAAATAAGTTGCTTTTACTATACCACTTAAAGTCGACTTTAGGTCAAGAACAATCACACTATTTTTTACTCATATTTTTTTGATTCTGAATCAGCTATTTTATTTTTTTCTTTCCTTTAACTAAGTGTTTTTGCTTGAAATCTATGATTTTTAGGACTATTATTTAATCAGTTTTAGGTACACCTAAAAAGGAGATGAGCTACATGGATGAACAATCACAACATAACTACCATAAATTTCTAAAAGATGCGAACGGACCTAGTCTGTCTGAAATAAATAATTCAGTAGCCGTACCAAACTCAGGAAGCTTTTGGAAAAATCTGCTGGCCTTTTCTGGTCCTGGCGCTCTTGTTGCGGTAGGCTACATGGATCCCGGAAATTGGATTACTTCTATTAGCGGTGGTGCCAAGTATGGCTATCTGCTAATATCCGTCATTCTTCTTTCAAGCTTAATTGCAATGCTGCTTCAATATATGGCGGCTAAGCTGGGGATTGTCACTCACCTTGATTTGGCACAAGCTACTCGAGTATATACTGGTAAAAAGTTGGGCTTTGTTTTATGGATTGTTGCAGAACTGGCAATTATGGCCACAGATATTGCTGAAGTTATCGGCGGAGCAATTGCCTTGAATTTGCTGTTTGGTATCCCTTTGATAGTCGGGGTGGTTTTAACAATTTTCGATGTTTTGCTGCTGTTGTTTTTGATGAAGCTGGGCTTTCGAAAAATCGAGGCCATTGTTATCACCTTAATTACAGTCATTATGGCGGTTTTTCTTTATGAAGTAATTATTTCTCAGCCAAATATTCCTGACGTTTTAAAAGGTTTCATTCCTCAAAGGCAGATTTTGAATCACGGACAACTCACCATGGCTTTGGGGATTGTAGGGGCAACCGTCATGCCTCATAACCTTTATCTTCATTCTTCTCTCTCTCAAACAAGAAAATATGACCGGGAGGATGAAGAACATACAGCTAAAGCGGTTAGATTTGCCACTTGGGATTCAAATATTCAGCTTTCCGCTGCTTTTATTATTAACTGTCTCTTATTAATTCTTGGAAGTGCTCTTTTCTTTGGTCATGGAGAAGAACTAGGAACATTCTCCTCTCTATACAATGCTCTACAGGATTCTTCGATTGCCGGAGACGTTGCCAGCCCTGTGTTGAGTACGCTTTTTGCGGTTGCCTTGCTGGCTTCTGGTCAAAATTCTACTATCACAGGAACACTAACTGGTCAAGTTGTTATGGAAGGCTTTATTCATATGAAAATACCTACCTGGGCACGCAGAGTCATCACTCGTCTGCTTTCAGTTGTTCCTGTTTTACTTTGCACGATATACTTTGGCGGCAATGAAGCAGCTTTAGACAGCTTGCTTATATACTCTCAAGTATTTTTAAGTATTGCCTTACCAATTTCTATGATTCCTTTGGTTTATTTTACTGGCTCGAAAAAAATTATGGGTGAACGTTTCAAAAATCCTTTGTGGGTCAGCATTTTAGGCTGGGGCTGTACCATCTGTCTAACAGTTCTCAATTTTCAGCTAATTATTGAAACCTTATCCAATATTTTCTAAAAATGAGACTGGAACATTGGTTAAGCTGAATAAAAGAAGCTTTAATCCTTATCTTTCAAAAGTATCCTATTAAAAATAAGCCGGAATATCCGAAAATGATTGCTTGAGGTACGCTCATTTTCAATATATTCCGACTTATTTTCTTGAGCTGGACCAATCCTCCACGCTCTTTAAGATAAACTTTTTTTAGTCATCCATTTCTGTTTCCAAAATTGCTCCGGTTTTTGCATCTAGCTTGACAGATGCTTCAGAACGTCCATTCACAACTTTTACTTCCCAATAGGTAGTAGACATTTCTCTCTCCAATGACCATTCAATTGCCTCGCCTTGTCCAACTGCTTTCAGTGCCGCAGCGGCAGCCTCATCAATTGACAAAATCCCCTCGAGAGAGAGCTCTTCACTTTTCCGTTCAACCCCATTTTGTTCATCGGCGTCAAGCCGTTCCTCTTTTTCTTTGGCCAGCTCGCCGGTTTTGGCATTTATCTTCACTTCATACTCCGCGTTGTCATCCATTCCTTTGACTTCATAATAATAACTGCCAAATGAAGTATCTAACTCCAGCGATGTCACAGATGTATCGGGGTATGCCTCTTGATAGGCTTTAATGGCCTCTTCTGCTGAGCGTTCAATCCCTTCTAAGGCAGAGCCTGTTTGAACAGATGCCCCACTCGTTGCCTCCGTTGTGTTTTCAGGCGCTTCACTGGTTTGAGATGACTCTGCTGCTTCTGAAGATTTACTCGTAGTTGAATTGCTGTTCCGATTCTCTGGCGGTAGCTCATTTCGATTAGCAGTACACCCTGTCAAAAGCACACCTAAGGTAACTAGTCCTATTATTCCTATTTTTTTCATTTTAATCGTTCCCTTCTTTTTTGAAATTAAAGCAGCTGTTAGTAAATATTTTCTAAAATCAGCTAATTATATTGCTTTGATGACTCTATAGTATCAGAAGCTGAACGTATAAAATCCAAACAAAAATAAAACTTTTATGAAGAAATCTTCATTTTATTTTTTTATTGGAAAGCGGACAATAAAACGGCTTCCCTGAGGTGCATTATCCAATACCTCTATTAATCCATGATACTGCTTAACAAGCTCTTGGACGATGGCTAATCCAACGCCTGAACCGGAAATTCGACTAGATCTGGAACGATCCGCCCGATAAAAGCGGTTAAATATAAGTTCTTTATCCTCTTCAGTAATGCCAAGTCCTGTATCTGCCACTTCAAAGTCGACTGATTCTTTTTTTTGCAAGAGACGAATAAAGATTTTTCCATCTATTGTTGTGTATTTAGCTGCGTTTTCAATCAAATTACGAATAATCTGTCGTAAATTATCTTCATTTATTTCAAGGTAAACCTGCTCATCAATTTCTGTCACTATCTCTTGCTGGATCATCACCTGCAGCTCATCAAGCATTAGCTGTAAAACAGCTGAAAAATGAAGCATGGAAGAAGCTTTTTGTTCGCCTCGACCTAATACCAGCAGTTGTTCAACCATTACTGTCATACGTCTCGATTCAGAATCAATATAATGAATTGATTTAGGAATGACCTCAGGATGCTTAGTTCCTCTTCGATTAATTAAGTCTACATGACCGCGAATAGCAGCTAGCGGCGTCCGCAGTTCATGGGAAACATCGGTTACAAATTGCTTTTCTCTTTCCATGGAATTTCGCTGCTTCATCAGCAAATCATTAAAGGATTCAGAAACATACTTGACCTCTTGCGGGCTGTTCGGAACAGTCAATACTCCCTCTTGCTCTTCCGTTCTGCTCAACTCTCCGATTTCTTCATTCATTAAGCGCAACGGACGGCTAAATACATTGGCAAACCGATAAATAAGAATAGAGCCAATTAGTAAAATTACAATCGTTAGAATACTAGTGAGGATAAGTACGCTTTGAATCAATTCAAACTGATCTTCGATATCCACCAGAATGGCAGCCGTTGCCCCATCCTTAGCCATGGTGGTGTAAAAATAGGGATCCCCATCACTGTCCCATAATATATTATCTAAAAAGAACAGCTGCTTCATACTGGAAAAGTGATTGAACACAGTCTTAGCTTCATGTGAAAATATAACTTCCCCAGAACTCAAAGTCACCCGCACCAAATAAGGGGAGCTATCTCCAGAAGTGTAAGTCTCTAGAAAATCCAGCCATTTCGCTTGATTCTCAGTATCAGCATTCTCCATCGTTTCAGTCAGCATCTCTGCCTGATTTTTGATAGAATCATACAATTCTCTAGTCAAAACAGCTACAATTGAAAAACTTAACAGTAAAATTGCTGCTGAAAGCAACAAAGTAAAACGAACCGATAATTGATGGCGGCTACTATTACGCCAGATGTTCTGTCTTTTTTTATTTTTCATCTGCTGCCCTCAAAATATACCCCACACCTCGAATAGTTTGAATTAGCCGTGTCTCCTTTTGATAATCCATTTTATTTCTCAAAGAACGAATATACACATCTACAGTATTGGTTTGTCCAAAATAATCGTAGCCCCAAACTTCATTGAGCAGCTCACCTCTACTTAAGACTTCCTCCGGTCGTTTCATCAGAGCAGTCAGCAGTGCAAATTCCTTTTGCGTAAGCTGAATAGACTCACCATAACGTTGTGCAATATGCTTTAAAGGCTCAATAATTAAATCCTGATACTGATAAATAGAAGGTGTTTTCTTCAACTGTTCCAGCTGTTGATTTCTGCGTAGAATGACTCTTATTCTTGCTAAAAGCTCTTCGATATCAAAAGGCTTTGTAATATAGTCATCTGCCCCAACATCCAGCCCGGTTACTTTATCGCTGAGCTGATCTCGAGCGGTCATCATAATAATCGGGATATTGCTTTTCTTTCGAATTCTCCTGGCAACTGTGATGCCATCATATTTGGGCAGCATCCAATCTAATAAAATCAACGTCAGTTCATTTTGATGCGCCTCAAAAAGTTCTAAGGCTTCACCACCGTCTTTGGCATGAAGCACTGCGTATTCCTCAAATCTCAACTCTTCTGATATAAAGCTCGCCAAGCTTTCTTCATCTTCTACCAATAGAATCTGAACATCTGACATACAAACCGCCTCCTTAGTAACAGACTACTTAGTTAAGGAATGAAGGTCAACCATTTTATGATGAAAATATCTTCATAAAGAATATATAATGGCAGACTAGTAGCTAGTAAGTCAGATGCTCTTGATCATCTACTAAAAAGAACCAATCCAAAGAAGTTTTGCTTCTTGTCCAAAACGCTAAAAGCTTAAACTGAGGGGTTAGTTTATATAATATTCTTTTTTTAAATTTACTGCTATTAAGGCTTCATTAAATAATTCATGCTTTTCACAATTAAAAATGCCGATAACTTGAAGCACTTACTCCAACAGTTATCGGCTCTGCGTCTTTGCGTCTGGCTCTTTTATGATTGTTACATTAAATTCCTTTATATTAACTAAATTTTCTTGTTTGCATTTTGGACAATATAAGGGTAGTTTGTTAATAATTGTATCTGCATAAATTTTTATTCGTGTTTTAGCATGACATACAGGGCAGATAATCCATGACGATTCTCTCATAATATCACCAGCTTTTTTTTAATTTATTCGTCTTGTTCTTGTTGCAGTCTCCTATGATACTTTTCTTTTGTATACTTGCAGCGAGACAAAATATGCCACAATGATTGTACCCACGCACCAAACCAAAGCTATCACTAGACTATTATCTAAAGGTAAATCCAATGTTAGTGATCGAATGCTATCAATAATCGGTGTCATCGGTTGATTTTCAGCAAACCAGCGAATACCGCTGCCCATAGTTGCGACAGGAGCAAAGCCAGAACTAATAAAGGGTAGGATAAAAAACGGAAGCATCAAACTAATTGAACCCTCTGCTGACTTTGCGATTAGTCCACATAATACGCTGAGCAGAGAAATTGCAATGTTAACAAGAATAAGAAGTCCAACTACAGTACACCAGCCCCAAAAGTCAGCTTGCGGTCTAAAGCCTAGAATAAAGGCGGTACCAATAATTATGATAGTTGAAATTGTATTTCTTATAATTCCAGCGCCAGTATGACCTATAATTACGGCAGATTTTGAGATGGACATCGTACGAAAGCGGTCAATGATACCTTTGGTCATATCATTTGCGACATTCATTGCTGAATATTGAGAAGCCTGGCCAATGCTTTGCAAAATGATACCCGGCACGATGAAATCAACGTAATTAAAGCCTTTTATATCCGCCGTAGTTCCCAATATAGCAGTAAACAACAGCATAATTATAAATGGTAGTATGATTGACGACAAAAGTGCTTCCGGATTTCTAAAGGTGATTAATAAACACCGTTTAAATACAATCCATGAATCGATAATTACACTTCTCTTCTTATGATGCATGACTGGTATCCTCCTTTTTTTCATCAATTAATGTTAAAAAGACATCTTCCAATGAAGGTAGATTTTGTTCAACAGTATCAGCTGTAATACCATTCTCCCTTAAAAGTTCAATTGCTTTAATCGCACTTTCTTCACTATTAAAATTAAGTGACACTCCTCTCTTAGGCAGTATCTCTTTTAGATATTGCGGTGTCCCCTCCACGAGAATCTTTCCTTTATGAAGAATAGCAACATGATCAGCAAGGTATTCTGCTTCTTCTAAATATTGTGTTGTTAGAAATACGGTTGTTCCTTTCTTTGCTAAGCTTTTTACCAATTCCCACATTGCAATCCGATTTTGAGGGTCAAGCCCAGTAGTAGGCTCATCGAGGAAAAGTACCTGAGGGTTATCCATAAGGCTCATGGCTATATCCAATCTGCGGCGCATCCCGCCTGAATACGTTGATACCTTACGATTAGCTGCATCCTCTAAATTAAAAAAAGACAGCCACTCATTCGTTTTGCTTTTGACATCTGGCAGACGCCGCAGCTGTCCGATAAGTTTCAAGTTTTCCCTGCCTGTTAAGACTTCATCGACTGCAACAAACTGACCAGTCAAGCTGATGCACTCTCGGACCTCATCGCTTTGACTCTCTATGTCAAAATCATTGATGGTAGCATTCCCACCATCTGGTTTCAATAAGGTAGATAGAATTTTAACAATAGTTGTTTTCCCTGCACCATTAGAACCTAATAAAGCATAGATTGTTCCACTGGGAACAGAAAAGTTGACATCATTTAACACCTCCTTGCCTTGATAGCTTTTCTTCAATGATGATACTGCAATAGAAATAGTTGATTTTGACACGGCATTTCCTCCTTTGATTAGTTCTTGGTAAACCTTTAACTACATTAATAAAAACAAACATACCTACCGAACGAATGTATAAGATGAATAAAAAATTGTCTTGCTAAAGACAATTTACTTACTTTCTTCAGAGAAATAGGGTAATGATTTTATCATTTCCTCCATTTCACTATCATGGATAGGTACCCCCATTTTATCCAGTATTTCGGCTACAAAAAGATATCTCCTTTGACTTTCCTCAGCACTACCTTCGGACATGGAAATCATGAACCAAGTATCTATAAACGATAAAAATTCCGACAATTCCTTAGCATATTCTGTACGAATAGACCCATCTTTTTGCCCTTCTTCAATTAGTTCCAGCCAATACGGATATAGGATACGGCGATTTGATTCTATCATTTTTGCTAAAATATGAGGGTTTTTTAAGAGCGGAATCGCTTGTCTTGATAATTCTACCTGATCTTCATTTGACTGATTTAATTTAACAGCCATTCTCATTTTTTGATGAGCATTTAAGTCAGTCCGCTTTTTTACAGCTTCAAAAGGATTGTTGTCGAAAAACATTTTATCTCCCAAAGCATCCATAATATCTTCTTTCGACTTGAAATGATGGTAAACAGCTCCCTTGGTTAAGCCATCCAATTCATTAACAATATCAACAATTGTAGTATTGTCATACCCTTTCTCTAAAAAAAGTCGTCCAGCCGCTTCTAATATTTTGTCAACCGTTATTTCCGGATATTTGTTTCGAGCCATAATATCCCTCCTTTAACATTCGTGCGGTATGAATGTATTGTAAAACACCAATCATAACTTGTCAAACGTTTTCATGAAAGCTATTTGAATCAGCAATAACTCTTTTAGTCACATCATTAGTAATTGACATCTACCAAAAAAACAAATGCAAGATAGCTGAAGAAAAGCAAATCCTGATAAAATCGGATGATTTTTAGCAAATATACAGTAATATCAATTACGCAAAAAATCATATGCTTCCTTATTCTGTATCAACCTAAAATCTACCATTAGTTGATTTTCACCTTGTTTAGTTGATTATAAATCGATTGCCCATTTATAAATAGCGACGTATACTTAAATCAAAGAGGTGTTATCTATGGAAATGAAGATTGGTGAATTGATTCATATCAAGCGTAAAGAAAAAAACATCACGCAAAAGCAGCTGGCAGATTTTGTAGGGGTTTCCAAAGCTTCCGTCTCAAAATGGGAGACAGGACAATCATACCCTGATATCAGCCTGTTGCCTTTACTCGCTGCTTATTTTAATATTACAATCGATGAGCTATTGAGCTTTCGAACACAACTAACGTCTACAGAAATCAATACAATTTATGCTGCTCTTCAAAAAGAATTGATTGAATTAAAACCGGAAATTGATCAGAAAATCAGACGGCTTATTCGCACTTACTGGACATGCGGACCCTTTGTTTTTCAAATGGCTGTACTGCTTTTAAATCATTTAGACAGCTTGACTGCTTTTGATAAAATGGAAAGCTGGCTTGCCGAAATCCGTGGACTCTTTCTTCATGTACAGGAGTTATCAGATAACCCTCAATTGATTCATCACGCTAAGGTTATGGAAGCTTCTGTCGTGCTCATTCAGGAAAAACCCGAAGAAGTAATAGATATTTTGGGTACAGCAACACCTATTTTTTTGCCGCCGGAACTGATTATTACTAGCGCATTGCAAATGATGGGAAAAATAGAGGAAGCTGAAACAGTTATGCAGACCTCTCTTTTCCAATATACAATCATCATGATGAACGTTTTTATCCAATATTTGCCGCTGACTTATCAAAATGAAGTTCAGTTCGTCGAAACAGCTCATCGTGCTCAGCAGTTTGTTACTGTTTTTTCAATTGATCAGTACCATCCTTTAACTGTTCTGCCCCTCTATCTACAAATTGCTGCAGGGTATCTGTCTCTAAACAGAGAAGCTGACAGTTTGTGTTTACTTGAAAAGTTTACCTCCTTAATGGAGCAGACAGCCTTTCCGATTGAGCTTCACGGCGACAGTTATTTTACTAAAGTGGCAGATTGGCTTTCAGAATATTCAAATGGCGGACAGCCTCCTAAAGAGACGCAGCTTATTAAGCTGCAGTTAATCCAAGCAGTATCCGGTCCTCCTTTTGATCAATTATCAAAAGACAAGCAATACCAAAGGCTTTTAACACGGTTAAACACCTTAGTTGATTAAGGGCTATCCGAGAAGGTCTGATGATTAAGCCCTTGTATAAAACTCCTTAAAGAAAGTTGGAAAAATAATGTCAGTTTTGACGATTGAACACTTAACTAAAACATACCCAGGAGGAAAAGTTGCCGTTTCGAATCTCAGTCTTAAAGCAGAGCCTGGTGATATTTTTGGCTTTATCGGACATAATGGCGCCGGTAAAACAACGACTTTAAAGTCAATCGCTGGAACACTACATTTTGACCAGGGAAAAATTATGATTAATGGACATGATATTGAAAAAGAGCCGCTTTTGTGCAAAAAGGACATTGCTTATCTCCCCGATAATCCAGACCTTTATGATTATCTGACCGGCGTTCAGTATCTTGATTTCATTGCAGATATTTTTGAAATTTCTAGTGAACAGCGTCAGAAAAGAGTGGTCAAATTCAGCGAGAAGCTGTCATTAGCAGACCAGTTAAACAACTTAATCGGCACTTACTCTCATGGCATGAAACAAAAACTAGCTATTATCTCCGCCTTTCTTCATCAACCAAAGCTTTTGATTATGGATGAGCCCTTTGTTGGTCTGGATCCGGAAGCAGTCTTCCACGTTAAACAAATGCTGCAGGAGCTTTGCCGTCAAGGCAGTGCTGTTTTTTTCTCTACTCATGTTTTAGAAGTAGCTGAAACCCTTTGCACCAAAATTGCGATGATTGACCAGGGGCAATTGAAAAAATATGGACCGATTGAAGAAGTGCGCAACGGGCATACTCTTGAAGAAATATTTATGGAGGTAATCGGGGATGAATAAAATTCCTATATTACTTCGGCTGGAATTGCGTGGTCTTAGTCTTAATAAACTTCGTTATCGTTCCAAGAGTTATAAGATTGGTGCAGGAGTAGGATTTATTTTACTACTGCTTTTAGCCATTAGCTATATTTCCGGTGCTAGTTTTACCTTAATCTATTTAAAGCTTGACCAATATGTACCTACGCTAATGGTTTTTCTAACGTCCGCGGTTTGTCTCATTCTGACTTTTATGAAAGGACATCAGCTACTATTCAAATTTCGAGACTTTGACACGCTCTTTTCCTTACCTATACAGCCGCGAATGATAATTATTAGTCGTATGCTGACATTGTATCTGTTGAATTTTGGTTTTGCTCTGCTAGTTCTTTTACCCAGTATTAGTATTTACAGCTTTCACCTAAAGACTCTTCAGCCGTTGCTGTTCTCTTTACTGATTACGCCATTTATTCCATTAATACCAATCACTGTAGGGGCTGTATTGACCTTAGTTATTTCCGTAATTGCGGCTGGCTTTCGTCATCAGCAGCCAATTATTATCCTGCTAACATTGGGCGGTCTATCAGCTTTTATGTTGGGATCGCTTAATCTAACTCAGTATGATGATGCTGCAGTTACTCAATTATTGGAGCAAGGGCTGAAACAGCTGGAAGGAATCTATCCACTATTGTCGCTGCTAAAAAATGGCTTAACCCAACAACCTTGGCTGCTGTTGCTTTTCGATTTGATTTCTCTTCTTGTTTTTGGTTCTTTTTCTCTGCTTCTAGATCGTTTCTATTTACAGATAAACTCTTGGTTAGGGGTCCGGTCAAATCATAAAAAACTAATAGTTAACAAGCTGACTCGTCGCAGTATTTTTAGCAGACTCATTCGACGAGAGGCCCGGCTTTATTTTTCAAGTTCGCTTTATGTTATCAATACGGTGATTGGTCCATTTCTATTCCTTTTGGCTGCTTTTAGTGTGCCTGTTCTTATGAAACAGCTGTTGGTTGTATTACCGACTACCCTATCTTTATCTCAGTTAACTGAGTGGCTGCCTTTTGTCCCTTGTCTTTTTTTAGGAATGAGCACACCAACAAGCTCTGCCATTAGTATGGAAGGACGTAATAGCTGGCTATTGGCCGCTTTGCCAATTCCTGTGCAACAAATTTACGCAGTGAAAATACTCTGGAATCTTATTGTATTTCTTCCCCTGATTTGGAGCGGCTGTCTTATTTTGGCGATTAGCTTTCCTATTACTGCTGCCGGCGGAATTTTACTCTCTTTACTCCCTAGCAGCCACTGCTTGTTCATCGTCACACTCAGCTTATGGCTTAATCAGAAGTACCATCGGTTTGACTGGACAAATGAACAGCAAATAATTAAGCAATCTTTACCAGTCTTATTGACAATGCTTGTAGGTTTTTTATTGATTTTGCTGCTTGTCGGAATTGCTTTTGTGTCTCAAAACGTTACTTTAATAGGCTATATAGCCGCTTTCTGCCTGGTAGCCGGCAGTTTAGCCATCTGGTCACGTATGAAAAAGGTCAATGTATTTATTGTTTAAACCAAATAATTATTTAATTCCTACTCTTGAAAGAGGATGGGACAGAAGTGTTTAGTCCCGAAAAATAAGCCGAAATTCACGGAAATGACAGAAAACACAAATATGAGCCAGTCGATGTTGACTGATTCCTACCTGTGTTCTTCAAATTTTTGTGAATTTCGGCTTATTTCCGCAGGTTTTGCTCCTGCGGTTACTCGTCGCAGATGGTAATAAGGCATGTGCTCCTGCGGTTACTCGTCGCAGATGGTAATAAGGCATGTGCTCCTGCGGTTACTCGTCGCAGATGGTAATAAGGCATGTGCTCCTGCGGTTACTCGTCGCAGTTGGTAGTAAGGCATGTGCTCCTGCGGTTGCTCGTCGCAGTTGGTAATAAGGCATGTGCTCCTGCGGTTGCTCGTCGCAGTTGGTAATAAGGCATGTGCTCCTGCGGTTACTCGTTGCAGTTCAATGCTGGTATGTGCTACTGCTTCCACCGTTTATCCGAATTCCAAATGAGTTATGTCCCACTCACATTCAAGTTTTTCATTTTTCTTCAAAAAAAGCTTATTATTGCTTTTTAGATATTTTCTAACCCTTTACTTTTTCAGCTGCATGTTTAACTTTTCTTAATATTTTTTTTAATCCCCAATACAATAACTGCGTTAAACAAGCGATGGCAATCCTCTCCAAATGACCTTACAATTTTGTTATTTATTAATCAGTCTAAAGTTTGATTTCTTCCAGCTGTTTTGAGAGTATTATCATTACAGAAAGGGTGATTCACATGAAAAAAGCGATAACAGGTAGTCTTATTTTTATTAGTATTGTAGCCGCACTGGGATTTGGAGCAAAATATGCAATGGACAAATATTGGGCAGATAATTATGGTGGTCCCTCCTACTACACAAAAATAACCAGCATCCCTGAGGATACTGGTACTCCTGAGGATGAGAGTCCCGTTTGGCAGTATGATCAGATTTCTTATAATGAAGATGGTCAGGAAAAAATAGTTCATCTCAAAGAAGCCCGCCCTCAGCCGTTAAAAGAAGGTGCATACTTAAAGATGGTAGTTAATGAGAATAAAGGCGTTACCTCTTGGGAGGAAGTAAAAGCTGCTGAGCTGCCAAAAAAAGTAGCTGAAAAATTAGAAAGCGAGGGCGACAATGATTGATGCTCTGTTATCCATTATCAGTGAGTTTGGAACTGCTTTATTTGAAGTTCTTCTACAATTTTTAATTATTCCATTCGAGGTATTAGCAGATATTGTCCAGACTTTTTTTAGTTAAATAGATAAAATAAAAACTTTAACGCAAAGCTTCGTCAGTTGCTAAATTGCTGTGAATATCAAAAGTGGTAATCTCCAGAATCTAAGAGAGACAGCCCTAAAGATAGTACCTTTCAGTTTTTTTAGCTACTTGGGAAGCTTTGCTTTTTTCTTTATTCGAATAAATACTACGAACCTGACTATCACATAAACTCTCTCGTTATTCTCAATTACTTCTTAGATATTTTTTCTCTTCACGATCATTTCTCTTTAGTTCTCTCGGCTGAGCTATTTCATAAAAAACTTTACGGGTAAAGAAGCTGATACAAAACATAATGAGTGCTGCTCCATAAAACGGCAGATAGATGCTGCTGCCGATATGTTCGAAAATAATTCCATAGATGAACTGACCAACTGGACTGGAGCACATACACAAACATAAAACACAGGAAATCACTTTCCCAGTTAGTGCTTTTGGCGTCAGCATTTGTAAATATGTCATCATTTGAATCGTGAACAACGTGGACAACACCAATAGTAACCCACAGCTAATCGCTAGAATGAAAAAGATTTTTATTGAGCGACCTACAAGGAGCTGCAACGCAGCTCCGCTAACCAGTATTGTTAAGGCGCAGCCGCTAAGAATCAGCGGACTAACCTTTAAAGTCAGCTTTTTAGAAAACACACCAGCTAGTAAACCACCGATAATACTACCAGATGCCATAATTCCCTGTGCATAGCCATAGAGACGATTCCCAGCACTCACATCAAAACCTAAATGCTGGGTGATAATTACTGGAACACCGACTAAGATCAGAGAGGTCAAAAATAAATTAACAGAAGCAAATACCAAAGACATCTTCCAAAGGATTGGTTTTTCTTTAAAGATAAAAGCGATACTCTCTTTTAAATCATTTAGTCCGGTTATTAAAATATTGCCTTCTCCCTGTTTCTGTACAAAAGGCATATGAATAAACAGCTCCATTACAGCAGCTAAAAAGAAACAAGCCATACTCACATACAAAATTGGTGTTAGACCAAAAACCGAATAAAGAATACCGCCAATGACCGGACCAGCCATACTTGCTAAGGAGCTGATTAAATCAACAATGGCATTGCCCTGCATAATGTATTCTGTATCTACTAACTCAGGGACACTAGCTTGAACAGTAGGCTGATAGGTTCCTTGTATTCCATATAAAATGACTATTGTCATGCCCATTAATGGAACAATTTCCATTTTATTTGCTAGTAGATAAAATAAAAAAATTAGTATGGCTGTACTAAAATCAAGAAACACCATAATATTTCGCTTGTTGACACGATCAGCAATAATCCCGCCAATTGGAAAAAGTACCAGCATAGGCACAAAGGATATCGCCAAAATAGTACCAAATAAAGCGGCAGAGCCGGTTTCATTTAGTAAATACAAGGGTAAAGCATACCTTAAAATCTGATTTCCAAATAGTGAAATGATTTGACCAACGGCTACGAGTAAAAAATTCTTGGAATAAATTGTTTTCTTAGTTATCATTAATAGTTCTCCTTTTCAGATCAGTTGCTTTGTTTCCTGAGTTCCAACATAAAGCTCTATCTCCTAGTGCTGAATAAGGATTTCCTATATCATCTAGTCCAAAATACGCCGCGGTTCATATTCGGATTTTTAATTTCCTCGGAAACAAAAACAACTTTACCACCATTTTGATTCCTTGTCAACAAAAAAAACTTCATTAGACTCCGCTCTTTCATCTACCTTAAATGCAGATAAATATTGAAAGAATTTTCCAAATCTACTTAATGACTTGCAGAAAATACGACAACTGTAATTGAAAACATAATCCCTTTGGATACAAAAAAATCACAGAAATTTGACAACTCATTTCTGTGATTTCTCCTTTATTCTTGAAACTTACCTACATGTTTTAGTCTTCTACATAGTCAAGCTACTTTTTGAATGTTCTTAGCTGATTGTCAGACCTTGCTTTTTAATTTCTTCATCCAGATGCTTGCTGTATACTTCAATAAAACGAAGCATACTGGTAAGCTGTTCTTCTGTCATTTGCTCGAAAACAACTTTATCTCGATCCCGAAATGCTTTATGTTCTTCTTCATGAATCGTATAAATTTTCTCTCCCAGCTCTGTCAGCTTAAAATATCTCTCTTTTTTATTTTCTGGTTTCTGGTAGCTTTCTATCAGCTTTTTTTGTATCAGCTTCTTTGTCAGCTTGCTAATTGCACCTCTGGTCATATAGAGACTTTCAGCAAGCTTTGTAACATTGGGCTCTTTTTGTTTTTTTATCGCTTCTATGCAATGAACTTCTGAAGGCTTATAACCTTTCAGGCTTTCTTCCATTTTAAATTTATTAAGCCAGCTCATTTTTTCAAATAAATCTCTAGAATTTACAATTAACTCTTCTTCTTTACTCATTTGCTGCCTCCAAATAATCAAATAGTTGATATTAGTGTATCAGCTTATTATTTCCCTTTCAACAATGCTATAAAAAAGACATATTAAAAAAAGGCTGAAACAATAATATGTCTCAAGCCCTAAAACGAAATAAGCGGTGTGTCTCAGAAGACAGTTCCTTGAAAATAAACCGGATGATATCGAAAATACAGGAAATTCTAGTCAAGTATTAATCAACCGCTTCTTGATTTTCTCTCAGTGTTTCTTGTCAAATTTCGACTTAATCCAGTTTATTGCTGAGAAATACAGCTAGGTATGAGTATGTTGAACAATACCTAGCTGGTTCCCAGTGCTAAACACTTCTGCTATATTCTCTTTTAAGCTGCTAAACAAACTAAGTCTGTACAGCTCTCTTTAATATAAATCATTTGTTGTTTCATCCTTTTTCTTTTTTAAAAAGTAGGCGAATGCCAACATAAACAATCCTGAGATAGAGGTAAGAAGACTGCTCTCCTTCATGCCTGTTTCCGGTAATTCCTTCTCAGCAGACTTAATTTCTTCCGTCTTCACTACTGTTTCTTTAGCAGCCGGCTGTTTAGTGGTTCCCATTCCTTCTGGCTTAGCTGCTTCTCTGTCCTTAACCGTTAAAGTCATGACAGTTTCAGCTTTTTTATCTCCTTTTTCTGCAAAGAATTTAATTTCATGAACACCTGTTTCGACTAATGTACTATCGGAAGCTTTTACTTTAATATTTTCACCCATTACTTCAAAACCAATAGCTTCCGCATTTTCGGCTTCAGCCCATTCCAAAATCATCTCCTCAGTCAGCTTATCCCCCACATACATCACTTTGTCTTCTACCTTAATAGAAGGAGTCAGTTGATCAACCACTGTTAAGGTAATCGTTTTTACAGCTGTATTTCCTGCTGTATTGGTAAAGGAATATTGAATCGTGAATGTTCCTTCCTTAGTAGTGTCAATTGGTCCATCAAGGACTGTGAACTCAGTTACTGCAAGGTTTTCACCATCCACAGGATCAGAAGCCTTCGCCCAGTTTAAAATGTCTGCATCACTAATCACTGTTCCAACCTCAACAGTCTGATCAGCTGCTTCAATTGTCGCTTCTCTATTTAACACAGTTATGCTAATCGATTTAGTCGTTGTATTTCCTGCCGTATTTGTAACAGCATATTCAACCGTGAACACTGCACCAGCAATAGAAGTGTCAATACTTCCTTCAAGAATCGTATACGTCAAATCTAAATCAGTATCTACTGGATCACTGGCCTGAGCCCAGCTTAGAATTAATTCATCAGTGATTTCCTGTCCTTGGTATACTTCCTGATTATCAGCTGTAATTGCTGCTGTCCGCTCAACTACGGAAACTGTAATTGTCTTGGTCTCTGTTGTACCTGCAGTATTAGTAGCTGAATATGTCACACTGTAGGTACCGATTGCTGCAGGATCTACGTTGTTTGAATCAACTGATACAGTAAGTCCGCCATCTCTTTCATCCATCGCTTTCGCATAGTCTAGCGGATTAAAAGCTTCCCCCTGCATAATGGTCACATCCGCTGCTTCAATAGTAATCACACTAGCTGCAACTGTAACATTGACTGTTTTCGTTTGATTGACTCCGCTCGCTGTTTTTGCGCTGTAAGTGACAGGATACACACCTGCTGTCGTAGTGTCTACTAGCCCGGAGTATGAAATTCCAGTATCAGAGACACCATCATAGGCTCCTAAAGCAACTATTGATCCATCTGCTTTATTTTCTGTTGCACTAACATTGGCCATTGGATCAAAAGTATCTCCAAGAAAAATCTTACTGTCAACTGCATTAAGCGTTAAACCGCTCATAACAGTGATATTTACCATTTTTTCAGTATATGTTCCATAAACCAGCGACTCTACAACCACGGAAATATTATACGTACCCACATCTCCGCCACCAGCTGAACCACTTGTATATAGCGTATACTCAGTTGGGTCAGTTGTTGTTCCGTCTGGATTTTTTACAATAATTCTTTTTTTAATTTCTGCCTGATAATCGCCATTTTGAGCAATTGTAAAATCAGAAATTGACACATCCAGCATACCATATACTGAGTCATCAACAACCAATACTTTGGTTGTGGCTGTCATCGTTTTACCAGCTGAGTTAGTCACTGAATAACTCACTTGATAAGGTGTGGTATTTTCAGTGTTAATGTCCACATTATTGCTGGTGACAACAATGCTTGAGGTAATATTCCCATCTAAGCTGTCGTATGCGGTTACCCCTTCCAACGGATTAAAAGCTTGACCTTTTCTAATTGTTTTTACTGGTGTAACTGAAATAACCGGCGCATCTGCATCACCCATAGCCGGCGGCAGCTGGGTAATGTCCAATGGAACAACACTATCCGCTGTTTCAGCCGTTGCCAGAACTTCTGGAAGTACAGATTCTTCATAAGGTACTTCAATCGGTGCTTCAATCACAGGTGATTCAGCCGGAGCTTCTACTACTGGCGTTTCAGGCACTGACTGTTCAGCTGTCGGCTCTTGAACTGAAGGTGTTTCTACAACAGGCAGCGAAGTAGCTTCCTCCACGGCGGGTGTTGCTGATTCAGCTGTCATTGGCTCCTGTAATGAATCAGCAACGGCCAGCTGTGCGTTCAAAAATGTCGGAGCAAGCAGTGTAACTAAAGTAAATGCAACAATCTTCTTATTTTTCATTTGTATTCTCCCTTTTCTAAATAATTAGTGTGTAATTCAAAGCTGGAGGAAAATTAGAGGAATTTAAACATGATCAATTTTTCTTCCAACTCTGCTTTCACTACTAATACCTTGCACTCTCTGAAAAGGTTACAAAGGAAAAAAAAATTTGAAGTGCTGCTGCGAAAATTCCCCCAAAATAAAATTATAAATAAAGGACTTTTACATAAAATAAACCAGAAAACAGGGATTGGTATCTGTTTTCTGGTCTATTTTTTATTTCTTTTTCACTTTAATATGTCTACCAATATGAGCGATAATAATTTTTTCTTTTGCTTTTTCTGGCCATTTAAAATAAATACGCTCATCACTATAATTTGTAAACAGTTTTGTATGAGGAATACAAGTAATTATTTCATCTTTCTCCGGATCTGGATGAGCGGTTTTAAAAATCTTAAGGCTTTCCTTATTCCCTTTACCGGAACAATAAATATTATATTCAGAACCTAGAAATTTTAGCCATACTCCCGTATCTTTTTCTTCTAAATCTTCTAGCTGTTCACTAAACAAATTTAGGGCATTTAAATGCTTGGTTAATTCTTTGACATAATCAGACCACAAATAATCCTTTGACTTCTTTTTAAAAGAAGTCGGATAAATTTCCAGTGATTCATAGCACCCCTTAGCTAATTCAGAATAAGCCTGAAAGGATTCTGAGTTTTGGATGAAGTCCAAATCTAATTCATAAGAGTCATTCTTGGATAAGATACTATTTTCGATTTCCCAGTCTGTGATATATTTAGTAAAATCAGTAATCGCAAGCGACTTAATATCAGCTAATGTCTTCTCTTTTTCCCAATTAGCTCCCTCATAACCAATTTTAGTAAAGAATTCCTGTAACAAATTCATAGTATCGCTTTGTTTATTAGTCTCACTCAATAGATACTCCGCAATACTCAGTCCTGCAGAATCTACCTCGTTATAAATACTTCCTACTATAGATAGCTTTGGTTCTTCCTTACCCATAAATTCCCGAGCAAATCCAACATAATTATAGACTGTTTCATGAGAGGACGAACGATAATCATACAACGGGTGAAGATAGATTTTTCCAAGCGTCACCTAGCTCCCCTCCATTCGATTCTTAATCAGCTCCCTGACGTCCTGCATACTTTGATCAAAAAAGCCTTTAGGCCAATGAGAGAGTTCTCCATATTCATCAACAGAAATCTTTTCTGCCTTTCCTTCATCAAAAAACAGCACACTCATCAGCTTCGTTTGTGCTTTCAGCGCTAAATTCAACCGTGCTCCATTAATCACATGCTCACTATGGGTTTCAATGATAACTTGAACACCTTGGATGGCCAATTCTGATAAGAAACTACCAATCTTAGATTGACTATATGGATGCAAATGGGCTTCCGGATTTTCTATAATGAGTACGGCTCGTTTCTTTAATTCGTCATCTAAAGAAGCACAGTATAACCCTTGCACAATAATTGGTAAAACATAGGTCAAGCCAAATCCTACTGTAGTTGGTACAAAATCCTGATTATATCTTAAAGCCGATATACCCAAATCACTGTCACTTCTTGAAGAAAAGCCTGACCCCGGGATAATGATGTTCAGCCACTCGCTACAGTTGTTATAAAACCGCAGTGATTTGCCCCGCTTTAAGGCTTCTGGAATATTCATACGCTCATTTTCTAAACGATCCAGCATGAAACTGGTATTTTCGCCATGAACGCCGACGCGGTCTGCTAAATTATCTGTTAATTGATTAGCTAGTCTAGGACCAATACGCTCAGCATTTAGATAAAAAACGTCTCTTTGCCAGCTGCCATCCAGCTTTTTATTAAAATAATTTTCTTCAAACCGCTCTTCTACTTCTAAAGTAACCCGCATTTTATCTGGTTCAATAAAAAACTCTATCTGATTTCCTGAATTGCTGTTCCCTACCTCCATAGAATTTTCTAAAGTAAGCAGTTTGGAAGCTAAACCCAAATTAGTACCATAAACATCCGTCGTGTATACACGGTCTTTATTGGTGTTTACTGCTGAAGCAGACAACAGAATACTTTGAATCACTGAAGATTTTCCGGCAGAATTGCTGCCGGTTAAAATCGTCATTCCGCTAAAATCGACAGAATAATCAGAAAAGCATTTAAAGTTCTTAATCCTTATACTCTCAAGCATTGCTCAATAACCTCCTTAACCTCTTCAAAAAGAATACGTACATTTCCTCTATTATTTGTTCCAATTGAAATTGCATTAAAGAAACGATAATCCTGAATTTTTTCCACCATTATTTTTTCAGCTGCCTTTTGGTATTGAGAAAAATCAATAGTTTGGTATTTGGGATCAGCTAGTAAAACAGTGAATGCTGAGTAGAGGGGTTTATTAATAATTGACGTTGGACGATAAGAACCATCTTCATAAACGACATATTTATTAAAAGCATTTCTTTCGAAAAGCTCGTAGGATTTCATTAACCCTCGCTTAAACGCTTTCTCATATGCATCAAATTCTTCTGGATGATCCAGTAAAAATTCATGGGTCTCATTCAATAAATCAACGATACTGGAATGTTCGTAGTTAATCTTCTGATTTTCAAAATCATAAATGCGATAAAAAGCCACAAAACGCAGAACCAATTCCTGATCCTCTAATCTTCTTTCTCCTACACGATGACAGGTAGCTAATAAAAACTCTTCAGATTGCCGACAACGTTTGTAAAATTCTCTAACTGCAGGAGAGCTAATTGCATTTCGCATTTCCTGATTATTTAAAGGAACCCCCCCTGTGTTAATTCGCTTGAAAATGTCATAAACCACCCGCTTGGGAGAAGTGATATCAATCGTATTAACAGAGAGCTGAGTTCGATAAATCTGCCCTTTAAGTTTGACGGATAAATCAGCAAACGCTAACCCTTCATAGTCATTGAGATATTCTAATCCTTTTAGCCTAAATTTTCCTTGTAAAAAACCAAAGATAGCATCTAATCTTTGTTGTCCATCAATAATCTGGAAACCGCCCTCTTCTGTCTCATACATATAGAAGGCTGGTATAGGAATATTAAGAATCAATGACTCAATCAGCCGTGATTTTTGCCTATCATTTTTCCAAACCCGCTGTCTTTGAAAATCCGGACTTAATTCAATCAATCCGTCTTCGTACAGTTCAAACATATATTTAATGGATAACAGCTGTTGGGAGATTTTTATTTTCTCAGGACTATAAGGCTCTCTAATCACAGGAACATTCTCTGATAACATTTCTTCTGCCTCTATCCCGCTAGCTGTTTTTTCACCTAGTTCTTTCGATTTATCTGAAAGATATTCATTTAGATAGTCCAAAAACGCCGGCTTTGATTTTTCTTCTGGTTCATTCTCTGTATTTGAAAACACTAAAAACATCTGTTTCTCACCATTAAAGACGGAAAAATCGCTAACTCCGGACTCAAAAAGTTTATTGACTCTCTGTTTGCTCATCAGAAATTCAAGCTCTTTATTGTTAGTTGCTTTGACTTCAAAGAAATAAACAGGCTGTCGATCAATTTTTGAAAGAATGACTAAATCAAATCGAAAACGCTCTTTATCCATCACATATTCTCTGTTTAATTCAAAGTTATTATTAAGATACGCATTAGCTTCTAGAAAATCTTTTATCAGCCTAAACAATGCTTCTCCGTAGATACGTTCTTCCATGTATGATTCCTCATTTCAAGAGTTTATTGCTGCATTTGTCTTTCTAATTATAGCATATACTGCTTTTACAAATGTAGTCTATTTATCTCATAAAAAAGAGCATCGGACATAAAATTTTTAACGTTTTTTACTCAAAAGAACCAAATAAGCAGCGGTATAAAAGCTGCACCTTGGAAAATAAACCGGACTATACTGAAAATGAGGAGCCATTTTCGTATAGTCCGGTTTATTCTTTGAAGCAAAACACATTTGGCTTTGCCTCTTTATTTCTTACTTATATTTATTTTTCGTTAGTCGTCATTCGGCTTTTTTTCACTGGAACGTTTGCGCCGCTTAACATTTTCGGTCAGCAAATACTCTATTTGTCCATTCACACTGCGAAACTCATCCTCCGCCCATGCAGCCAGCTCATTGTATAGGGCAGCTGATAAACGAAGCGGTACCTGCTTTTTTGCTTTTTGCTCTTTTTTTTCCATAACAGCAGCCTCCCTGATAAGCAATAAAGAGTATTTTAATACAGTGAGCCACTATTGACAACTGGCTGAGCATCCCGGTTTCCGCATAGAACAACTAAAAGATTGCTAACCATTGCCGCCTTGCGTTCTTCATCCAACTCAACGATGCCCTGCGTACTTAGATTTTCCAAGGCCATCTCTACCATGCCGACAGCTCCTTCAACAATCAGCTGACGCGCATCTACAATTGCAGACGCCTGTTGACGCTGCAGCATTGCAGCAGCGATTTCTGGTGCATAAGCCAAGTGAGTAATCCGTGCTTCAAGAATCTCCAAGCCTGCTACTTCAACCTTCTCTTGAATTTCTTCACGTAGTTTCGAGCTAATTTCCTGACTAGAGCCGCGAAGACTCTTTTCATTTGCATCTTCATCATCGGCGGAATCATAAGGATACAAACGAACAATATTACGAAGAGCTGAATCACATTGAATTGACAGGTAATCTACAAAGTTATCAACATCAAACATTGCTTTAGCTGTATCAGAAACTCGCCAGATAACTACAATACTAATAATAATCGGATTTCCAAGGGCATCATTAATCTTCTGTTTATTATTACTCAATGCCATCGTTTTTAGTGAAAGCTTCTTCGTTACTCTGTTAACATTGGCATTTTTCGCCTTTTCTTCCTCTGTCATCTCCGTCGTATCCATCGATGATAGGCGCTTAGGTACTGGCAGAGCAGTCGTGAATGGATTAACGAAGTAAAAGCCTTCGCCTTTTAAAGTTCCTACATATCGGCCAAAAAGGGTCATAACCATTGACTCATTGGGGCGGATGATTTTCAATCCGGCAAATAGCAGCGGCATGATAACACACCAGTAAAATACGCTAATTCCTAAAAGGATGCCGCCTAACACATAGGTTTCTTTTTCCAAATAGACAACCCCAAAAATAAAAGCGGCAATTGACAAAGCGATTCCCAACACATTCAGCAGTAGAAACGGCATCCCGCTTCCTGCTTTCATCCTCACTTCTTGAGACGGTGTATTACTTTCGAATTTTTTGACTTCCATCTTTTTTTCCTCCTTTTCTTTATGATATCAAATTGATATCACTTATATATTAACTAGATGTTATCAGTAAAATAGAGATTTGTAAAGAGAAATTGTACTAATTTTTTACCTATTGCCGCTAAATGTTCTATTTCTTAAAGAAAAAAGCGATTCTCACTTTTTTATCAGTAAGAATCGCTATTTTGTTTTGGCTGTAAATCTGCTGCTTAAGCTAAATTAGCCAGATAAGCTAACAGCTTCGAGTAATCAACCGTTGAAAAGTCTGATACATCATACTCAAATAGATGTCCTAAAGAAAATTCATTGTACCGCCGCAGCTCAATTATTTTTTTAAATTCTTTTTTTGTAATCAGATTATCTGCCTGAGAACGATCTCTTAAGCAATCGCCATAATGATAATGAGTCATAATATGGCTCAGATGTCGATCAGGTTCCCTATCACGAAGCTCTCTTCTCGCCCACAGCTGTTCAAAATCGGCAGTTAATCGAATGGTGATTACTTCATAATTGTAAATTACGGCCAAATCATTCAACCGCTTTTTCTGCTTTGCAGAGAACGGATACTCAGAAACAACAAATTTTTTCCCAGCATTCATATATAGCTTCAATACTCCATAGTAGAATTGCCAGACACGTTCTTCCAGCGCTGCCTTTTCATTTAGATTATCAAATCCGACAGAATCAGCATAAAGCTCCTTTCCTTCATCTGGTGTAATGATGAATATGTCAGCTAGAACTTTCTTTATCAAATGAATTAAATAACTTTTTCCAGTGGCTGGACTTCCGGCAATCAGAATCAGATATTTTTTCATGCGGTTTCTGTTTTTACAGCCAAAGGACTTTCGGTGTTCATAAATAATCCAATCTTATGTTTAACGATCTCTTTGACTTTCATATTTGCCGGGATAATATTGTGTCTTAGAGATTTATTTACTTCGGTAGCTCCAAAGCATTCTTTTGCCTCCTGAGTCCAGTTTACTAACAGCTCAGTTCCTACATTAAATTTACGAATACCGTTATTAATTAGCTCTGGGTAATCCTCTTCTTTTACACCTGTTCCACCATGAATAACGAGTGGTACACTCACTGCCTGATGAATGTCTTTCAGCAAAGGGATATTTACTTCTGTTTTAGACTTGAACTGTCCGTGATTTGTACCAATCGCAATCGCTAAAGCATCTACTCCTGTCAATTGAACGAATTCAACAGCATCTTCTGGTTTCGTATAGATTTTATCTTTTTCTGAAACAGAAATCCCTTCTTCTGTACCACCGATTGTACCTAGCTCTCCTTCCACAGATACACCACGTGCATGAGCATATTCAACCACAGCTTTCGTCTTCGCAATATTTTCTTTGAAAGGCAGGTGGGATCCATCATACATAACACTGGAATAACCGGCTTCAATCGCCGCTTTGATTTCATCAAAATCTCTGGCATGATCCAAGTGTAAAGCAACATCTACTAGTTCATCTTCAGCAATTTCTTTTACTACTGAAACAACTACTTTATAACCAATGTATTTCGCAGTATCGATACTTGTCTGAATGATAATTGGCGAACCCATTTCTTTAGCTGCGCGAATCATCTCAGGCAGCATCTCCAGATTATGAGCATTAAATGCTCCAATTGTCATATTCAGTTCTTCTGCTGTCTCCGTCACTTCTTTTAATGTTTTATACATGTTCGCTTCACCCTTTTTCCTTAGTTTTATCCAGTAATCGTTACCTGCTTCGCAATCTGCCGCATGTCGTCCATTTTCTGCATGTACGTTTCAATTCCAGCATCATCACCGCTTCGGGCAGCCGCCGCCCGTTTTGCATTATACAAACTCATGAGCTTTTTATAGCCATCGCCAATTGAAAGCTTAAGCTCTAAACTTCTTTCAAGAGCAGCAATCGCTTCATCCAGCTGCTCCATTTCAGCTAGTACCAAGCCCTGTTCTTCATAGAGCTCAGCAAGTACCTCACGGCTTTCAGAATCCTTATCAGTTATCCTGCTGATTTCATTTGCTTTACCTTCTACAAGCTGCTTCAGCCTATCAAGCTCTTGCTCAGTTAAAGCTTTTTTTTCTGTTTGCTCTTGAGGTTTTTCTTTTTTTCGTTTGAAAAAATCAAGCATCTCTATTCCTCCTCTAGTCGCTGCTTAAAACATTTTTAAGATGGGACTTAGCAGCCAGGCGTACAACATTGCTGCAATAACCGTATCCACATCTGTCGCAGTAGCATTGATAAAGCCCATACTATTAAAAATTGTCACCAGCAATGCCGGTAAGAGTGTGATGAAGAACCCGTGGGCAATTCCTCCGATAATTGCTCCTCTTCTTCCACCAACCTCGTTGCCAAAAATACCCGCTGTTCCTCCAGCAAAAAAGTTTGTCAGCATTCCCGGTAAGATCATGGCCAAACCAAACATCGGCAGAACAAACATTGCAATTACGGTTCCAATAGTCGTTGTGATAAACCCTAAGATAACTGCATTAGGTGAGTAAGGGAAAAATACTGGACAGTCCAATGCCGGAATAGCATCCGGCACCAGCTTCATGGCAATCCCTCGAAAAGCCGGAACAATCTCACCTAAAAGAAGACGTACGCCAGCTAACAGCACATAGACACCTACAACAAACTGAATGGCTTGTAAGAATGCAAACATTAAATAATGCTGCGATCCATGATCACCTACGCCAGGTCCGGCAAATGCTGCCGTAATAATATAGAGAGGAACCATCACAACCATTACAGAAAGATACGTATCCTGCAAAAACTCAAAGGATTTTGGCAAATTGATGTCTTCTATGGATTTCTTATTTTCACCTTTTTCACCAAATATTTTTGCAACTCCCGCTTCAAATAAATAGCCAATTGTACAAAAATGTCCTAAAGCAATATCATTCGATTCTGTAACCTTACGAATAATCGGCTGAGCGATTGCCGGCATCGCAACTGCAAATACTGCACCTACAAAGCCCCCGACAATAATCAAAACAAAGCCCCTTAATCCGGCAAAGTAACCAAAAACAGTTGTCATTGTTGCCATCCACAAAATTGCCTGACCTGTTAAAAAGATATATTTCCATTTCGTAAAGCGGGCAATCAGAATATTAAAAATAAAGATTGCTAAAAAGGTCAACGCAATATCTCTCCCAAGACCTAGCTCATTCATTGCCTGCCCATTGATTGCTTCAATTGAAGGAATAATTCCCTGCATATCAAAGCCTTCTGTAAAAATTTGTCCGAAATATGTCAGACTACCGACAATAATGCTTGAGCCAGCACTCAACACTTGAAAACCCAATAAAGTTTTCAAAGAGCCAGAAATTATCTGTCCAGCTGATTTCTTCTGTAGAATCAGCCCCAGCATAGCAATCAAGGCAATAGTGATTGACGCCTGTGTAAGAATATTATCAATAATAAAATTTACAACACCCATTAATATTCACCTCTATTTTATTTTTTTAAATAGCTCCTTTAGCTTGTAAAATCGGAACTAGTTTTTCTTCAATTTCAGCCTTAGACACAATATTTTTCAAGTAGACAATTGCGGTTTTTTCTTCATCCATCGTAAACTTTTCAAACTGTGACTGAAAATTTTGAGCTGTGATAATAATATCCGGCTGCATGGAAGCCGCAGTTGAAATATCCACATGATCCAGTTTAGCATCTACATGATGTTTATTTAGTACATCCTCTGCCGACATTTGCGCTGCAAAACTGCTGCCTAGTCCAGCACCACAAACAAATAAAATTTCTACTCTTCTTCCCATACTTCTCTCTCCTGTTCTATTTTTTTGTTTTATTTCCTTAATCAACGAAAAATACTTCTTTAAATGCAGTGATACTTTCTGCTTTGGATAAGCGATTGATTTTATCTTCATCGTTAATCAGGTCAATCAGGTTCTTCATAATATTCAAATGAGAATATGAATCCACCGCTGAGAGACAAAAAATAAGTGTGACTGGATCATTCTCTTCATGTCCGAAATAAATCGGTTTTTTCATAACTGCTACGCTTAAGCCCAGCTTCTCTGCTCCGTCTTCTGGTCTTGCATGGGCCAAAGCCAGGTGGCGGCCAATGACGATATAAGGTCCAAACTTTTTAACAGCTTCAATCATTGCTTCTATATATTGCTGGTTGATTATTTTCTCTTTCAACAGAGGCTGAGAAACTAAACGGATGGCTTCCTGCCAATTTTCTGCTTCAACATCGACCAGTATATTTTCATCCTTTAGAACGTCTTTAATCATAGGTTGTATCTCCTTTGCATCGATTGATAAATGATTTTCCAGAAAAATATTTTCCAGTTCTTGATAGTCTTCTCCAGTTATTTTTCCATTTTTTCTTTCAATCAGGTGGAGTAAAGAATGAAACATATGGGTGGCATCCTCCTGACGTCTAGCCAGCCTTTGACAATTCTTATGCTGCATAAGAAATGCGGTAATTGCTTCTTTATTTTCTTTTTTGATGATTGGATCAATAATCAAGGTAGGCTTTGTCTGTATTGGAACGGATAATGTCGCAAAAACTAAATCGATATCCAACTTACTGATTAAATCAGTTTCACGTGAGCTAAGCACCGCTAAGACTTCAATATTGAACAGCTCTTTAAGATTTTCTGCCAGCAGTTTTCCTGTAGCTACACCATGATTGCAGATAACCACTGCTCTGTAATAATAGCTTTCCTCCTGATTAAGCTCGCTAGCTGATGTTGAAAAATGAATAGCAAGAAAGGCCAATTCATCCTCTGTTATTTTTTTCCCGGCTGCATTATTTATTTCAGGCGCAAAATCAGCGACTGCCCCATAAATGCCCTGATAGCTGGCCTTTATATTTTCTTTTAAAGGATTAGCGAACTGAATATCATAGCGGATTCTATTTAGTAATCCCGCAATATGCTTGTACAATCCCTCCTGCAAAGCTTCTTCTCTTCTTGAAAACGGAATTTTTGTGATCTTTTCAACGTGTTGGATAAGCTGGATTGATAAAATCTGCGCCTGCATCCATTCAATCGAGTTATTCATATTTTTTTGATTAAAGGTATTTAGCATAAAAATCAGATAGTTCAGTTCATTCCCTTCCGGCTGTATCTTAAAGTCTTTGCAGATGGTATGAACAAACTGTTGAATTTCACTCGGCAAATCAGCCGAGCTACCTTTCCAATGAGTATTTTTTATCAGATTTTCCTGCTGATAACGAATAAGCCAGATACCAGTAAACAAAATAAAGTTTTTTCGGTAAAAATTCTCTTCTTTACTAGAGATTACCTGATCATATATGCTATCTATTTTCTTGAATAATGCCATTGGAAGATACTTAAAGATTATCTGTTCTTTTATCGGGCGGCTTTCCACCCGTTCAGCCAACGAAAGACTCTTGACTGCTTTATTGACGACTGAGTACAGCATTGTTCGGATAATCCGTTCCTTGCCCTCCAATACCAACCCTTGTTTTGGCATACTGATTACTTCTAGCCCATATTCCCTCAGGAACACTCTGACACGCCGCATATCTTCATCCATAGTGCTTTTAGAAATCTGATATTCTTGTTCCTTCTGGTAGAGAAAAACTTTCTGATTTTCTAATGAAATGGATAAAATCAAATCCAGAATCCTCAGCTCTCGAGACAGAAAATCTTTTTCTCTTTGCTCTTCCATCAATCGAATCGCTGCTTTTTTCTGATCTTCGTTCAGCTTTAGGTACATCCCCTTCCCTCTAATACTCTGAATGACAGGAAACTCGTTTTTTGCTAATTGCTCATTCATCTCACTGAGCTCATTTCGAATCGTCCGCTGACTAAGTGAAAGCTCCTGACTCAAAGACTGGATACTAACCGGAACAGCTGCTGCAATAAAACGTTTCAGCAATTTTAATTTTCGATCTCTCATCTTTTTATCTCCTTTGTCTGTTTAAAGTATAAAGCCCTTACATTAGATTTGTTAGTAGATATTTCTGCCAGTAAAGTGTGCAGAAATATGGGGACGAACTATTGAAAGCAATCCAGCTTTATTCGTTTGTTTTTCAAAACATAAAGACAAATAAAATACTGAACCTGCTAAAGAAAATCTTTTCAGGTTCAGTATTCGTTTTTTATTCACTTTCTTTCGTTCTTTATAAAATCAAATAATGACTGGAACGATACAGTTACCCAGGCAGGGATAACCCTTCACTCGTAACCTTATGGTGTACTTCAGCAATAAGAAAAATTTTCTTTGAAATCGCTCGATTTTGAAGAAAGCTCGACTTAGTATCGTAGCGAGCTAGTTTGTGATGCTAACCATTAGCTGAATGGTTTTGCTTTTTCATGCTACATTTTTTCAGTATTAAATCTACTATTCTGCTAATTTTTACGCTGATAAACGAGTGAATGGATATGGATTGTCAAAAAGAGAATTTCTGTTTCTGTCAGCTCAAACTGATATTTTTTCTTTAAAAATTCAGCAATATCGACTGAGCATTGATAAGCTAGCCTGAATTTTTCTTTTGCATGCGGGGACCATTCATCAATGGTATCAACATCTTTTTGATTTGTGATTATTCGAACGGAGAGGTGCTTAAGATGCTCAATGAAACTGTGCCCCGCGGGAGAATTATAGTCCAAATGGAACATGAAGCGGTATTTAACTAGTTTAATCATCTCATTCATTTGAGTAATAATCGTGTCTATCTGGTCCGTACTGATTCGAAACTCAGCCGCTGCCGCCAGCACAGTAATTTCTGCTGCATGAAACTCATTTAACACCAAACCAAAAGAGCTGTTCATATCTGCTACAATCTTTTGAGCCAGTTCAAATTCCTGATTGAAAAATAAAGCTGTATTATGAATTTTTGGCTGATTCCTTTCAATAATGGTTCTATGAGTCAGACACTGCAGCAAATAATTATACAACGTGATATAGATAGATGAATCAAGGGTATTTGCTATGCCGCTTTTCAAAATGATTACGTATTTCTTAGTATACTCAGCATATATCGGTTTGTAGTGAAAATTACTTGTGTCAAAGATTCTGTCTTCCATATTCAACACATCCTTTACTTAAATTATTAGCTATATAAAACTCATGGGCGGAGTAGCCAGCTCCATTTGAAACAGCCCCCCTAATGGTACGCCACACAAAACAAAAGAGTAGCTGTATCGATGAACACTCAATGTCTAATTCCAAGCTTGCTTGTATAAAAACCTCCAACTTAGACTGCATACCTGCGAGAATTACAAAAACTTTTCTACTTAGGGGTTGGCTGATTAGGGCACTACTTTTATGCATAGTATAGGTAAGGGGAGCAAAACCACCCCATCGCTCAAAGCTTTATCTATTTAAAGTGTAAACTGTCCAGCCTCTTGACAGTCAAGTGATACCTAAATAAAATGAAGAAGAGGTGTTTATTATTATGAAGGAATTAGATAAAAGCATGTATTTATCCACCGGTGAATTTGCAAAAGCTGCAGGAATTCAGCGCAAACACTTGATTTACTACGATCAAATTGGGCTGTTTTCACCAGAATTGATTTTGGATAACGGGTATCGTTATTATTTTTACCGGCAGCTCTATACGCTAAACTTGATATTGACTCTTAAAGAAATTGGCATGTCCTTAAGTGACATCGGTAATTTCATTAAAGAGCGAAATCCCGAAAAAATGATTGCCTTATTTGAACAGCAGCAGCTGGTTATTCAAGAAGAAATCGACAAGCTTCTTCAAATTAAGAATATGATGACCATGCAGATTAACTCAACAAAACTGGCCCAGTCTGTATCTGTGGGAACGATTCAAATCATTGAGTGCGATGAGGAACCTATTTTTCTAGGTGATATTCCTTTATTCGTTGAGGGGGAACAGCCGCTGCTCTCTAAAATGATTTCGCGCTTTTACCAATACGCTTCTTCTCAAGGCTATGAATGTACTTTTCCCTGGGGAATGAGAATTCAGCTCAACAGGCAGCAAAATATACCTGTAGAAAAATCGGCTCAATTTTACTATCGAGTACCTGAATCAACAACCTATAAACCAGCCGGTCGCTATATTGTCCTTTACAGTTACGGCATCCACGGAGACCGAGAGGAGACTTACAAAAAAATCACCGATTATGCTAAAAAATATCACTATCAGCTAACAGATTTTGTTTATGAAGACAGCCTGCTAAACGAAATTTCTACCTGCTTTCCAGAAAATTACATTTTACAGATTTCTGTAAAAATTGATGAATAAAACAGAAGTATTTCGGATTGTTTTTATCTCCGGAATACTTCTGTTTTGTAAGCTACGGTATTTTAGTTGGATTAGGCTTTTCCAAAACAAGCTCAGCAAACTGACCATACTGATGAACTTCTTTCAGCGTATATCGTTTTATTCCTTCCTGCTGAGTAAAAAGCGGAATCCCGTCACCCAATAGCACTGGTGCAAACTGAACAATTAGTGTATCTATCAGATTTTCATCAAGTAATGAGGCTATCAACTGATTGCCTCCGATAATCCAGATATTTTTTTCTTTTGGAAACTGTTTAACAAATGCAGTGACATCTCCCGAAATGGGTGTGAAAGTCTCTGAATCAAGCCCTTCTCGATGAGTAAAAACATAATTTTCAGTTGCTTCATAATAAGAATCGAAGTCAGACATACTGCTGGTTTCATCATAGGTTTTACGCCCCATAATCGTGATGTCCATCTTGTCATAGAATTCCTGATAGCTGGTTTCCTCTGGTGTACCCGTTTCATGAAGCCAGTCGATTCGATGATGGCTATCTGCCAGGTAACCATCTAAACTAACACAGCCATAAAAATAAATACTCATTTAATTATCTCCCCTACTTATTTTTTAGCGTAATAATAGATTACATCTAAAGAGATTTTATCTTACTCTGTAATAATTTAGCAGAAATAATCAAACTACACCAGAAAATAAGAACTAGCTTGCAGCCTTTGTGTAAAGTACAAAGTTTTAACCTTATCAAGCTATTAAACCGCTAAATAATGCCAATTATTAGCTGTCCTGTTTTTTCGTCATCTATAAATATTAAATATTTTTTAACTGCTAACTCTATTAATTACCAAGGCTGTGTAGTCGGTCCAATCGTGAACTCATTAATAGTTGTGTCTTCCGGCTGGTCAATCGCAAATTCTACCACCCCAGCTACCCGCTCAGGCGTGATGCCATGCTGGGCATATAGGGCACTCATCCCTGCCATCGTTGAATCATCGGTAATCGTCTCCAGCAGCTCCGTATTAATTGCAGCTGGGTAAATAGTCGCTGTACGGATGTTGGTTCCTTCTTGAGCAGATTCCATACGTAAAACCTCCATCAAATCACGAACCGCCCATTTTGTCGCGCCGTATACTGCACCGCCAGGATAGGCTTTCAAACCTGCTACCGATGAGGTCGTAATAACATGACCGGATTTTTGTTCAATAAAGGTTGGTAAAACTGCAGCGATTCCATTCAAAACACCTTTAATATTGATATCAATCATTTGATCCCATTCATCCACCTTTAGCGCAGATAAGGGAGCACTCGGCATAATACCTGCATTCAGAAAAATGACATCTACTTTACCATAAGTAGCTAGTGCCAGTTTTACTAGCTCTGCATTATCTTGTCGCTTAACTACATCCGTTACGCGATACACTGCTTGACCATCCAACGCTTCAATCTGGCTCACTAAGTCCTTCAGCCGATCCTCCCGTCTTGCTCCAAGAACTACTTTTGCGCCTTTTAGTGCAAGGCGTTTAGCTGTAGCCTCCCCAATTCCAGAAGATGCACCGGTAATAATTACTACTTTGTCTTTAACTGTCATGATAATCCTCCACCTTGCTGTATTTTTTTATTACATTTGAACTATAGCACTTAAAGTCGGGTTTAAGTCAAGCGTTTTTATAAAATCAACTATTCAAAACAGTTAAAACGATTCAGAAAAATAACAGCCAATAAAATACTTTCTCTAAATCAATAGTAAAAAAGGAAGCTTTTGAACCCTCTTTTTATTTGGTTTTTAGACGTAGAAAGCAATGCTGATTTATTAATGACTACTCACACTATTTAAGTTCCTCCTACATAAAAAAGAACCAGCGGACTTCCCTTTTTCAAGGTAAGCCTACTGGCACATTTTTCTTCTGTACTATATTAAATTTTTTAGAATACACCCTTATTAATAATACAGCTGTTCAGATGGATAAGCCGGTGTACAGGTAATGTCAATCCCCAGCTTTTTCAGATTTTGTTCATTATTCTTATTAATTAAAACAGTGGAATGCGCTTGAGCCCCTTCCAGTTCAACCAGTTTTTCATATGCACGCTGAGCGGTTGGATTCGTCACTGCGCTGATTGCCAATGCAATCAGAACCTCATTAACGCTCAAAGAGTGGTCCTTCATATGAAGTTCATTTTTCTTTAGCTTTTGAATTGTTTCAAGAGTGATTGGCGACAGTAGGTGAATATCATCATCAATTTTAGCTAATAATTTCACAGCATTCAAAATAACCGAAGCCGCTGCCTCCATCAATGATGTTGTTCTTCCAGTGATAATCTCTTTCGAAGGAAGCTCTAACGCAATGACTCCAACCGGATCTTTTGTCAGCGATTCATACTTTTCTGCATAGTCATGAGCAGGCGCAACCACTGTTCGATCCTCTGGCTTCAGTCCCAGCTCCTCCATAATCAAGCTAATCCGATTAACTGCTTCTTCATTAACAAGCCCCTTCTTGAAGTCGCATTCTGTCTGGAAATAACGGCGAATGATTTCTTGTCTGGAAGCCTCCTTTATAATCTCATCGTTAACAAAGCCTGCTGAAATCCGATTGACTCCCATATCCGTTGGAGACTTGTAGACAGACTCTTGATTTGTTATTTTTTCAATAATCCGTTTGATAACCGGAAAGGTCTCAATATCACGATTATAGTTCACTGCCATCTGTCCATAAGAATCTAAATGGAAAGAATCAATCATATTCACATCCCCTAAATCTGCTGTTGCGGCTTCATAAGCCACATTCAACGGATGCTTCAACGGTACATTCCAAACTGGAAATGTCTCGAATTTTGAATAGCCTGCCGCATGCCCCAGCTTACTTTCATGATACAGCTGATTCAAGCAAGTCGCCAGTTTACCGCTGCCAGGTCCTGGTGCTGTCACAATAACAATCGGTTTTTCTGTTTCAATGTATTCATTTTTACCAAAACCATCTTGAGAAACGATTTTCTCCACGTTTAAAGGATAATTTTCAATAGCTTCATGCTTGTAGACTTTGATATCTCTACGTTCCAGCTTATTGATAAATACCTTGGTTGCCGGCTGATTATTATACCGTGTAATAACCACACTGTTAGTCGATAAACCATACCCTCTCAGCTCATCAATCAAACGCAGAATATCCATATCATAAGTAATTCCATAATCTCCGCGAATTTTATTACGTTCAATATCGCCTGCATAGAGACAAATCAGAATTTCTGCCTGATCCTTCAGCTTCTGCAGCAGCTTTACCTTGATGTCTTCTTCAAAGCCGGGCAGCACCCGTTTCGCATGCTTATCATCAACAAGCTTGCCGCCAAATTCCAAATATAATTTATCATATTGATTTACTCGTTCCAGAATGTACTCCGATTGCTCCGTCAAGTATTTTTCTGAATCAAATCCAATTTCTCTCACTCAAAAATTCCTCCTCGCCTGCTCCTTAACCATTCTTCCATTAATACATACATTCGTCAATATAAAACTGTTAGAAATAAAGGATTTTTTTCTTAGCTGTTTTCCACTATTTTTTTAGTAGATTGATTATTAGTTTTAAACCAAAAATGAGAAATTAAGTATCTCTAGCTGTAGTCTTTGAAAAAGGGAATTAGTCTCATTTGTGCTGCTTCCTGTATTTTAAATAGAGACTGGCGGAACAAGCTTCAGGACATTCATCTTCTAGGAAAACGCATTTGATTTTAATCAAGCATGCTGATTTTCACTCCCAAAAAAGCTGCTTTATTTCCTGCTTCGTTTAGATAAGCTTCGATGGCACATTTTCTAAAGTGATTCTCATAGTAATTCATTGAAAAACCCCTTAAGTTAGATTTTTAGTCCAACTTAAGGGGCATACCTGATGGAGCTATGTTCGTATAGTCCGGCTTATTGCTGAGAAGCGCAGGGAGCTGTGAGCTATGTTGAACACTACCTCTCTGGTCCTTAAAACAAAATACTTTTGGTCCAGCCTCTTCTCATTTTATCTGCTAAAATCCTTTTAACGACTCGCTATGTTGTTTTAAAGACTCCTGCGCTTTCTTGCCAAACTGTCCTTTTATTGAACTTCCCAAAGTTTCAGACGTGCCTCGAATGCTTTTCTTTAGCGCTTCAATCTCTTCTTCAGTATTTTTCGCAACATCACTCCGGTTTGCCGCACTTTCTTGGCAAGCAGAACCAGCAGCTGAAAAGCGAATCATTAACTTTTCACCGTTCTTACGTAATTCTTTTAATAGCTCATCTACCATTGAGAAGCTTCCTCCTCATTTTTATCGATTTGTTCAGTTAACTTCTGATAATTACGCTGATAATCTGACGCTACTTCCTCTAGCTCACTATCCAGCTTTTTTATTTCATTCTGACAGGTATCTTGAAACTCATCACCAAGTCCATTTAATGCTCGGAGACCCTCTTGTAGAGCAGACTGATCATCGGTAATTGTTTTTATATAATAGCGGCTAGCTTCAGCAAGCTCTTCTAAAATCTGTTCGCCTTTATGTTTGGCAACCCGCAAATCATCCATTTTATCTTCATATTGCTGTTTTTGCTTTAGGTAATTTTCCTCCAGCTGTTCGATTGTCTGACTCAATTCGAATTCTCCTTTATCCTTAAATCTGTCCCGCTAATAATTGATCCTTAGCAATCAGTTGAGCAATACTTGTTTTAATCTCAGAAATAAGTGATTCATACGCCTCTGCTTGGCTTTCCATTTGAGTAATTTTGTCTTTATATTCTGAGACTGGTTCATCTACGATACTTCGCTTAGAAGCGCCGCCAGATTCTAAAGCGTCCATTACTTCTGTATGATTAAGTGTTGTTCCGATATTTTTAGCCGCTTGCTCTGTTTTTTGCCATAATTGTTCCGCTTTATCAATAGCGTTCTGATATTTCTTTTTTATCGAATCGGACATCGTTTTATTCATAGCTGATGCTGCCTCAACTGCAATCAACGCCTCACTGTCATCTAAATAGATTTGTTCATTAGCAGAAAGTCCACCACCGCTAGCAGTGAATTTTTTCTTTAATTGAAATAATGCCCATTTTTGGAGTGAAGCCTGACGGGCAATCTGAGACATCTTTACGGTTGGATTCTCTGTTTTTCCAAAGACAACATTACCATCCTTATCAAACGTCCAATCCTTAATACTATGACTATCCCCATCTAACCAGAAGATAGTCCCGAAATCTGTGATTTTATCTCTTTTGTTGCCGTCCAACAAATTAACCGTTGAATCATCCAGTTTGCGGTAATTCCTAAATAACTCCGGATTTTCCAACATAAACTTCTTTTCATCTTCATTAAGAGAATCATATAAGAACCAGCCATTAAAAACAGTCGTTGGAATTTTCCATTTTGCTCCGAGCTTCAGCATATAGGCTCCTTGGCTGTAGCCACTCAACTGAGTAACGTTATAGCCTTGTTTATTAACAACGAAATCCAAAAAATCATCAGCTTGCTTCGTTTGTAAGGAGCCGCCATTTTTAGTATCTTTCGCAGTAAAAGCCGTAAAAAAATCCATCCAATCATCTGAACCTTCACCACCAACCAAAGAAGGCGGTGTTGTCCCAGCAGAAATAACCGCGACATTATTGGGATCCCCCTGAGGATAAGCATCAGTGATAGGGGCAACAGCAAATCCTTGATAGCCGTTGTTGTCAATATCTGCAGAGGCGACAACTTTGTATTTCTTTTCTATCACCTTATTGTTGTCATAACATTGGACTATGACTACATTTTTTTCTTTTCCAGTTAATTCATTATCTGGCTTAGTTACATAGGTTATACTTTCTCGATAACTAGGATCTACATTGTATACTTTTTGATTCAAATCATTTAATATCTCATCATTATACAATTATATTTCCTCCTCAGACTGATCAGAATAAATAACGTTAATCTTTTTTATGGTTTTTCCAACCTCAATTTTTATAGGACCACCATATGAACCTATACCATAATCTTCATTCTCCGGAACTGGTAAGTCAACATCAATAGTATCTATCCCATTACTAGTTATAACCTCAACGTTAACTGCAACAAAACCAGCTAAGTGATTATAGTTATACTTTTCTAAAAAGCGAATTTCTTCTATATTTGCAAATTTATTCTTTAGACGTTGAGCCGCCACTTTTTCCCATTCTACAACTTGTACCTGTTCATTCTTCTTAAACATGAGAAACCCTCCTCCAATACTTAGTATTAGTACTAACACAGCAACTACGCTTAAAATAATTTTTTTATTCATTTTTTCGTCCTTAATGTTAATTTTTAATTACTAAATTTATTATACTTGTAAGTAAAGATGAAGTCTATGTATTAAAAAAATATTATAATTAAAGTTGTCGATATCTGTCGAAGCAACTATCTATACTCACTTCTTTCAACAGTAGCATGTTTATTTGATTATTTTCCAGTTCAGAATCTATTTTAGCAACTTAAGTTTCTGAATGTTTGTTATATCCTGGATTAATATGAGATACTTTTTTGTTCAATTTATTAAATCCTTTTCAATATACAATCAAATATCCTCTTCCTTACTATCTGTATAGATTACTTTAACTGCTGAATCAGTCTTTCCCTCAATTATTTTTCCGTCTCTTAAATTAGTCTCTGCCTCAATAGTAAGAGTATTCTTCAAATCTTCCTTATCGTTAATCGGGATATTAAGAATAAGTTTTGTGCTTTCACTATTCGCTGTTTCGATATAGCAACTAACCCCAATAAAGCCAGCCGGCCAATAATTATCTGCATAATCCTTTGAAAATTTTATCTCTTTTACATCTGTAAAAGTATTTTTAATTTGTTTCGCAACAGTTCTTTCCCATTCAACAATCTGAGCTTCTTTTTCTTTCTGTTTAAACACATAAAATCCCCTACCAATACTAATTATTAGCACTAACACAGCAACTACGCTTACGACTATTTTTTTCTTCATTTTTTTATCCTTACTGTTATTTTTTATCTTTAATTATTGATTTTATTATATTTTTAATTAGCAGTAACTATTTGTGATTGAAGCGACGTAAAGTCTGAGTAATCATTGTTACTTATGTCCACAAAAGTGATTACTTATTGAAAATATTCAATTTTTACCAGTATAGCTAGACAATCAAATGTCCTCCTCACTTAAATCACTATAAATAACTTTGACTTTAGCTTCCGTTTTGCCGTCTTTCAATCTTGTTGCTCCTCCATACCCGTATGCCCCAGCTTCTTCTATAGGTAAACTAAGTTCAATAACATCTTGAGTATTTTCAGTTATAATATCTGCTCCAATCGAAACAAAACCAGCTAAGTGATTATAGTTATATTTATCAGAAAAATGTATTTCTTTAATATCTACAAATTGCTTTTTTAGACGTCGAGCAGCTACTTTTTCCCATTCAACGACCTGTGATTGTTCATTTTTCTTCAGCACATAAAATCCTCCGCTAATACTTGAGATCAACACTAACACAGCAATTATACTTACAATAATTTTTTTATTCATTTTTTCATCCTTAATTTTTAATTGCTAATTTTTTTTACTTATAATTAAAAGACAGTTAACTGTCAATGGAGATATTCAGTTTCTCATCTGTATACTCTCAGATTTCTTCCTCACTTAAGTCACTATAAACCACTTTCACTTTGTCTTTAGTCTCACCTAGTTTAAGTTTTATAGGTTTACCGTATGCACCAATACCTTCGTCTTTATTTTCTGGAACAGGCAAGCTGATTACAACAATATCTTTTACATCATTCGTTGTAATCTCAGCGCTAACCGAAACAAAGCCAGCCAAATGATTGTAGTTATATTTTTCTAAGAAATATATTTCTTTAATATTTACAAATTGCTTTTTTAGACGTCGAGCAGCCACTTTTTCCCATTCAACGACCTGTGATTGTTCATTTTTCTTCAACACATAAAATCCTCCGCTAATACTTGAGATCAACACTAACACAGCAACTATGCCTACAATAATTTTTTTATTCATTTTTTCGTCCTTAATGTTATTTTATCTTTTTCAGTTTATTGTCCAATTTTGCATTACAAGTGAATTCATCATCATATTGAAAGGAAACGAGCCATACAATCAAATTTCCTCCTCGTTGCCATCTGTGTAAATCACCTTTATTCTATTTTCTGTAACACCTTTTTGAGGAGCTATGCCGACATAAGACCGCAAAGTAGAATTTTCTATGTCAGGCGGTAACGTTACGCTCAGTTCCATACTGTCTTTATCAGTAACAATATTTACACTTACACCAGTCATGCCTGATATACTATTTTCACTTGTCATTTCAGAAAAATGAACTTCTTTTACATCTGCAAAAGTATTTTTAATTTGTTTAGCTACAACTTTTTCCCACTCAACAATCTGTGCTTCTTTTTCCTTTTGTTTAACCACATAAAATCCCCCGCCGATACTTAGTATCAGCACTAACACAACAATTATACTTACAATAATTTTCTTATTCATTTTTTCGTCCTTAATGTTAATTTTTAGTCACTTATTTCATTATACTTGTATTTAAAGATAATATCTATCTATTCAAAAATGATTAAGATTGGTTCGAACTAAGCAATCTTTAGATTATTAAAAAGCAAAAAAATCTTTATATATGAAGGTGTATATATTTTCAAAGGTTTTACTAATTTATGAAAAATGATATAATGCGAAGGTTAATAAAAATATCTAAGGGGTATTAACTAAAATGAAAAAAATGTTTGAAACAAGGGTTATCATTCTCTGCGCCTTAATTATTGTCGTTCTGGTTACAGATATTATTTCTATGTTCTCTTTCTTTATCAGTCTTCCCGGTGTATACAGATCAGCACTTTTCGGAGAGGTTCTAAAAAACTATGCCATCCACATTGTTATTCAAGGAGGCATTATTGGTTTGTCTCTATGGTCAATTAAAGAGGAAAAAATCCGTCCTGTACTTGCTATTGGACTGCTTTACTTTCTTTATAGTCTTGGTAGATTATTGTTTAATATCTCAGCAGACGTTCAAGGCTACCTGGGAAGCCTTGACTTGTTAAGAGGTCTTAATTTGATCATTGAACTGTTGATTATCCTTCTTTTAGCTTCCTTTTTTATAAGCAAAAAAATGCGTAATTATGTTTTCAATAAAGCTAGCCAATGATTCACTAAAGGAACTGTTTTCGCATCTATAATCTCACTTAGTTGTATTTTTGAAGCTGGGAGCATCATTGAACTACGGAATGGCTGATTTTTCAGAAATGGTACATCGTCGTCTTAAGTGATGTTCTAGTTCTTTTTTTATCCGTATAATCCCTTATCATAGAAATCAATTTCTTACTGTTTAAGTAATTTCAGATAAAAAAACACTTCTCGAAAAAATCGAAAAGTGTTTAAAGTAGTATATTCTTTATAGCGAACTAAGCTTCTACGTATTTATTCCACAACAATCTGTTTACTCTGCCCACTGCAGTTTGTAAAATCAACACTAAAGGTGTCAGTTGAGCTATCGTAAGCGATGCCTTCACTCATCGATAAAATTCCATTGTAGTCTTTGGGAATTTTGATTTTCATTCGGCTATTGGACTGCGTTGGATCTGAAAGAGTAAAGGTCTTTTTTGTTCCCTTTATTTGCCTCATGAGAGAAACTGGTTTATCAGAAGCAATTCCAGCTGCCTCTCCTCCAGCTGCCCGCCAAATATTGATACCAGTATAACCTTCAGCAGGTAGTTGGACTGCCTGTATATCCGCAGAGTTTTCAAGAATTTCTACTGGTTTTTCTCCAGCATAGACTTTTAAATCGGCTTCACTGATTCCCGGCAATATTACATAGGCATACTCTGCCCCAACCGGCTGCTTGCCATGATTAATCAAAAACTTCTGGTAACTGCCGTTGTATTTCTTATCGCTCGGAAAGGCTTCATTAATTTCAGTATAAGTCCCTGTTCTGGTTTCACTGACAACCTCTACTACTTCTTTTTGCGGAAAATAGTAACCTATGGACGCTTCGTCATGATCTGAGTCCAGCAGTAACCATTCTTTATTACTTTGTTCTGTCGGGGTACTGATAGGTCCATTATCTGACAATACCTGATAGTTAAACGCCTCGTTCAGAAGACGATTATCAACGACTGTTTCTATTGAAGCTGTGGTAGTTCCTGTAATTCCAGAACCCAACGCAACAATTTGACCATTTACTACAAACCAAGATTTTTTGCCCTTCAAATCCATCGGTAGAACCGTTCCATTATTTTTAGTTCCTTCTTTATTTAGTGCCATCCCCACTACTGCCTGATTTTCAAAAGAAACACCGCCAACCCATTTTTCTTTAGAGGTTACTGTTGTAAATGCGGAGACCTCATCCTTTAGTGCAACAGTGTCTACAGTGGTTCCCGGCAGCCGATAGGGATCAATCGTTGGCCAGTATGACTGATTAAACTGGACACCGTCATTCGTGTAAAGGTACATCATTCCATCTGCTGTATGCCAGCCACGCTTATTTTCCTTATTGCCTGCTTCAAAGGAAGAAATACGGTTGGAATACAAACTCAAGCTCATCATATATTCTGGCGTCCGCTGAACAAAGCGATCCATAGAAGCATACATCTTTGTTCCAATGAAAGGCAGCTGATCTCCTGAAATAGAAGTATCATCCAGCAATGACAGTGTCATCCTTAAATCATTGTAATCTCTAGTATTTGTCAAATAATAATCAGGATTTTCCTTCATCCAGTATTTTACAGCTTCTTTGAGTTTTTGCTGATAAGTATCGGGAGCAAATTGAGCGACAATCAGTAAATTGTACATCGTTGTCGAACCATAGCCTTGTTTTGTTAGAGCCGGCGCTCGGGAAATCGACCGTCCGTTGACCCCTGGCAGCATTTCTCCCTGGTATATCAAAGGTAAAAATGCCCGATCTACATTTTCTACAAAAGCTTGAACAACCTCAGAAGATAGTTCAAATTCAGAATCGTTAGTAATTCCAAGAATTTGCCCCACCCCCTTAATCAGTACATTACCATAAGAACCAGTATAAGGAATCGTATTGTGCTGAATAAATGAGCCATCTTGATAAAATCCATCTCCTTTATCAACCAATTCAAACACATCGACGATACTCGTTGATGCCTGTCTAATTTTATCAGCATTTTCCTGCAGTATTCCTAATCCCAGAACAGTCTGAGCTAAATCCGTCCGGTTTGCCCCAGAGGTGACAAAATTCGGAATAAATGCCAAATCAACAAAGGTTCCTTGAGGCTTTGTATATAGCTGCTTGAATGGATCAGGTACGTACCCGCTGATTGCGTCCGTATAGCGAAGAAGCTTTTCCTTTGGAACCTCATCTCCAAGAATCATCAATGTTCCAACAAATTTTTGAGGAACACCAATCTGCCAATCCCACCAATTTCCATGGTATTTTTTACCATCATAGCCTTTTTTCAACAACATGAAATCCAATCCAGCTTGAACCGTCTTACTGATTGCAGGATTTTGATAAAAGCTGGTTCCTTTTGTTCCGTATGCCAATGTGAGTTTTTGAAGCTTGGTAAACTGAGTAGTCAAATCTGCTGAAGGAGTATTTCCCGGTTCTAAAGACCACAGAAATGTTCGGTCAGGATTCTTATCCATTGTCTGATAGAGAGCTTCTGCTTCCTCTGAAAGCTTCTGAACATAATTGACTACTTCCTGAGATGAATCATCATACTGATCAGAAACCAGCTGATTCCGCCATTTTTCCTGTAGTTGGTCATACGTATCCGTTTCATTCTCCAGCGGAGCTTCTCCTTGACTAACAAGAGGAACAGTTTCCTTTGTCAGTTTGAGTTCTTCAGCCCATACTGCATTTGGCTGGTAGAGCAGCAGCCCGACCATCACTGAACAACTAATCACTAAAATAGACTTCTTACGTAATACTTTTACCATTCGTACACATCCTCTTCTATTTGATTGCAGCTCTCCCCCGATATCCTTGAATCAACTGTTCTTCTTGCATTAAAACCTATTTGAAAACCTCCATATGTCAGCTGATCCTTCTCACTCCCCTCTTAGTTACAATGACAGATACTGGAACTCATTTTTTTACCAACAATTACCGGAAATCCGTAGCTCTCTTGACTATTATTTTATTAAAGAATGCCTATTTGACATGTCTGAGCTTTTCCCAAAGATAGAAAAGCTCAAAAAAATGAAGGCATAAAAAAATATGCAGCTCCGAGAGCTTCAATTCTTAGCAACTCTGTTCATTTAGAGATTGATGAAATCGGAGTGAAGTGAGCTGCTTCTGGAATACCGTTCATTCGGGTTTTGAGCAAAGAAAAGAGTGGAAACTTATTGTCCCACTCTCCTCTTTTCAACGTTAACCTAAAATACCAAATGCGCTCAATGCAATCGAAAGAATTAAAATAATCCAGATAACACGGGTAGAATTTAGTTTTTTCTGTCCCAGCATCCAATATGTTAGGATGACTAATAAAATCGGTACTAATGAAGGTAGTATAGCATCTAATGTATCCTGAATTACCAGCTCAACACCATCCTTTTTGTAAACGAATGGTACCGTTGCTTTGACTACTGATGGAATGAGTGCACCAATCACAGTTACTCCCAATACGGTTGCCGCATTGGTAAAAGCAGCTAGCTTATCCTTTAGTGTTGTTACAAGCTTAACTCCCTGCTTATATCCTAGCGGAAGCAAAGCTGCCCGAGCAAACAGCAAGGCAATATTAGCGATTATCCAGATGACACAGCCGACGACAGACCCGCTTTGAGCCAGGGTTCCTGCAACCGAGCCGAAAATGGTTCCCCAGATAACGTGAAACAGGGAATCACCGACACCGGCTAATGAACCCATTAAAGCCGTTTTCAAAGCGACTATTGTTTCTTTCGCTTTGTAACCGTCCTGCTCTTCGATTGCCACATCAATCCCCATAATCAGATTTCCAAAAATTGCATTTGTATTAAAGAACTGATTATGTGTCCGCAGCATATCTTGAAATTGTGTCTCATCATGTCCATAGAATTTTTTCAGCACTGGTAAAATACCGTAAAGATAACCTGTACTCATCATTCGCTCATAGTTCCAGTTCAGCTGACTACCTAAAATATAGCGCCAGCTAATTGCATTCAGCTCTTGTTTTGTTAATTTTTGATTACTCATCCCCGTCATATCCTCCTTCAAAAGTATCTGTTCCCGTAACAGCTTGAGCCGTACCTTTCTCGCTGTCACGTTTGAAAACCAGCATCGCTGCCACCACTCCGATAATTGAAATACCTAACATTGGCACTTGTAGATAGGCAGCTAAAAAGAAGCCAAGCAACAAATAAGGAATATATTGTTTTGTCGGTAAATATCGTAATAAAATTGCCACACCAACTACCGGTAAGACACCACCAGCAGTTTTTAATCCGGTCATCAGCCATTCAGGTGTGTTTTCAGTAATCGTTGTTACCGCCGCATCTCCCACAAGCAGCATCAGCAAAATGGGAATTGCTCTGGATAATCCCCATAAAAATGAACCTGATAAAACAAACTTAGGAATTCGGCTAACCTGCATGTTATCAATCGCTTTGTCCACACGATGCAGTAAATAGACATTACAGAAGCGGGCAACAACATCTAGTTGAAGCATCAACAGGGAAACAGGAACAGCTAGTCCGATGCCGTATTCTGCTCCTTTACCAGATAGCACAGCAAATGCTGTTCCCAGCACCGCACCTGTAAAGTAATCCGGTACAGAGGCTCCGCCAAATGCAGCAATCCCCAGACGCATCAGCTGTAATGTTCCTCCAACCATTAATCCAGTGGTTAAGTCTCCCATGATTAGCCCTGAAATCATTCCGGCGATAGCCGGTTGAGTCAGCGTATTTGAAATAAGTGAATCATTAATCGCAATAAATGCATAAATAGTAATAAGAATAATTTGGTATGCTTCTAAGTGCATGGTTCTTTCCTCCTGAATTTAGTTTCGTAGTTTTTCCATAAAATCGATAGATGGATCATTAGGTACCAGCTGAGCGGTAATTTTTACTCCCTTTTCTGCAATTCCTTCAAACACAAGCTCTTCATCCTTCATAACTTTAATGCTCTTGGTTATCTCTCTGGCGCCTTCTTTATAGCTCATGTTGCCGACATTCACAGCCGTAAGCTGACCGCCTGCTTCAAGATATCTCAGAACATCTGTCGGATTCTTGAATAAAAGAAAAAGTCTCTGTTTTCCATATTTTCCTTTTTGGATATTTTCTGCTGCAGCCTCTATAGTCAAAACTGATAAACGCATCGTTGTCGGTGCAGCCATCCGCAATGAAGATTTTTGCAGCGGATCTGCTGCAGCTTCATCGTTGATGACAATAATTCGCTGTGTATTCAAACTCGTCGACCAAATCCCAGCAACCTGTCCATGAATAAGGCGCTCATCGATTCGTACATTGACGATGACGGCTTTTCCTTCAAACTCTTTGTATTTATCCAAGTCTGCGTTTGCTTCAGAAGTTTCTTCACCTTTTTCCGAGCGTTTAATCTCAGCTTTGACATCCACCATACTGCCTTTTGAAAGATTAAGCAGTTCCTTTACAGTGATTTGCTGATTGACTGCCGCTTCAATGACCATTGGAAGCGACATTCCCGCTAATATATCTACCTCTTCTTCTTCCATATAATGCTTAGCTGCCACATTACATGGCGTTCCTCCACCTAAGTCTGCTAAAATAAGTACTGGCTTGTTAAGGGCTTTCATTTTCAAAAGCAATTCGTTTTCGAACTGGATATTATCGCCGTCAGGCCGCAAAGAAACCGTATGTACTTGTTCCTGCTGCCCAACAATCATTTCCAAACTGCTTTTTATCCCTTCTGCCATCTCACCATGACTTATCAATACAATATTTTTCACTTAATCCCCTCCTATTGGTTTAAAATGTTCTCACTTAACATGTTATGTCTTGCGTAAACCTACTATATCACATATCAACTCATTCGTAAACCTAATATCTTAATATATTGAATTTTATTTTAAAATTTTGACCATGGTTATTTTACTCCATATGTTATAAAAGATAAAGCGATTGCTAATCTCAAGTTGACATGTTATCCTTAAATAGATAGATTTCTTCAAGAACGCAAGTACTGGTACGCTTTTTTAAGCACACTCTCTGCAAAATAAATTTTTTAAGTAACACGATAGCTATCTCAAAGAATTGGACTGAATAATCTTGTTTACTTCACTGATTCTTTCATCTTCTCGCTTTCTATACAGGTAGAGACTGCTTGATTTTTCCTGTATAAGCGATGAATAATCTATAATAACTATGTCATAAAAAGGAGGTTGCTATGATTCCTAAATACGAACAAATCAAACAGGAGCTCATGAGCGAAATAAAAAATCACAAATTTATTCCTGGAGATAAATTCTATTCCGAAGCTGATATCAAACGAAACTATTCTGTCAGCTCCATTACAGCGGTGAAGGCTTTAAACGAACTGACCAGCGCAGGCTACCTATACCGGATTCAGGGGAAAGGCACCTTCGTGTCAAAATCAAAGGTCTCACAAAGTGTAAAGTTTTCAGATATTGAGCTGCATTCGTTGGATACCGAAAAAATTAAGGTCCTCTCTATCGAAGAGGAACAGAACCCGGAGATACTAAAAGAATTAGGTTTGCCAGCTCACAGCTCTTACTATAAAATCAAACGTGTCCGTTCTTTTGGAGATATTCCCTTTCTGGTTCATATCACTCATTTACCTAAGAAGCTAGTCAAAGAACCTATCAATACTGATTTATCTGCCTACGCAAGCGTCTACGAGCGGGTACGTAAAGACTTTAATCTCGATCTCTTTTCATTAGCCTCTATAGAAACGAATGAGATTGTTTTCCCGGATGATGCTGAGCTGCTGAATCTTTTACGGTTAAGCTTTAGAGAACCTGCAGTCAAGCAGGTCAAACACTCCTATTTACCAGATCGTAGTGTTGCAGAGTATATCGTCAGTTATAAGCACTGGAAATATTTCAAAACAAAAATAGAAGTGGAAGCTGAGTAGCTTCCACTTCTATTTTTGTTAGCATTTCATTTTTTCACAATTGGTGCTGCCGAGAAGGATAATTCCGTAATCTCAACACCTTCTGTTTCAAAAATAACGACTTCGTTTGCTCCCTTTTGTAAAAATTCTTTTGGACAGTATAGCGTATGAATTGGACCGTTCTGCCAATAGCGCCCAAGGTTTGTTCCATTTACAAAAACAACCCCTTTACCATATGTTGAACAATCAATAAATGTATCACTCAGCTCCTCTAAATTGAACATTACTTTATAAAATGACGGCTGTTCAGAATTTTCTCCTGCTTCGTAATCAATCTTTTCCAGCTGCTCTGCAGTTAGCTCCAAAGGATAATGTGTATACCCTTGATGGAAGTGAATATCCTGCATAATTCCTCCTCGGATGCCCTTTGATTGCGTCGGACTGTTCAGCTTATAGCCATAATTGACTCTACCCAAATTTTCAATCAGCACATCCAATGCGATGGTGTCTTGGCCTGCTTGTCCCTCAATCGAAAACTCTTCTCCTACAGTTTCCTGATACTGGGTGATTTTATGTGTTCCATTTACATAAGCTTGGATGCGGTCTCCCGCTTCTACAAATTTTAGCTTGTTTTCATGAGAATAATTTTTAAGCGTTAGCGAGTACAGCATGTAGCCATATCCGGAGCCAGCTTGCTCCATCGTCAAAGGATAAGAGGATTCAATCGGCTGGGTGATCGCTTCTTTCGTTTGAAATAGGGAAACACTGGCGGTTACAGGGAATGCCCCCAAGCTGGCCAGCTGTTTTTTGCGAGGTTCAGCCTGCCAGACCTCTGGACAAACTTCTCGAATTGCCTGCTGTACTAAATAATATTTTTCTGTCGGTTCACCTGCTTCTGTCAGCAAAGCGTCATAATCATAGCTTGTAACTTGAGGTAAATCCGTCGTTCCTCTTGCTGAACACCCATTGTAAAAACCAAAATTTGTGCCGCCGTGAAACATGTACAAGTTCAATGAACCAATTTCCAGCATCTCCTTTACTTCCTTAGCTAAGTCTTTGCCGTCTCGTTTGATAACAGGCTCTCCCCAGCGATTAAACCAGCCATCCCAGTATTCCATACACATAATCGGCCATTTCTTTCCATGCCTCGACATGAACGCCTGAAGCACTGCGGCATTTTCTTTTGAATGACTGCCAAAATTCCCAGTGACAAACACATCATCTTCAATTAGCGTTCCCGCATCCAGCACTTCATCCCAGGAGCCGTCAGAAGTAAACAGCGGCACTTCAACACCGCAGTCTTCCATCAGCTTTTTCGTTTGACGCAGATACTCCTTATCCATACCATAAGAGCCAAACTCATTCTCAATCTGCATCATAATGACGGGACCGCCCTGAGTCACCTGTAGAGGCAGCAGCTTGGGCAATAGAACATTGAAGTACCTGCGCACCTTTTCCATAAACTTCGGATCTGTTGACCGCAGCCGCAGCCCATTTTCCTTCAACAGCCATGCCGGTAGTCCGCCAAACTCCCATTCAGCGCAAATATAAACAGACGGACGTAAAATAACCATTAAGCCTAACTCTTGTGCCAGTCCTACAAAAGCTTCAATGTCTTTTAGCCCGGAAAAATCAAATTGTCCTTCAACCGGTTCATGAATATTCCAGGGAATATATGTCTCAACTGTATTTGCTCCGAGTGCTTTCAGATTATATAGGCTATCCTCCCATTGTTCAGGCGTTAAACGAAAGTAATGAATTGCTCCGCTAATGAGTTTTACTGGCTGACCATCCAGTAGAAACTCTTCTTTTATCTCAAATGTTTCCATCTTCTCTCTCCTCACCAATATCTTTGCCAATCTGGTTTTGCTAACCGCATTAAAGCTTCAAAATAAAAATAGTCGCCCCATAAATTCGGTTCGTCAATCCCCTTTCCTTCAGCATGGGCATATACGCCATGCAAAAGCAGCCCTTCATTATCAGGAGCTGTCTGAGCTGTGTAATGTTCCCCCAGCTGATAAACCATCCCTCTTGCAATAGCTTCTGCATCTGAGTAAGCAGTCAGCTTTTCAGCCTCCAACAGTCCGCAGGCAGCCACTGCCAACGATGAGCTGTCTTTGTCTGAAGGATTCTCATCATTGAAATCAAAATCCCAATAAGGCACTAAGTCTGCTGGAAGCTGTTCCAGAAAAACATCAACAATCCGGCTATAAACAGCTGGAACAGAAGGCTGATTCCGTCCGCTTTCATCTAAAGGAATTCCTAATATTGCCCAGCTTTGTCCTCTAGCCCAAATAGAAGCATCACTGTTTCCCTGATGGGTTGCGCCATGGCTGGGTGCCCCCGTTTCAGTATCAAAATAGAAGGTGTGAAAAGTTGAAGCATTCGCTCTGATAACTGTTTTTAAAACAGTTTGGTAATGTTTTTCTCCAATCTCTGCATAGCGAGGCAGACCAGACACCCGTGTCGCTTCAAACAGCAACGGGACATTGATTAGAGAATCTATAATTAAACGGTATTCTTTCGGATCACCTAGTCTTCCCCAAGCCTGTATAAAATTCCCCTTCGGCTGAAAGCGGGCACTTAAAACATCTGCCGCTTGTAAAAGTGTTTTTTTGCACTGCTGATCGCCAGTAATTCGATAGCCGGCACCTGCCGATAAGCTATAAAGAAAGCCAATATCATGGTGATCCAGCACAAAGTGATCATCCAAACGCTGCTGAAAGCTGTCAATATTCTTCAACGCTTGCTGCTTGAACTTTTCTTTTCCAGTCCATTCATAAGCAAGCCACAACATCCCTGTCCAAAAGCCGTTTGTCCAATCATCATTGGCCTTGATTCGGTATTGCCCATTAACCGCTGAAGCGGACGGAAACTGATTGCCGAAGCGCAGCATATTCTTTTCAAGCTGCTGAATACAAAAATCAATCTGATTATTTAGCCATTCTTCTGTCAGCTGCTGGCCTAAATTAATCAGGCATTGTTTATTTTCATGAAGAGTCACTTTGTCCATCTCCTTAACTTGTTAACATGTTAACTTATCTCATTATAGCTTACTTCTGAAAAAAAAGCGACCTTTCTAATGGGTTAATTTATTTTCCTATTGAAAAAAATAGAAACAGAGCTGGAATAGTTATCTCCTTGCTCTCCAGATTAGTCCCAACATTCTTTTCTATCAGCAAAAAAGCTTGGAACAAAATCAGCTGCTTTCTGATTTTGATTCCAAGCTTTATCATTTTACTCTGACAACAAAAATTACTGCTTTTTCATCTCAAAAAACTCAGCTGTTCCGCCCAAACACTTCAATTTGAGTTAAGGCCGGAAATGGTGATTCGTCAGCTGCCTTCTTCATATTTTTTAAAGTAACTGTAGTTGTTTCCTTTTCTGGAAAATGGACATCCTGAAAGTTTAATGAATTATCCGTTAAGACAGTCAGCAGCTCTCCATCAGAAAACTCCAATGTCACCTCTGTCCAATAGCTGTCATGAGGATAATCTCCTCTAAGCAGCAGACGAATCCAGTCAATACGTACCTTTCGGCCAAAATCAATCGTCAATGCTGCATCTTTTTGCTGATTGATTCCCCATGAAGCAAAGGGGTACTTGCCATGAGAAAGATTGCCATATTTTCCGTCAATCGCATTTTTAGCGAAAAATACAGCTTCTCCCCTTGTTTCTACATTTGCTTCTGCGTGAGGATAGGCTCCTGACGCTTCCTTTTGATCGTGACTGTTCTGAGAAAGATTCTGATAACTGTTAACTTCAAAATCATACGCTTTTCGAACCATCAAATGGTGCCGCTTAGAACGAAAACCTGTTTCAACAGAAGCAGTCATTGCTTCTTCAGTTGTAGGAATATGATACTCCCACGATGTTTGAGGCAGATAAATCAGTGTTGGCGCCAATGTTTCATCTAGCTGAACAACGAAAAAGGAATCTTCTAACTCTGTTGTTACAACGATTTTATCTCCATTTTTATACACGTAATCCTTAATGGCTAAAACAGCCATTTCTTCGCCAGCTGCTTCAAATGCACCATTTTCTGTTTCATCATCCAGACGCCCTGTAATCAGAATATCCTCACTCGTCTTCAATGCTACTTTTATCATTCTTTATTCCCTCTCTTCTTTTGTATATAAGCCGCCAACCAAACTAATCAAGCGATGCCGTCCGCTTGGCAGCTGTTTCTTTAAATATGGAAAACTTGTTCTTGGAAAAAACAATGAAGTATTCGGCTCAGGCTGCACAATATATGCTTCTTCAAAGCCTTCAATATTGATAATTTTAGACGTTAGGGGTCCTTGCTGAACCGATGCCGTCTCCTTACTTCCAGTTGTCTGCGGCTTGCGCTCCTCAAATCCAACACTGAAGCCGCCTTCTCTTACCTCTAGAGGAAATGCTGTTTCAATCTCATGAAAGCGAACGTGCCACTCGCCAAAAGGATAAATTTCTGTTCGAATGTTCACTCCTTTAAATGGTGACCATTGATGAACAACTTTTTCCTCTGACAGTTGATAGCTTTCTGTTTCACGTTTTACTCGAAAACAGTTGCCGTCTACAGAAATCGCTAACGTATTGTCAAAGGCTCCTTCTTCATAGCGAATCCCTGCTTTAGGCACGCTAAAGCCAAATTTTGTAGAATAAACAAACTTGCTGTATTTCGCTTCTCCATGAGCCTGTCCTTCTACAAGCATTCCTGCTGGAAAGCCCAGCACATGCGCGCCATTGCTTTCATGAAGTAATAATAGCCGACCTTCTTTTACAAGCCGTTTCTCATTCCTTTTTAAATAGATTGGCTGAGCCTGCCAAAAAGGATGCGTCTCCTCAACAGCTAAAAGTAAAAATGTTTTGAAAGCCCAATATGGAGAACCTGGTGCATTGTAGCCCTCTGCCATTACCAGATTTTCATAGTGATAGCCAATGGACAGCCGTCCATCAAACGTGAAGATATCATGATCCATCCATTTTTTCATATGCTTGGACATGATTCCTTTCATCACTCCCCAAGGCACGGCTTCAACATCAGCAAAAACTAAAGCTGAAAAAAAGGCCGCCTGAGCAAAACGATAAGTTAAGCTTCGTCCATAAGGCAAGGCTTCTCCGTCAGCATCAAAATAATGCAAGAAATCCTGAGCGAAGCGGGTCGCCCGTTCAATAAATATCTGAGACCGCTCTGGATCTTCTGCCCCCATAAACTTGACATAAATTAACCCATAGTAGTGAAAAGCAAAAGGAATATAGTAATCCCTTTGTGTCTCTTTCCCATCAACATACCAGCCTTCACCAACATACATCCCATCGATGAGCAGCAGCTCTTTTTCTAACGCTTCGTGATTCAATACTTCTCCACATTGATACAATGCAATTCGAATCAGAACTTTAAAAAACATCCAGTTATTCTTAGGAATCTGCCGGTCAAGCGCCTGAGCCATCCACTGAATAAGAGTTTGCTGCTGTTTTAATGGCAGCTGTTCCCAAAAATATTCCCTGTGCAGCAATAGTGTGAGTGATAACGCCGCCATTTCCACAATATACTGGTCGTAATTCTCAACATCTCCCCAATATGCCGCATTCGCAGAATCGGTACCGGCAGCCAGCTTGTTTAAATAAGCGTCACGCAGCTGATCATCCTTTTTCAGCGTCCAATAAGGAGCCAGTCCCCACAGCGGACGAATAAGCGCTTCCATATCCGCCCGCTGCTGATTGTAAACTGCACCACTACTGCCAAGATGCACTCCTGGAAAATCAGAATGAATAATTTCTTCTCTAATCGGCTGAATCAGTTTTTCCATTGCCTGAGCATAATCCTCTCTAGTTAAGAAATCATTGTCCCACTGTTTCATCATTGCCGTCCTCTCCTTTGTCTACTGCAAAGGATAACAAGAGGACAAAACTTTTTCAACTGCTCATTTGGGTACGCTCTCACAAAGTCTTAAGCTAATTATAGACAGGAAAATCGGCTTAATCTATTGGTTCAAAAGAAATATGTTCATTCTTCCCAAAATTTGTGCACATTGAATGAAATAAACAGAAGTACTTAACTTGAATAATCTAAAAATTAGAAAAGAGAAACAAAGAACATATGAAAATAACTCTCATAAAAAAATTATGAGAGTTAGTATTATTTTAAATAGAAATAGCTGGCACTGCGATTCTAGCACCTAGCTCAGGCTGCGCTCCATAATTAAAAACCGGACCTGACTCATAAGATAGCTTATAGCCATAATCAGCTGGGATGTATTTTTCTATTGCTTCATACACCTCATCGATAATCTCGCTAAAAGACTCCTCATTTTCATAAGGAGCACTTTGGAAAGACAACATGATGCTTTCCGGTAGCTCTACAACCTCATAGCCTTGTGGAAGTATTTTATCATAATCAAACGGAACCTCAATTCCCGAAGCCGTTTTTGCAAAGCCCTCACTCAAAAATTCCGGCAGAGTCAATAGAGCAGCTGGCTCAAATTTTTCCTGAATGCTATTTTGCAGACCTTCCCAGTCACAGCCCATCTCTTCACAATAGGAGAGATAATCATCTGCATGGTGCGCAGGAAGAAAGAGCAGTTTGCGTCTTGGTTTGTGTTGAACGGTAATTGTGCACCTGCTGTGCCGATTATGGATTCTGGATGCTTCCTTATGTTCTAGAATAGCATAATAATGACTTAAGGGATGCATAGTGAATAAAGGCAGGGGTATTCTCTGATCACGATATTCTGACGGAGTCAGTCCGAATCTCTTTTTAAAGGAGCGAGTAAAGCCCTCGTGGGACTGATAGTGATTTGTTAGAGCAATTTCCAAAATACTTGTTTCCGTTTTTAACAGTTCATTGCTGCTTTGAGTCAGTCGAACTGCAGCGATATACTCCTGTAAAGTTACTCCTAGTTCGGTTTTAAACATTCTATCAATCTGTCTTCGCGAGTAGTTGACCCGCTCACATATCTTTTTAACGGAAAAATCTTCTTCCTGAAAATGAGCAGCAATATATTTTTGTATTTCTACAATTACTACCACCTTATCCATATGGTTTCACCCTCTTTTTCTCCACTATAAAGTATCAAAAAAAATTGTCTTGATTTAACTAGACAATTTTCTTATTTCTATAATAAAGCCTGCTGCTCATTATCCTCCGGACTAACTATATCGTCGAACCTAATTCAAACTATATCTTTATTCCTCAGTGGGCTAAAAAAATAATGGCCTGAAAATCGATGTATATCATCCCTATCTCAAGACTGGCTGTTTTCTTTTCAAAACTTATTCATCATAACCGTGATAAGTTTTCATTGCTTCAATCTGTTGTTGGTACGATGTTCTCCCTTCCGGTATAGCATTCGCTAGCTGCTCTAACGCTAAAATTGCCCGCTTTTTCAGCTGAAAACTGATACCGCCGGTAATTTTAATGACACCGAACCCAACAGCTACGGTAATCTGATTTGACTTAATAACCTCGCTTTGATGGTTCTCTATGAACGCTGGTTCATTTTGAATTTTTAACGAGTCCAGATAGTCGAAGCCCCATGTAGTAGAAATAAATGCCGGCAGCTCTTCGAAATCCTCTAAATCATCGTCTTCTGCTAAACGTTCTTCCAACATACGAAGCGCATCATTACCAGTATCATTGCCAAAAGGTGCATAGTCATCTGTAATATTATAATAGATTTCATCGGTAAAATGCTTCACAAAAAAAGGATGTGATGTCTCTCTGGCAACGCCTGCCTCTTCGTCATCATAATAATAATTGATTTCTGACGATACATCCTGCCAGCCTGTTTTATCCGGCAATTTTTCTGAATGATAATTCAAAAACAAGGTCAGGCATTCTTCAATTTCTCCTGTTTCCTTACGAAATTGCTGAAGCTGTCCCTCATTGTCAAATTGAATTTCAATAGTATAGAGGCCCTTTTCCCAAGCCACTTGAATAAAAGGACTGCTTTCAAATGCGGGACTGGCTTCCAGTATTAAAACATGAAACTTCCCTTGGCTCAGCTCTGCAAATGCGTTGGTAATCGTCTGAGGGGTAACTGATTCAATTACTTCATTTTCGTTAAACAATTCGAAGACTCTCTTTTTTTCCATAGCTAACACTCCTTAGCTTTCTATTTTTAAAAGTAGGGAAGACATTCATGCGCCCATGCCCTAAAACTGAATAAATGATATTCCAAAGTTTCTCTATGCTTCTAGGATTGGATAGTGAGAATAGTGTTTCTTGACAATTTCTGTATTGTCCACCTCATTGCTGAAGTACAGCGCAAGAGATGCGTGGATATTTATCATCAGTAGCTACTTGTTTTTCAAGACAGCATACTCCTTTCACATTCATCTTCAATGCCATAAGTAAATATAACATAGGCAGCTTCAAACAAACAATACCGTTTCTACCTTGTAATTAATTTGAACTACCTAAAAAAACGATTCTGTCGTATTTTTTTAGTGGAAAATTTGCCGGTACTTTTTAAGTGTTCAAATACAAAAAGGTTCAACAAACAGATAAAATGAAATCGCCTAAAATTACAGATTAAAAGTGTCACAGAAGGATTGAACAACAAGAGCAAAGTCATCAAACGTGTAGTAATGCTGTAAAATTTTATCCTCTTCATTCTCGTATTTATATTGTTCAAAGACTTATTTTTTCTCCGCATAAAAGAAAGAACTTGAAACAGCATCAGGATGTTTCTGCATTTGTTTCAAGCTCTGTGAGTTTATTCAGCTTTTGTCCTACTAACACAATTCAACCAAGAACCAAAAAACTCGCAGGTTCCGCCAGATGACGGTCCTCCGAGTTATTTTTTTACTATTCATTCATTTACATTTTTACGATTAATCCAGCTTTTTACCGTTGGACTCGATTACTTGCTTGTACCAGTCAAATGATTTTTTCTTATAACGGTTCATGCTGCCTGCTCCATTATCGTCTAAGTCGACATAAATAAAACCGTAACGCTTACTCATTTCTCCAGTGGAGGCACTAACTAAATCAATACAGCCCCATGGCGTGTAGCCCATCAAGTCAACTCCATCCTCAATAGCTTTTTCCATTGCTAAAATATGCTGGCGCAGATAATCAATTCGGTAATCATCCGCTACATAAAAGTTCTCATCAACCTGATCAATCGCTCCCAAGCCATTTTCGACAATGAACAACGGCTTCTGATAGCGGTCATACAACTCATCCAAGGCTATCCGCAAGCCTTCTGGATCAATTTGCCAGCCCCACTCGCTGGCTTTCAAGAACGGATTTTTTACTCCGCCAAGCAGATTGCCATTCACTTCTTCGCTTTTTTCAGTAATCGTTACAGCAGTAGACATGTAGTAGCTAAAGCCAATATAATCTACCGGGTAAGCCTTCAGCAAGTCCAAATCACCTTCAAGGATTTCCAGTTTTTCTGCGTCCACACCATATTTTTTAAAGATACGATTAGTATAAGCTGGGTATTCTCCCCGAACCTGTACATCTGTACAGAAGAAATTGAATTCCTGATTTTGTTCCAGAGTTGCCATTTGATTGACTGGATTTGCATCCAGGCTATACGTTGTCGCATAAATAATCATACAACCAATTTTGAGCTCCGGATTTAAATCATGTCCAATTTTGACGGCTTTGCTACTGGCGACAAATTGATTATGCCATGCCTGAAACAGATTTTGTTTATCTCCGGCACCCGTTTGTTTAATTAACCCTTGGCTTAAAACAGGCATGTGAAATGCTGAGTTGATTTCGTTAAATGTCATCCAGTACTTCACCTTTTCATGGAAACGGGTCAGAACTACCTGAGCATAACGCTCAAAGAAATCAATCAGCTTACGGTTCTTCCAACCGCCGTATTCAACTGCCAAATGAAGCGGCATTTCGTAATGGGAAATCGTGATAACAGGTTCAATCCCATAGGTCAGGCATTCATCAATCATTTCTTCATAAAACGCTAAACCAGCTTCATTTGGTTCAAGCTCATCTCCTTGTGGAAAAATACGTGCCCACGCAATAGAGAAGCGATAGCATTTAAAACCCATTTCAGCAAACAGCTTGATATCTTCCTTAAAACGATAGTAATGATCAATGCCCCGATGATTAGGATAGACATACTTCTCTTCATCAATCGACCAGTCAAAAGTCTCGCTGGAAAGGACCGCCAACCGTTCTTTTCCGCCTGGCATAGCATCAGCAACTGAAAGTCCTTTGCCGTCCTCACGATACCCGCCTTCCAGCTGATTAGCTGCTGTCGCTCCACCCCATAAAAATCCCTCTGGGAAGCCTGTCGTTTTTTTCATGTAATTTCTTCCTCCATTCCGTTTTTCTAAACCTGCTTTTATTTTACTACAACTAGAAAATCTTCTCCGTGCAGAACATTTTCCTGAGATAAATCAAGAACATCTAAAAAGCTGTTGCTGTTGGTAATAACTACAGGGGTTTCAATAGAATACCCTTTACTCGTAATTAATTCCGGATCAAATTGAACCAGTAGCTCTCCTTTTGAAATCTTATCACCAGCTTTAACAAATGTCTCGAATCCTTCTCCATTTAACTCAACCGTATCCATCCCTACATGAATCAATAGTTCAATTCCTTCGTTTGACGTAATACCTATTGCATGACCTGTTGGAAAAATAGTCGTTATTTCTCCATCAACAGGAGCATAGACACTACCATCCGTTGGACGTATAGCTAAGCCTTTACCCATTGCACCAGAGGCAAACACATCGTCCTTCACTTCAGATAAAGAGAAAAGATCTCCGCTGATTGGACTTGCTAAAACCAATTTTTGACCATTTTCAGAGCCTGCTTCTTTCTTACTTTCTGCCTCGATAACTTCGTTTTTTGTTTGTCCGCCTTCTTCAAAACCTAAAACAAGTGTCAGGACAAAGGCTAAGATGATAGCAATCCCTGTACCGATGGCTGCAGAAACAATTCCAGAAGTATCACTTGAATCTGGAGCAATAAAACCTGGCAAACTAAAGACGCTAACTAGACCAAAAACATAATTTTTTGCACCGCTGAAGGCTACAAAAGCGCCCCCAACTGCACCACCGATACAAGCTGCGATAAATGGTTTCTTAAGCGGCAGTGTAACTCCATAAACCGCTGGTTCAGTAATTCCGAAGATAGAAGTCAATGCGGCTGAAAGAGATAAGCCTTTCATTTTTACATCTTTACTCTTAAGGAAGACAGCCAATGCTGCACCACCCTGTGCCATTACTGCCGGCAATAGCATCGGCATCATTGTATCAATACCGCCGCCGGCTTCGGAAAGGTTCAGCATCATGATTGGCACGAAGCCCCAATGCATACCAAACATTACAAATACTTGCCATAATCCACCCATCACAGCGCCAGCCAACAACGGACTCAAGCCATAAATTGAATTATACGCACCGCCAAGCAGGTTCCCAGCAACTGTTCCAATTGGTCCAATTAAGATAAAAGTTAATGGCGTCATTACTAAAAATACAGCTAAAGGAACGCAAATGATTTGCAGCGCATTAGGAATGACCTTTTTAAAGAAACGTTCTACATACTGCATAACAAAAACGGCTAGAATAATCGGAATAACAGAGGATGTATAGCCGCTTGCCCCTAAAATTACCGGTATACCGAAGAAGCTCAATTCTGTTCCGGCTAAAGCATTAATACTCGGATGAACCAGTGCCATCGCTAAACAGACTGCTAAAAACTGATTCGTATTGAACTTTTTAGCTGCTGTGAAAGCCAGTAAAATCGGCAAGTAGGTGAACAGTCCGTCCGCAACTGCAAAGAGTACCAGATAAACACCTGAGTCAGCTGCCAACCACCCCATAGTCAAAGCTAACGTCAAGAAGCCTTTTAGTACCCCAGCTCCTGCCATCGCTCCTAAAAACGGTGTGAAAATGGAAGATATAATGTCAATCAGACGATTAAAAATATTACCGTTTCCTGAGGCAGTGTCTTCATGTCCTTCATTGCCTAAGCTGCTCTGTGCCAGTAATTCCTTGTAGACATCATTTACATGACTGCCGATTACGACCTGATACTGACCGCCGCTTTGAACAACCTGAATGACATCAGGGTCATTTTTTAAATCTTCCGTTTTCGCAACGCTTTCATCCTTCAGATTGAAACGTAGTCTTGTTGCACAATGGACGACTGTGTTTACGTTGGACTCTCCGCCAACCAGATTTAGTACCCGTTTTGCTATTTCTTGATTTTTACTCATAGATATACCTCTTTCTTTTTTTATATAAGAAAAACCCAAATTGAAAAAACAGTAGCACAAAACAAACTTGTACCTACTTGTCTTTTCAATCCGGGTTTAGCCTGCATTACCAGTAACAATCCTGCGATTGACTTTTATTTATTTTTTTCTGCATCTCCAACCAGCCGCTGAATATGGATGGTTAGATAGGTTTGTTCCGCTTGTCCAACCGGCTTATCGTACTTTTTCTGTAAATACTCATTAATCCGCTGAACCGCCTGAAAGGCTTTGGGATATTTGGACTGAATCAGTTCATAAAGGAATTCATCCTCTTCACTACTCAGTTCATCCTTTAAATAGCGTTGACTGAAAAATTGAAGATGAGTAACCATTCGCTGATAATTCAGAGAATCTTCATCAAACAATGTACCGAAATACCTGCCAATAATGGTTAAAATGCTGCCGACAATTTCCGTAGCAGTCATGGTAACTTCCATGGTGTTGTTGCCTTGTTCCCCATTGACAATATGAAAAGCGATGAAACCGGCTTCATCATCACCAAAGGCGACACCAAACTGCTCATTGATTAACTGTATCCCCTGCTTGGCAACTTCAAACTCCTTTGGGTAAAACTTACGTGTCTCATATTTTAAGGGATTAGGAAGTTCAATTCCATCTTTTGCTCGAGCTAAGGCGTAATGAATGTGGTCAGTCAATGTTAGATAAACATTAGATGAAAGCTCCACTCCCAGCTTTTCCTCCGCCAAATCAACAATTTTTTTAACTGCCTCCACCTCTTCTGAAGGTAGATCAGAAAACAGCTGCTGAAATTGACTAGATAAGGCTGAATCCTTGAGAACAAACTCCTTTTCAACAAACTCTGGTAAAAGCTCATCACCCACACGTTTCTTGAAAGCCAATCCACGGCCCATATAGACAGTTTCCTCTCCGGAAGCATTGCGTGCCATCACGACATTATTATTCAGTATCTTTTCAATAATCATAATGAACACCCTCCATTCCAAAATAAAAAAACCTAGAATCCACCTACTTCTCCTGCTAAAACTAGCACAATAGTTGATTCTGGTTTTGCCTGCCTAACAGTAACAATCCATTTACGGTATCAGAATAACATTATTCTTTTAAATTTACAAGCCCGAAAATTTATTTACTTCATTTTTATTAGACAAGTTGGAAACAATCAAAAAAGTGCTTTCATTCTATTCATTTTTCGTAAACTATTTTGTCAGCAAAAATATTGCAAAAAACAAGCAGTCCACGCTAAATTCAAAAGAAGCTGATTTGAAGTATTCGTAAATCAACTGTAAGAGGCTGAAGCATCGTCTGTCTAACTGATGTTCCAGTCCACTTATTTCTTTCTTCTCAAGCCTCATTTATAGCCGTTTAAGCTCCTGTCAAAGGTGTTCATGAAGCTTCTAAACACAATGTCAATCTTTCTTATTTTAGTACAAAATGCAGAATGAAGGACAATGTGAACCAGCCAACAACGCTAATTCCAATTGCAATAACCCAGCCTAGCAAGTTATGCTCTAAAGGCAGCGGCATGTTCATCCCAAAAAAGCCGGTTACAATCGTTGGAACAGTTAATAAAATAGAAAGCACGGTTAACAGCTTCATTGTATCATTCAGATTATTATTCAAAATATTGTTATACGTACCAGAAAGCTGCTGCAGTACTTGGGAAGTCAGCTGTGCCATTTCCACTAACTGCCGCGCTTCAATATGAGTATCTTCCAGCTGCTCTCTTTCGACATTATCCAATAAACGAAAAATGCTCTGTGTTTTAATCTGCTCTATCAAAACAGCATTTTGTTTTGCTGCAGACAGAAAGTAGACGACCCCTGTTTCCAGATCAGATAATGCTAAAAGATTTTTCTTCGTCGTTTTTTCCTTCAGCATATCATTAATATGATTTCTTTCTCGATTCATTTCTTCAATAATCGGAAAATAATTATCAGAAATAATAAACAAGCTTGAAAAAAGAAACTTAAATACAGAAACGGTCGAATTCTTAGCTAAATAGTTCTCCATTTCTTGAACAATATAGGCATTTTTACTATTTGAAATGGTGATTAGCTGCTGTTCCTTAACAAGAAAGGTCATGGGATTTGTTTCATAGCGAATGGCACTTTCTTTATTTTCTGGAACATTATAAATCAAGGTAAACATGTCCAGTTCACTATCAAATTCAATACGCGCCCGTTCATTTTTATCCAGCGCATAAGAAATAATCTCATTGTCAATACCATACTGTTCGTACAATTCAGAATGATCGGCCATATTGTCAGAATCTATATTGACCCAAGCACATGTATCATTTCTAAACTTCTTTTCTGTAACCATCACTAGCCCTCCACTTATAAACAAAATAAAACTGCTCAAACACACTGAAAATCCTTTCCAATTATAGCACGCCGACCACTGTAATCAAGAGAAGCAGTCTGATTTAGTTCTTTATCTCAGTATCAGGAAGTCTTTCTGGTCTAAATCCAAAAAATGATACAAGCTTGAGAGATAGATAAATATCTAAACCCTTTTCTCCCAAGCTTGTATCATTTTTAATGCTTACTTGCTACATGTTGTCTCCAACGGTTTCTTCCTTTGCCATATTGGCTGTTACTTTTTCATCTACACGAAGGAACGGCAGATAAATAAATACACTTGCAGCAATAATCAAAATCTGTAAGACGGCTGCTTTCCAATCCCCGCCTGTCGCTAAGAAGCCGGAAATAACCGGAGGTGTCGTCCAAGGAATCTGTACAACTACATGATTAATTAAGCCTGCAGCTGTAGCAAAATAGGCAACTGTTAAAGAGAAAATCGGCGCCAAAACAAAAGGAATGATTAAGCTGATATTAAAAACTATCGGCAGTCCGAAAATAATTGGTTCACTGATATTAAAGATAGCTGGCGTAACAGACAGCTTGGCAAAATCTTTATAGTCTTTCCGGCGGCTAAAAATAAAGATTGCAATTAACAGAGCAATCGTGTTGCCGGAACCGCCCATTACAGCGAAAGTATCTTTAAATGCCATATTGATAATATGAGGAATTTTTTCACCGCTAGCATAAGCAGCCATATTTTCCTGCATATTTTGGATAAGGAACGGATCTAATAAAGAGCCGGAAATCACTGCCTGATGAATCCCGAAGCCAAAGAATAAATTGGCAATTGATGTGATTAGAAGAAAGCCTGGTAAGCCTGTCGTTACTTTGCTCAGCGGACCAGTGATAACATTAGTAATTAACCCATTTACATCCATATTAAATAGCTGATTGACTATAAATGATAGAATTGCAAAGCTAGTGACCGTAATCATAATGGGAATCAACACATTAAATGATTTTAAAACTGCTGGAGGAATATTACCTGAAAGCTTGATTTGAAGCTTTTCATTACTAGATAATTTGATAAACAGCTCTGTTGCTAATAAGCCGACAAAAATCCCAACAAACATACCTGATGCTCCAGTATGAGTGACTGGAATCACTCCGCTTACTTCAACTGCTTTCTGAGCATTTTCCGGTAAGAACATTGTTTTCATTGGTGTCAATACTACAAAGGTAGAGATAGCGACCAGTACTGCTGCAATATGATTTGTATAATTGCGGCTTACGCACATATGATAAGAAACTGCAGCTACAACAAGCAAGGTCGTAATACTCAATGTACCGTTGGCAATAGATATACCAATTTCCTGAACAGTCGTTAAGGTAGCTGGATCAATGATTTTCCCCATAAATCCTGTAGGCTCTAAAATTACATAGTTAATGAGTGTGACAAAGCCGGCCAGCATCATAAAGGGCATGAATGTAGCAAAGGCATCCCTCAACGTTCTCAAATGGATTTGGTTACCCATTTTCGTGGCAATCAGTCCAAACTTTTCAAAGATAAGATCTTTTTTACTAGTCTTTTCCATGTTAACTCTCCTCGTTTTTATTGTAAGCACTTACTACAAGAAGTATCATACTACTAATTCTTGTAAAAGTAAATAACTTTATATAAAAATATATACTTTTGATTATAAGAAAAAGAAAAAGCCAAAAAATGGCTTTATTTATTACTAATTTTCTACAAATACTGCTTCAAAAACAAAATCCTGATAAAGATGCCGGGTAATTGAATATTCAAAAGGAAGACCATTCGCTAGAAAAACATTTTTTTCTACCTCAATCATAAATTCACCAGGTTCAATCGCCAAAAGACCACCATCAAATTCCGTTGCTGTATCTCCTTTAATCCGAATATGAGAAGTCTTTATCTCAAGTCCTAAATCATCTGTTATATAAGAATATACTGACTTTTTAAGATGCTTAGGCTCCAGTCCTGGAATGATAGACAATGGCATGAATGTCCGCTCAATCGAATAGGGCTGATGATCAATAAATCGACTTCGGATAATATGATAGACATATTCTTTTTTATCAATTTTTAACATCTCAGCCACCGCATCTGAAGGCAGCTCAATCGAAAACGTATGGATTTCTGAATCCACATGCTCCTCTCCAACTACACTAAAAAGCCCTTCATTTGGACCAAACACCTTTGAATTATCAATAGGCTTGCGCAGCACTTCTGTTCCAAACCCGCTTCTCGACCTGAGCACTCCTTCGGAGACTAACAAATCAATACCCTTCTTAACTGTTAATTTACTGGTTTGATACTCCCCTGCCAGTTCATCCCCAGTCGGCAGCTTCTCGCCTATCTTAAAAAAATCCTCAGTAATTTTCTTTTTTATATCTAAATAGATTTCCATATACTTAGGCAGCTTTTTCATTTCCTCTCCTCATTTCGTTATAAAAGATATAATTAATTATATACTTTTCACTACTTTTATCAAGGTAAACATAAAAAAATAAAACTCTCAAAAACAAAAGTATATACTTTTTAATATAAAACTATTTATTTTATCTTGAATTGATGATATTATATCCTTGTAAACAAGGAGGACAATCATGAATAAACAACAATTAACATTTCCAGAAGACTTTTGGTGGGGCTCTGCCTGGTCTGCTGAGCAGGCAGAGGGCAGAGGCGAAACCGGCAAAGCAGAAACGGTTTGGGAACGCTGGTACAAAGAGCAGCCCTATCGTTTTTACAATCGTATTAGCTCTGAAGTAACTACCGATCATATTCACCGCTATAAAGAGGACGTTCAGCTCATGAAAGATACTGGTCATAACTCTTTTCGTGTCTCGATTTCGTGGGCGAGAATGTTTCCAAATGACGGGACTGGCGAGGTAAATCCAAAAGCGGTTGCCTTTTATAGAGACTTATTCACCGAAATGAACAATAAAAATATCAAAGTTTTTGCCAATCTTTATCATTTTGATATGCCGGCGAAGTTACAAGATAAAGGCGGCTGGGAATCGAGAGAAGTTGTTGATGCCTATGCCAATTTTGCAGCGGCCTGTTTTAAAGAATTTGGCGACTTAGTTTATCATTGGTTTACCTTCAATGAACCGCTGGGACCAATTCTTGGTAGTTACTTAGAAGACTTTCATTATCCAAATATCATCGATTTCAAACGCGGTGCTCAAGCAGCATTCTTTACTATTCTTGCTCATGCAAAAGCCATATCTGCTCATAAAAAACAGAAACTTCCCAGTAAAATCGGGGTCATTCTGAACTTAAGTCCGACTTTCCCAAGAAGTCAAAATCCTGCGGACGTGCAGGCTGCAAAAATAGCGGATCTCTTTTATACACGCAGCTTTCTCGATCCAATGGTCAAAGGCGAGTTTCCAGAAGAGCTGACTGCTTTATTGAAAGAATATAACCAGCTGCCGGCCGATTATACAGCAGAAGACTTAACACTTATCAAAGAGAATACCGCTCAAATCCTCGGTTTGAACTATTATGAGCCCCGTCGTGTTAAAGCACGCTTAACCACTGTAAATTCTGCCGGTCCTTTCCTGCCGGAATGGTTCTTCGAAAATCATATCATGCCGGGACGCCGAATGAATGACTATCGAGGCTGGGAAATTTATGAAAAAGGAATTTTTGATCTGTGCATGGATATAAAGAATAATTATGGTAATATTGAAGCCTTTATTTCAGAAAACGGAATGGGAGTTGCTGATGAAGAACGCTTTATGGACGAAACAGGTCAAGTCATTGATGATTACCGTATTACTTATATTCAAGACCATTTGGCTTATTTATGGAAAGCTATTCAAGAAGGCTGCAATATTAAAGGCTATCATTTATGGACCTTTATTGACTGCTGGTCATGGATTAACTCCTATAAAAACCGTTACGGTTTAGTGTCGCTTGACTTGCCTACACAAAAGCGAACCATCAAAAAAAGCGGAGAGTTTTACAAACAGCTAAGTGATCAAAACGGCTTTAACTATGATATAGACTTACTCGTCTGAAAAGCTTCATTCCATCGTGCTTAGACAATAAAGAAGCGTGCATGAGCCAGTCAGGCTCCGCACGCTTCTTACTTTATACATTTTTTTCTACTTGAAGCCTTTTTCCGCTGAAGTAAATGAGCTAGCTGCCCTCTAGCACTTCAGCTGGGCTGCTTTGACTTAGTTTAACATAAATGATTCTCAGCTTTGGATGAATTACTACTACTCGGATTTCATTGAATATTGTTGAACAACTTTTTGTTTGTCACAGGAAAAGAGAGTATAAAAGAAGTTTCTATATCTGAACTGCTAACTTCAGCGTTTCCTCCCAGAGCCTCTAAAATATTTTGAGCAATCGCTAGACCAAGACCATAGCTGTTTTCATGCTGCTGTCTGACATTATTTGAACGGTAGAAACGGTCAAAAATTCTCGGCAGCTCCTCCGCTTGGATCTTCTGTCCTGAATTTCTAAATACCAAGTAGACATATTTTTGATTGGTCGTTAGCTGAACAGTAAAGCTGCCTCCATTATTTGTATATTTATAGGCATTATCAATAAAAATTCCCAGCAGCTGATCCAGCAGATTTGAATCTGTCCACATGAACGTCTTAGGAAGCTCTTTAGCAACAGTAATCTGCTTATCAGCAAATCTGCATTCATAAGCTGCCAGATTATCCAGTATAAGCTGATCTACTCTGACTTCTGAAAAATTGAGCTGCTTTGGCGCTTCAATTTTAGCCAAAGAAAGTAGATTATTTATAAGACCATTCATTCGCTCTGCTCCCTTTGAAATATTGTGCAGCCATTTTATCTGATCCGCTATTGTTTCTTCTTTATTGGTATATAAAACCCCGGCATTTGCTGTAATAATACTAAGAGGTGTTTTCAATTCATGAGAGGCATCTGCCACAAATTGCCGTTGCTTTTCCCAGGCCTTGACCATCGGCTTCATCGCACGATTAGTAAAATAAACAATCACTAAAAAAAACAAACCTAGCAAAGCAATCCCGACGCTTATCAAAGTTAATGCTAAAAAGGTCAAGCTTTTTTTTGAATCTGTAATATCTAAAAAGCGAATTAGGTAGGTATCATCCTGCTCCTTTATTTCTTCTTCTCCATTAACCAGTGAAACAATTGCTGGAGAAACAAGGTACTGCCATTCTCGGTCTCCAAGAGTCACTGTGCCCTGATTTTTATTATTCCAAGCAGTTTTAGCCGCTTTAGCAAATTCCTGCTCTGCCATTTTTACAGCAGAATCTATCGTTAATAGTTTACCGTTGTTATCTACCAGCAGGTTGAAATAAACACCGGAACCAGGAATGATACGGTTGATGACTAAAGGGTTATCTGCCAGCTTTTCTTTCCCCTGTTTCACTTCACCTCCAGTGATATGAAGCTCTTCTACTTGGCTCAATTTTTCCTGATTTTCGGCACTTATTCTTAAGTAGGTGGTTGTATAAATAATGATAAATGCAGCCAGCAAAATGACCGCTACAAAGGCCGTTGTTATTCCTATTAAATGCTTACGAAATGCGGCTATCATCCTTCCAGCTCCTCTGGCAGCTGCAGTCTATAGCCTAAGCCCCGCATTACTTTTATCTTTGCCAGACTATTGACTTGCTTTAGTTTTTTTCTTAAAAGTGAAATATGGATTTCTACGTGATTGTCTTCTGCATCTGAATCAAATCCCCAAATTTTTTCAATAATTCTTTCTTTTTCTGATAATTGAGGATAATTAACAATCAGCAATTCTAAAATACCGGCTTCTTTATTCGTTAGCTTTACTGATTTTTCTGCACCTGCCAGCATCAGCGCGTACGGATCCAAGCTGATGTCTCCAAAGGTGTAACGTCCATCCTGCTTGTATTCTCCCCGTCTGCGGCTTAATGCCTTTAAACGTGCAGACAGCTCCTCATGCTGAAAAGGCTTAGCTAGATAATCATCTGCGCCCTTGTTTAGACCATCCACCTTATCCTCCCACTCGCCTTTAGCCGTCAGCATAAGTACAGGAATTTGGATACCAGCTTCCCGCGCCTCTGTCAGCAGCGTAAGCCCATCCTTTTTTGGCAGCATAATATCCAAAACAGCTAAATCATAGATTCCTGACAGCAGACAGTCTAATCCATATTCACCATCCGCTGCAATATCAATTGAATACCCATCTTTTTTCAAAATTTGAGCAACCGCTTCTGCCAGCATCTCTTCATCTTCTACTAAAAGAAGCTTCATCTTATTATTCTCCTTTGCTACTAGTTTCAGAACATTAATTTTTATTATCATACCATAGCCTGTCCGGTCAAAAACTTGTCTTCATAAAAGCTTCAAGATAATTATCACTGTTGAACCTTTAACGAAGCCTGAATAGTTGTATTTTTACTACAGGTTCACTAAAGGTTGTTTGTTTAAAATAGTCCTATCAAACAAGAAATGAAGGTGTAATTATGACTAAACAACACATGAAAAACGAACCTGAAGCTGTGCAGAGTACTTGGCAGTCTCGTCTAAAGAAGATTCCTTTAACAGTCAGGACGGGCGCCGTTATTGCCCTTGTCGGCTTGTCTTTCGCTTCATACAGCATTGGTAAATCCGCCCAGCAAGCAGAAAGCAAAGCCCCTTTAACAATGTCAGCAGCAAACAGCTCAGCAGCATTCGAGAATGTCAATTTCCGACGAAATAATAATCGGTGGGAATTCTCGTCAGATGGCGGTAAAACTTGGTCAAAAACACCGCTGGAAGGTATTTCTCAAGACAGCAGCGGCCGATTGGGCTACGAACAGGCACAAACAAAAGAAATGAACAACACTTCAAAAAGCAGTACTTATTTCTCCCCATTTACTGACTCAGATGGAAATACTGTCATCATGAAACGAGAAGCTGATGTCTGGACATTCTCATCAGATGGGGGCGAAACGTGGTCTGAGAAAATACCCGAAGGAATCGACATTGCAGATGACGGTACTTTAACTTGGAAAAGCAGCGATGGAAAACAGCTATCCAGATTCGATCCTCAGCAGGAACGCTGGACCTATTCTGAAGACGGCGGCAAAACTTGGTCTGATCCGTTGAAAGAAATTGAAGATTGGATTGAAAATGGTGTGCCCCTTTCTGATGCTGACGGCGTATCAATGAAGCTAGAGAATGGAAAACTCCTTTATTCTACAGATGGTGGGAAGACTTGGTCTGAAAATGCACCGGAAGGATACGAAGCTGCCATGAATACTGTACTTTCTAAAACAGAGGACGGCAAAACACTTTACTCAACAGACGGCGGTAAAACCTGGTCCGAGGAGAAACCCGAAGGCTTTGATGTGCCGTCAATCGATGAGATTATGGAAGCTATTCCAGAAGAATGGCGGCCTTCTTCCGAAGAAGAGCTAGGCAGCAACCCAACAGCTATATAAGCTCCAGCCCTCTCTTATCTTTCTAAAGCATCAAAAAAGATTCTTAGTCTTGGTCATTTGAACCAGGGTCAAGAATCTTTTTTCTTTGTCCTCCAGCTATAGTTTCTATGTTTAAATTATTAAAGCAGTTATCCCTTTTAACTGTGTCTAAAAATATGATATCTTTAAGAAGCGGCAGTGTATCTTTGTCTTGTTTGTTTTCATCAAAAAGTCTAAGCTATTGGACATGTGTTGGCTGCAGAATCTTTGCATAAATAATTGACGTGTCTCTTGATAGGAACACATGCAGATCGTGCTGGCTGTTGCCGTGCTCGGTTGATCGAACTAAGCTCTCCTGTAAAAAAAACGTATCTGAATTTCAGACATGTATGATAAAGCTGTCTAAGTAAAAAATGAAGGAGTGGAAAAGGATGAACGTTACTATAGCAATCGATTCATTTAAGGAGTGTGCAACCTCAACAGAACTGGGTAAAGCTATTGAACGAGGTATCCAGCCCTTTGCAAATCCAGTCCATGTCATTCCTATTTCTGATGGTGGTGAAGGGGCAATTGAATCGGTTGCCGCTGCTTTTGATGGACAGTACATAAAATTTGATAGCCTGAATCCATTTGGTGAAGCAATTCAAGAAGACTATTTTTTAACCACGATTGAAGGAATAGAAACGGCTGTCATTGAATCTGCCCGCTTTGTCGGCATTCACTTCCTAAAAGGTCGTAAGGAAGAAAGCTATCTTGGCAGCTCTTATGGGCTTGGTCTGGCAGTCTCAGACGCTGTCAGCCGCGGAGTAAAACAACTGATTGTAACATTGGGCGGCAGTGGAACAACTGATGGTGGATTAGGGATGCTGCAGGGGCTTGGTGCCCGCTTATTTGACGCCGCCGGTCAATTATTAGCAGCTGGCTGTGAAAACCCTCTGCTGGTCACCCATCAGCTGGAAATAGAAAAAGCTAAACAGCGTTTAGCTGGTGTCAAACTAATTGTAGCAAACGATGTTGCTAATCCCTATTGCGGCAGGAAAGGCGCTGCCAGAATATTTGGTCCGCAAAAAGGATTAACAGCAGCTCAAATCGAACAGCTGGATACTCAGCTTTATCTAACCGCTGAATATCTAGTGCAAAACGGTTTTGCTGATTTACGACTCATTGCTGGTGCAGGAGCTGCCGGCGGTTTAGGCGGTGCTTTCGCCCTATTAGACGGAGAGATGCAGCCGGGATTTTCCATCTTTTCAAAATTAACTAGGCTGGAAGAACATATAGCCAAAAGTGATTGGGTAATCACTGGCGAAGGATGTCTGGATACGCAGTCCAGTGCCGGAAAAGTGCCATACGGCGTAGCACAATTAGCAGCGAAATATCACACCTCTGTACTGCTGCTCTGCGGCAGCTATGAAGAAATCCCTGAACAGGCATTGTTTGACGGCATTTTCTCCATCCAGCGGGAACCAGTCTCTCTCCAACAGGCAATGGATAGAGACTACACCTTGAAAAATATTGAAATGATCAGTCATGAATTATTCAAAATGCTGGCAAAGAAAAAATAAACAACAGAAAACCAGACGGCATATACAAGTGCTGACGTCTGGTTTTCTGTTGTTTATCATTATTCTATTCTCTAGGTTCTAAGCAGCTATTTTCTCCATTCTTTTTCAACGAAGTAATCCTGCTGCCCGGAAATCGTCACTCCTGCCAGCATGTCATAAACAAGCTGATCTGAAAAAGGCAGCTTTCTTGTAAAGCAGCATGATTCAGCTGAAACAAGAGTTTCCTCCTCACTTAGATTTATCAAATACAACGCAGCTTGCTGCTCATTGCAGCGAAGAATCCCTAAAATATTTTCAGTATAAAATGGATAAAACGCACCCTGTACCAATACAGGATTCTTTTTCCGACGATCAATCCACTTTTGATATAGGTTAAAAATCGTTTGATTTTTGTCCTTCCACGGAAAGAATTTTCGATTTTCAGGATCCTTCCCGCCAGTTAACCCCGCCTCATCACCATAATAAATCGTCGGTACTCCCGGCAGCATGAACATCATTCCAACAGCCAAATTAAGTCTGGATAAGTCATTATCCAGCAATGTCAGAATTCTTTCTGTGTCATGTGTCCCAATATTGTTCAAATTATTATAGAAAATATCCATTGGATAATTTTCCTGTAAAACTGTCAACTGCTCTGCTGTTGCCTGTGGCACCTGTTCTCTTCGAACAACAGAAAGAATCAATTCCCGAAAGGGATAATTCATCACACCATGAAGCTTCTCTCCAAAAATATACTGTCTTCTTTCACCATAGGACTGCTTTTTTGAAGCATCTTCCCAAACTTCTCCAATCAGCACCCGTTCAGGATATTGATCAAGCTTCTTTCGAAAACCTTCAATAAAGAAATCCGGCAGTTCATCCGCAACATCCAACCGCCAGCCGTCCACACCAAGACCAGTCCATTTATCTAATACACTGCTATCTCCGGCATAGATAAATTTTTGGAAATCTTCATTGGCTTTATCCACCTCAGGTAGATCCTTAATCCCCCACCACGACTTATAGTCCTCTGGGTACTCCGTAAATTTGAACCAAGGAAAGTATGGACTGTTTTGCGTTTGATACGCCCCAGCTTCTTTACCATAGCGACCGTCGAAGTTGAAATACCGGCTGTTTTTTCCAACATGGCTAAAAACACCATCTAAGATTAATCGAATACCGTTTTCGTGGAGAGCTGAAACTAGCTGTTTAAACTGCTCTTCATCACCCAAGATACCATCAATAGCCAAATAGTCTCCTGTATCATAGCGATGATTACTGGCAGCTTCAAAAATTGGGTTCAAATAGATTACCGTCACACCCAATGTTTTGATGTAAGGAATCTTTTTTATCATTCCCGGCAGGTTGCCTCCATAAAAATCCCAGCGAATGATATCGCCCTGCTCATCCTTTAGGTATATAGGTTCATCTTCATAGGTTCCGTAGATAAAGGTGTTCTTCTTTGGATTGCAGATTTCCTGGTGCTCGTTCCCGTTAAAAAAACGGTCAGGAAAAATTTGATACACAATCCCTTCGCGGTACCAGTCAGGTGCAGCATCCGCCTTGTCATAGCAAGTGATTTGATAGGGATGTACCTGCTCAAGGTCTGTTGATAAAACACATGGGCCCCCCTGGCCCTGATTCGATCCGCAGTATGTGGTTTCATATTCACTTGTTGCAGATTTGTTTACAATTTCAAAATAATAGAAGTATAACCCTGCTCCCTGAGCAAAATCATACCCACAGGTATACAGGTCATGCTCACTAGCTGTCATCGGCAGCCGTTCAAGTCCACGTTCCCCTGCTTCTTTACGCATAATCAGTGAAACCTGTTCAACCTGTTCTTCTTTGACGCTAAGTGAAAAACGAGCGTTTTTAAACTTTTCTATTGCACCAAACGGCTGCTTGTACTCGTCCAGCCAGGAATTAAAATAAATCGCAGTCATTGTGCCTCTCCTAAATCTATAAACTCCACAAAATTTTGTCTATGAAATTTACGCTTACTTTCTTTGTTTAGATACCGGGAAGTTCCTTCATACCACTTGTTTCGTATGTCGATTCTCTTACTATCCCCTATTAGTCAGCTGAACTTCCGCAGCTTCAAATGATTTTAGCTTCGTACCAGTATGTTTCCTTCATAAATGGCTCTTAATGAAAACGAAAGAAATAAACTGTCTTATTTTAGGGGTGGCGACAGTCGAAACTCTCCCACCCCTAAAATCAAATGAATAAACAGCGTCTCAACGATATTCTAGGCGCAAGGATTGAAGCAAAAGGAGAATCCTTTTGTCATCCCTTCTTTTTTAAGCCTTTGACTGGTTCAATCTGCCAGATTTCTTCTGCATACCGCTGAACAGTATAGTCAGAAGAAAAGTGACCGGCTTCTGCTGTATTGATTAAACTGATTTGCTGCCAGCGTTTTTTATCGCGGTACAGTCGCTCAATCGTTTTCTGCGCCTCAATATAGGAATGATAATCCCGTAAAGTAAAATATTCATCGTTGTATCGGATTAGAGAATCGAAAATTTCCTGTCCTTCAATTTGAATATTTGGAATTGTCCCATCGATAAACGCATTTAATATCCGCTGCAGCTCTAAGTCATTTTCATAAATTTTGATTGCCAGATAGTCCTGTGTTTCATAGTAGCTATAAACCTCATCCTCTGTCAATCCAAAAATCACAATATTTTCGTCGCCAACGATATCACGAATTTCGATATTCGCGCCATCTAAAGTCGCAATCGTCACTGCCCCATCCAGCATCAGCTTCATATTACTAGTGCCGGAAGCTTCTTTGGAAGCCAATGAAATCTGCTCACTAACATCTGCTGCCGGAATAATCATCTCTGCCAAGGAAACATTATAGTTTTCTAAAAAGACAATCTTCAGTTTCCCTTGAATTTCTTCATCATTATTAATTAGGTTTGCCGCTTCATTGATACATTTAATCACATGCTTTGCATACGTATAGCTTGGTGCTGCCTTGGCACCAAAAATAAATACGCGAGGATAGATATCCGCATCAGGATTATCCTTCAACTCAAAATAGAGCTTCAAGATGTGAAGCAGATTCAGCAGCTGGCGTTTATACGCATGAAGCCGCTTGATTTGAACATCAAAAATAGCATCCGGCGATACTTCAATTCCGGTAGCATTAAGAATGTAATTTGCCAAACGAACCTTGTTCTTTCTTTTCGTTTCAGCTAACTTTTGCAGCACAGCTTCATCATCCTTATAATTCATCAGTAGATGTAAATCATTGGGATTGCTGCGCCAAGACGTGCTGATTGTTTCATCCAGCACATTAGCTAAAGGCTCATTTGCCAGCTGCAGCCAGCGCCGCTGCGCAATTCCGTTAGTTTTATTGTTGAACCTTTCCGGGTAAAGCAGATAGAAGTCATGAAGCACGATGCTTTTCAGTAAATCGGAATGAAGCTTGGCTACACCGTTGGTACTGTGACTGCCGATAATGGCTAAATGAGCCATATGCACTTGATCCCCTTTAATGATTCGGGTACGCTCAATAATTTCCTGGTCAACCACTGAAGACATTTCTTTGACAAAGCGCCGATCGATTTCTTCAATAATCATATAGATTCTCGGAACTACTTCGCGAAGCATAAATACCGGCCATTTCTCCAATGCTTCTGCCATGATTGTATGGTTGGTGTAGCTCATCGTTTTAACTGTAATTGCCCAGGCTTTTTCCCAGCTCAGCTCCTCCTCGTCAATCAGTATCCGCATCATTTCAGCCACACAAAGCGCCGGATGGGTATCATTAATGTGAATAGCCGTATATTCTGCTAAATCCTTCATTGCTATACCTGCTCGTTTGTGGGAACGAATAATACTTTGAATTCCTGCTGACACAAAGAAATATTCTTGAACCAAGCGCATTAAACGACCTTCATAATTCGAATCGTCAGGATATAGGACTGACGTCAAGTCACGAAAATCACGACGTTCTTCAATGCTCAAATACTTGCTTTCTTCAAACTCTGGAATCTCTGCTGACCATAAACGCAAGGTATTAACCATATCGTTTTGATAGCCTACCATTCCTGTGTCATAGGGAACTGCACGCAAAACCTGCTGGTTCTCGTAAACAGGCTTTAGTCTGCCCTCTTCATCTTCTTTCAAATATACCTTGCCGCCATAATTCACATTGACTGCTTTACTTGCTTTACGAACCTCCCACACATTACCCTCACGCAGCCATTCATCCGGCAGCTCTACTTGATTGCCGTCGACAAATTTCTGCTTGAACAAGCCATAATCATAGCGGATACCATTGCCGTTGCCTGGAAGACCACACGAAGCAATAGAATCCATAAAACAAGATGCTAGTCTTCCCAGTCCGCCATTACCTAAAGCCATGTCCTTTTCTACCTTGCACAAATCCTCTAAATCGACATTCATCTCTTCTAAGCTGTCCCGCACGATGTCCAGAAGACCCATGTTCAGTAAATTGCTTTTCAGCATTTTCCCCGGTAAAAACTCAATCGAAAAGTAATAGGACTGTTTTGCCCGGTTGTCCCGAATCGTTGTCCGCGTTTGTTTCCAAGCATCTGAATAATAAGCTTGGATAACAGCTCCCAGCGAATCAAAGAGTTCTCCATTTGAAGCCTCTTCCACTTCATTTGTGAACTTTTCCTGCAGCCTGCGCCTAAAATCTTCTTTAAACTGTTCTTTCGTGATTTCCATCTGATTAAAATCCCCTTTTACCCTTTTTGAAAAACAGAAAGTTGCGACAGCAATCGGTCACAACTTCTTAAAGCCAAACGAACGTTGTTTTAGCAGCTCTTACAGCTATTCAGCGAATAGTGGATGCTTGTACGTACTCGTTAAAGCAGAAGCTTTTTCTACATTCTTCAACCACTTTCACTGATAGCCGATAAAATAACTAACGTTCTTTATAATGTTCGTTTTTCTAATAGAAAAACGATGAGCACCTATAAATTTACGCCCCTGTTAACAGCTGATACAAGTCGATGTACTGCTGTCCAGGCTGCCGCCAACTGAAATCCGTGGCCATTGCTGCTCGTATCAGCTCTTGCCATATAGCCGGCTCTTGCTTATACAGCTCTGCTGCCTGCTTGATTGCCTCCATCAAATAGAAAGAACGAAACTCATAGAAACCGAAACCAGTTCCTTCTTTTGTTATCGGATTGTAAGGAATTACCGTATCCTTCAAACCGCCAATCTCGTGAACAATCGGCAGCGTACCGTAGCGCATAGAGATCATCTGAGATAGACCGCAAGGTTCAAAAGCCGAAGGCATCAGGAACAAATCAGCGCCGGCGTAAAACAATTGGGCCAATTTAATATCAAAGGATATACTGACCGAACATTTCTCAGGGAACCGGCCGGCGAAATTCCGAAAGCCCTGCTCAAATCCAGGGTCTCCTGTTCCCAGCACAACTAGCTGGATATCTGCTGCCATCATATATTCCATCTCATCCATAATCAGCTGAAACCCTTTTTGATGGGTTAAGCGGCTGACAATTGCAAATAGCGGTACATCCCTTTCAGGCAGCCCCATTGTCTTTTGCAGCGCAGCTTTATTAACTGCTTTCCCGTTTAAATCAGCTACCGAGAAATTTGCTGGAATCAATGGATCTGTTTCGGGATTATTCATTGTATAGTTAATGCCGTTTAAGATACCGCTCAGCTTATCCTTTTCCATCCTCAGCACCCCATCCAGTCCGGACCCAAATTCCGGTGTCTGAATTTCCTGTGCATAAGAAGGACTAACTGTATTCACACGACCGGCATACAAAATTCCGGTTTTCAAAAAATTGACATTATCATCAAAACGAACGGTTCCATCAAAGTATCTTTCCGTTCCCATCCCAAATAAATCTGGCAAGATTTCTGCAGAGAATATACCTTGAAACTCAATATTATGGATAGTTAAGACCGTTTCAATTTTCTGATATTCCTGGATCCAATGATATTTTTCCCGAATTAAAAAGGGAATCATAGCTGTATGATAATCATTAACATGAACAACAGCTGGAACAAACGCAATTTTCTCCATCATTTCTATCACAGCCAGCTGGAAAAAAGCAAATCGTTCGCCATCGTCATAATGACCGTATAAGCCTTCTCTGCCAAAATAATATTGATTATCAATAAAATAGTAGGTTACATTGTCCAGCATCATTTTTTTTACACCGCAGTATTGATGGCGCCAGCCGACATCTACATAAAAGCTGAGTACATCTTCACACTGGTCTTGGTACTTCTGCGGCATTTGCTGATAGTAAGGCAGCACCACTCGAATATCCAGCCCTTTTTCTCTCAGCTCTTTCGGCAGCGCTTCTGCGACATCTCCCAAACCGCCTGTCTTAAAAAAAGGTGCGCATTCTGCTGCTGCAAATAAAATCTTCATTCAGCTTCTCCCCCAACCACATTTTCAGTAACATGTGCTCCTTTTCGAATCACAGCTAATTTATCCGGAGTCCCTTTAATCTGAACACCAGAATCAACGACGACACCTTTATCCAGTATAGCATATTCAATCTGAGCGCCCGAAGCAATTTTTGCACTGGCGTTAATGAGAGAGTGCTTCACCACTGCACCAACATCAATTTTGGTCCGACGGGAAACCAATGAATTTTCTACTGTTCCCTGGACAACACAGCCTGTGGCGAACTGACTATTCTTCACCATAGAATCAGGAGAATAATAAGTGGGTACTTCATTTTTAAACTTCGTATAGATTTTTTGATTGGAATACATCAGCGCATTAAATTTCTGCGGATCCAGCATATCCATATTCGCTTGATAATAGGACTGAATATCATGGATATTCTTAAGATAGCCAATGTACTCATAAGTGGAGCACTTCGCCTGACCAAGTTGAGATTTCATTAAATCAATCAGACTTGGTGATGCATCATTTTCCTGCGCCCATTCCAGTGTTTGAATCAGCCACTCTGTTTGAACAATATAGGCTTCCATACTCAGGTTGACTCTCTCGGCTTCTGCGCTGGCATCCTTCAAGACATGGGCTCCAGTCACACTACCTTCTTCGTTGATATCTAGTAAAGTATCCTCTGAACAGACACTTTCTTTGTTCACCCGTTTATAAACAACAGTTACATCATTTCCTTGGGCTTGATGGATTTTCAAAATGGCTCTCAAATCTAAATTACAAAGCATCCGGCTGCTCATAAATACCGTATATTCTGATTTTGATTTTTGTAGATAATCAATCAGTGAGCTATAGAACGGCTTTCTTTCATTTTTCTTTTTCACGAAATCCTGATAAAAGTAAGTGAAAAAGCGATTTTTCAATGAATCTAAATCCCACTCTTTTCCGCCGCCAATATGGTCAAAAACGGATTGGGTTTCTCCTTCATTGAAGACCATGAATAATCTGTCGATGTTTGCATTGACTAAGCTGGATAACTGAAAATCAATCAGACGATACTTACAGTCAAACGGCAGTGTGGCCAACGGTCTTTTTTCAATCAGCGGCATCAATGCATCAAATTTTTCGATATTTCCAATAATTGCACACATTCTATTAGTCTTCATCTTTTTTCACTCCGATCACTTCAGAATAACCAATCACGGCGATTTCCTCTTCATTATATACTACTGCGTTATCCCCAATTACCGCATCTTCACCAATAATTGCGTTCTTGATGGTGACATTTTGACCAATCTGAGCTCTCGGCATGATAATGCTGTTTTCAATAGTGCTTCCTTCTTTTACTTGAACATCTGTAGACAGAATACTATTTTTTATTGAGCCTGCCACATAACAGCCGTCAACAATCAGCGCATTCTCAACAGACGCCGTTTCTGTGATAAAATGAGGGGGCGAGCTGGTGTTTTTAGAGAAGATGCGCCAAGATAAATCACGAATATTAAACTCGTTATCGATATCAATAAACTCCATATTGGCTTCCCAAAGTGAATCAATTGTCCCTACATCTTTCCAGTACCCATTGAAGCGGTGCGCATACACATTTTCTCCAGAATCAAGATAAGCAGGAATTACATTTTTCCCGAAATCCAGCATTTGACTATCTTTGGAATAGCTGTTCATCAGAACCTCCCGCAGTCTAGCCCAGTTAAAAATATAAATACCCATTGAAGCTAAATTGTTTTTAGGCTCATCTGGTTTTTCTTCAAACTCAATAATACGGTCATTTTCATCCGTATTCATAATTCCAAAGCGGGAAGCTTCCTTGATTGGTACTTCAATAACTGCCACTGTTAGGGAAGCATTGTTTTGCTTATGCTCCTCCAACATGGCTTCGTAGTTCATCTTATAAATATGATCACCAGATAAAATAAGAACATATTGAGGATTCATTTGGTTGATATAGGCAATGTTCTGATAAATCGCATGGGCTGTTCCCTGAAACCATTTTTCCCCATCTGAGCTTGAATACGGCTGCAAAATCGTTAGACCTGAATTGATGCCGTCTAACCCCCAGCTTGCCCCGTTGCCTATATGACTATTCAATGCCAGCGGCTGATATTGCGTAACCACCCCAACATTTGTGATTCCGGAATTAACACAATTACTTAACGTAAAATCGATGATACGGTATCTACCGCCAAACGGCACGGCAGGTTTAGCGATATTTTTGGTTAGCTTTCCTAACCTTGTTCCTTGCCCTCCGGCTAAAATCATTGCTAGCATTTCGTTATTCATCTTTTGTGCAGGTGAATAAATTCACCCTACCTCCTTTCATCCTCAAAAACTATATTGCTTCTTCATTTGCCTGCAGTATTCAGAAAAAACGCTCCTTCTTCTACTGACAAAGTATTACCTCGTTTTTTTTCGTATCTTGATATCTTTCGGCTGTATAATAATTGCTCCCAGAGCAGGTACCGTCGTTCTAATTTGATAGTCAAACTGCTTGAAGGGTTGTTCCTCTGCAGCTGCATCTTCATTCATTTTTGTCCAGGTTCCACCGAAATCCTTCATTTCAGTATTCAGAATCTCATGATAGCTTCCTTCATAAGGCACACCGATAGAAAACCCTTGACGCTCTACTGGAGTCATGTTTAATACAACAAGTAGGAAGTCTTTTTTTGTTTTCCCCTTGCGGATAAAGCTGAGTACTGTTTCCTGACTATTGTCGGCATCAATCACCTCAATCGTGTCATAGCTGTTATCCAGCTCCCAAAGCGCTCGATGCTCCTTATAAAATTCATTTAGCGTACGGGTAAAGCACTGCATTTTTGCATTCATATCATCCTGCAAATCCCGCCATTCCAGTCCTTCATCATATTTCCACTCTAGGAACTGTCCCCACTCACTGCCCATAAATAAAAGCTTTTTCCCCGGATGGGTCATCATGTATACATAAAGATTCCTAAGCTGAGCGAATTGCTTGTAGCGATCTCCCCACATTTTATGCATCAGGCTCTTTTTCCCATGAACCACTTCGTCATGAGACAAAGGTAAAATGTAATTTTCGTCCATCATGTACATAAATGAAAAAGTGAGCAAATCGAAATGCTCTTTTCGTACAATCGGGTCCATTTCATAAAAACGTAGAGTATCGTTCATCCAGCCCATGTTCCATTTGTAATCAAAGCCTAATGCTCCTGTTTCTATCAAACCGGTAATTTGCGTTTTTGACGAACTCTCTTCAGCAATCATGATTGCTTTCGGATGAGCGAGCTTAATAACCGCATTCAGCTTCTGCAGGAAATAATACCCTTCGAAATTTCGGTTGCCTCCTTCATGATTCGGCGTCCACGGTCCTTCATCATAATCCCGATACAGCATGCTTGAAACAGCATCCACGCGAATGCCATCCAAATGGTACATTTCAAGCCAAAAAAGGGCACTGGAAATCAAAAAGCTTTGGACCTGTGGTTTGCCCAAATCAAAATTCAACGACCCCCAGCGAATGTTTTTCGCCCGATCCGGGTCTTCATATTCAAATTGCGGTGTTCCGTCATAATAAGGGAGCGTATCATCATTAATACAAAAATGACCTGGTACCCAGTCAATCAAGACACCAATATTATTCAAATGACAGCTTTCTACAAAGGCTTGCAGCTCCTCTGGTGTTCCATAATAAGAGCTTAAAGCAAAGTAGCCAATCAGCTGATAGCCCCAAGACATACCTAATGGGTGCTCCATCAGCGGCATAAATTCAATATGAGTATAGCCCAGTTCTTTTACATAAGGAATTAGCTCCTCCTCCAATGATTTAAAAGTATACGGTGTACCATCATCGTGATGGCGCCATGAACTGGCATGTACCTCGTAAATATTCATCGGCCGTTTAAAGTAATCCGAGCGTTTCTTTCTTCCCTGCCACAAACCATCTTTCCAGCGCTTTTCCGGAATCGTATGAATAACTGCTGCATCTCCCGGACGCTGCTCAAAAGCAATCGCAAAAGGATCGATTTTGAACAATTCCCTGCCGCCTGCCTGACGGATCTTGTACTTGTACAAATCCCCTTCAGCCGGCAGCTGGGTAAACAGCTCCCAAATCCCCTCGTTTCCCTTAATCATAGGCAAAGAATCTGTCCAGTCATTAAAATCCCCAACTAACCAGACCTGTTCAGCATTTGGTGCCCAAACCCGAAACACGTATCCGGATAGACCATTTTTAATATCCTTATGAAATCCAAAGTAATGCTGACTATAAAAATTTTCTCCGGAAAGAAAACGCTGTGCCTGTTCAAGACTATTTGCTTCATCTCCCGATACATTCATCTCGTTCATTCTCAACCTCCTTTATTATTCATTTTTTAGCATATATAATTGTAAAATAAATTTAATAAGCATGCATAAATATAACATAATATGCATATCTATCGCCATTAATTAATAAGGAATTCTCAAATAAAATAATCGAATAACCTTATACTTCATTTTACTATAAAAGCCCTTACAATTGTTGATATATTTGCATTTTAGGTGAAAAAAATAAAGAAATATAAATTGCAACAGCATTTTTATTCTAAATAGAAATATTTATTCACTTTTTTTGATAAAAATTACAATATTATAATTTTAAAAACATTGTAATCTTACTTATCACTAACACCTCTGTTAAAGAAGTATGTTTTACAAAGAAAAAAGCATATCCATTGACTAAAAACACTGAGTTTGTAATCAATTGAAACAACAGCTAGCTTTTCTTTTTTTTAATACAACTATTTTTTTGTATTTTTTCACATATACCAATTTTGTTCAATAAAAACTATTGATTTGCTACGCCAGAGCATAAGCTCTCAAAATATTGACCAATTCTAACACTTTCAGAATCGCCTCCATTAAACACTAAAAACGCAGGATCAATCGATTCCTGCGTTTGTTCACTAATTTTATTAAGACCATTTTATTTACTTTTCTACAGTCCGGACAAAGCTGATATAAGTTACCACAAAATAAATAAAGAAAATAGTAAGAAACATCGCTAATGCAATTAGGTAATAAATAATCCCCGGCATACTTAGCCCTGTATAGAATGCAAAGTTATTACTGACAAACAATCCCGTACATATACTAATAAATACTGAAATGATAACTGGACACAGGTAGTAAATACCCAGCTGTTTCAAAATCACTTGATTTCGTTCTCTTTTATTCATTCCCAGATTCTTCAGTATCTGATAACGGTACTTATATTTAGAGGCATCAGAAAGCTGCTGAATCGCCAGCACACTCATTGCTACCACTAAAAACACGATTCCTATATACCCCAGCGTAAAACTCATACTCGTTGTGACACTATCCAGCTCTGCAACTAAGCTTTCCCGTACTGTAATAGGTGTGCCGAAAGTAATCAGCTGTTCGCTGCTTGTTCCATACTTAATCGCTAATAGCTGATCTTCTATATCGCCATCTTCACCCAAATAACCGGAGATTTTTTCCAAGTGCTGTTCAATCTCATACATAGAAGAGCTATCCACATTTGCTGCTAAAATACTAAAGTAAGGAGTTATTTCTGCTAAGCTGCTGTCAGGAACCACCAGAATGTAGTCGGCTCCGTTCATTCCACTTTGCGTGAAAGCATCTGTGACAGTATCCTGATACACCAATGTTTCCTTGCCAACGACCAGATTATTGGCTAAGCCATAATCTGTGAATGTATCCACCAGTTTTTCTTTTGACTGAATAAGATAGTGCCCCGCTTCCAAATGAATATCCTCAAAGCCTGCCATCCGCCGCAGCTGATTATAGTCAGACAAAAGCATGTAGGTATCATAGTCAAAATATGCGCTTCGTCCTTCTGAATCATAAGCACCTTTGACATTTTTATATAAATACGCATTTAGCTCACTGCTCTTATTATTCTGATATACATGATAGATGTGTTCTGCTTCTACTTTTCCATATTGTTCAATGACTTCTTGTTGTTCATGAAAATCAGTTGTCACTTGATCTTTAAGATAAAAAACATCGATATCCATCAAGTTCGCATCGAAAACTTTCGCCTGATAATCAGAGAACAACAACACACACATCCAGCTTAAGATTGTTACCGCAAATAAAATTGTTAATGAGCCCATGGTAAAACGCATCGTTCTAATCTTTGAAGCCAACTGTCTAAAAACAAAAACATTTGCTTCTTTAGTAACCCATCTTCCTTTTTTCTGGATAAAGCTGCTCAAATAACCGGATAAGCCAATATAAAGACCATAAATAGCTGCAAATAATGCAGCCAGCATTGGCCAAATCGTTTGCATTGTGACATTTCCCGTATAAGCAACGAGATGAAAGAAAATAATATATACAAAACTAATTAAGAAGAGCTTTTTATTTTTCACACTTGGCTCATTATTGTTTTCTAAATACAGCAAATCCCGAATTTCCATCTTCTTAAATTTCCTATTGATTCTAAGCAGTGCTAGTGCGTAGGCGAAGAAGTAGACCGCAAAAGTAAGCAGATAGGTGTAGATATTGATATCAACCGTATACTGATACTTCGATTCAAAAACTGTGAAAAAAACATTAATCAGTGCAATATGCAGAAAATAACCTGGAATAAGACCTAATAAAAACGTTAGGATTCCTAAAAGCATATGCTCTCTTTTAAACATCCTAGCTACTTGCTTCTTAGTCATGCCAATCAACAAGTACGTCCCAAATTCCCTGCTCCGCCTCTCCAGCATAAAATTGATAATATATTTCGTCAGCCAGACAACAATCATCACAACAAAAAATGTAGCCAGACCGATAAAGACAATCATCGAAGTTATTTCATTCAACAGGTCTCTAATAGAATTAGAAAAAATCAGTCCATTAAAGGCAAACATCAATGATGAAATAATCGTCATTGTAATAATGTAAACCAGATAATCTTTGACTGACCGTTTGGCATTACGCAATGACAACTTATTAAGCATGGCCATCGCCTCCAATGATTGACAGTACATCAAGAATCTCATTTAAGAACGCTCTTCTTGTCTGCGTTCCTTTATACAGCTCCTGGAACACCTCTCCATCGCTAAGAAACAAAATTCGATTACAGTAGCTGGCGCTAAACGCATCATGTGTGACCATCAAAATAGTCGCCGCCATCTCCCTGTTCATTGTTTCCATCGTTTCCAGCAGCATCGTTGACGATTTTGAATCCAAGGCGCCGGTCGGCTCATCCGCCAAAATCAGCTTAGGGTTAGTAATTAACGCTCTGGCACAGGCACATCGCTGTTTTTGACCACCAGATACTTCATAAGGAAATTTGTCTCTAAACTCATAAATTCCCAGCTGTTCCATGATTTGCTTTGGCGTTCGAGTCTTGCTTTTCTTTTTTCCCTGTAGGCTTAGGGAGAGTGTAATATTCTCTTCTAATGTCAACGTATCCAACAGATTGAAATCTTGAAAAATGAACCCAAGGTTTTCTTTTCTAAAATTTGCTAACTCATCTTCTCCAAATTGAGTGATGTCTTTCTTGCCAAAGAAAATCTGTCCGGCACTTACTCGGTCGATTGTCGCCAGCATATTTAATAAGGTTGTTTTCCCACTGCCGCTGGTTCCCATAATCCCAGTAAACTCTCCTTCACTTACAGAAAAATTTACTCGATTTAAAGCTTTCGTTGTACTCCCCTTATTCCCATAATATTTTTCTACATTCACTACTTTTATTAATTCATTCATTTCCCAACACCCTTCCATTACACACCTCCAATTAAACAGCTTTGCTACAAATTGACAGTAATTAATTATCTGGAGGCGATTCACTTGATAATCCAAGTATATGACTTCTTAAAACCATGTCATATTTATCTAGATTGCATTAAAGTTACAACTCTGAAAGATAACTATTTTGGGGAAAGATAATGACGATTTCTGTATACTCATTTTCAACTGCCGCACAATCAATTTTCAGCCCTAATTTTCTACATAGCTTTTTACATAGATACAAGCCGAATCCTGTCGCTTTTCCAGCAGCTCTGCCGTTGGTTCCCGTAAAGCCTTTATCAAACACTCGAGGAAGTTCATGACTTTTGATACCGATGCCGCTATCTCTTATCGTTAGTTCGGTCTGTTCCTTGGTTGAGACAGCCGTGAAAGACAGGCTGCCCCGCCCCTCTTTTTTATACTTAACTGCATTGAAAATAAGCTGGTTAACAATAAATGCCAGCCACTTCTTATCTGTATATACAAACTCTTCACAGGCAATTGTAACCTGCATCTGATTTTGAATGAGAAGATATTTATTTTTCTTAATCAGCTCAGCGATTACTTCCTGCAGCAAAACCTCTTTTATGAAATAGTCTTGATGAACATAGTCACTTCTTGCATAAAAAAGCGTTTGATCTACTTGGTTTTCTAAGTCAATTAAATACATTTGAATTTTTCGAGCCGAATCTGTCTCCAGCTCCGCAGCGGCCAAATGCAGACTAGTCATGGGCAGCTTCACCTCATGAATCCAGGCCTCAATAAATTCTTTATAGTCAGTTTGCTCTTCCTCCAACCAGGCAATTGTCTCCATAGCAGAAGTATTCGCTTTTCTCAGAATGTCCCTATACAGCTCATCCTCATAACGCCAGTTTTTTTCTAAAAGCTCATGTATTAGATAGGGTTTATCCAGCTGTGTCATTTGCTTGTCAATCCCTCTAAAGAATCGTTTTCTCTTATAGTAATCCAAAGTAAAATAAACAAAAATAATACTTACCCAAACAAGAGCAATCAGCACAATTGTGACTGGTGTATTTCCTAGAGTTAATAAATAGAAAGATAGAATGAGCAGACAAGAAAAATGAAGCACTAAGACAAATAATTTATCATGTAGATAATAGAATAGTTTCATATTTGATAACCTACGCCTCTTTTAGTTTGAATGAAGTTTGACACACCCAGATCCTCTAGTTTACTTCTTAGTCTAGTCATATTAACGCTTAACGCATTGTCATCAATAAAAACATCATTGTCCCAAAGATAGACAATAATATCCATTCTAGGCACGACCTCTTCTTTTCGCTGGAGCAGAAAGTGAAGCAGTTTAAACTCGGTCTTCGTTAGTTCTGTTTCCTTTTCTTCAAACCGAGCCTTGTATGTTGTCAGATTTAAAGTTAATCCCTTATGTGTTAATACAAGCTGCTCCTTTGACTGGACCACCGTTCTCTTTAAAAGTGCCTGAATCCTTGCCAACAATAGTGATGGAATATAGGGCTTGGTTATAAAATCATCACCGCCCAACAAGATACAGTCCAGCTCAGTCAGTACATTGTTGTCACTGGTTAGAAAAATAACCGGCACCGTTGAGGTTTGTCTTAATGTCCGGCAAATCACCTGACCATCCTGATTTGGCAAATTCAAGTCCAGTAAAACCAAATCTGGCGCTTGTTCTTTTATTTGCTCCACTACATTTTCAAATACTTCAACAGCTGTCACCTCATAAAACGCATGCTCCAGCAGCTGTTTTAGTTCAGCTCTCACATTTTTTTCGTCTTCTATAATTAATATCTTCATAATTATCCCCGCTTTATTCTCAGCTAACTAAAGAAGCTCTTAATCAAGTTGTCTTTTTTAGCAGCCGCAGATTCCTTCTCATTATAGCATGTATTAAATACTGAAAAGAACTTCCGTTTTAAAAGGAAAATAGAGCAGCTTTATTACAATCCAAAATCGATGGCACCATAACGCGTTAAAAAACGCGAATTCTAGCCCTTTTAATTATACTGAACAGCTAAAGTCCCATTTTCCTGTCTTTACTTATTCATATTTTAGCTAAGTATTCTTAATCGCTTCATTTTACTCTTGAGCCTGCTTGAAAGTAGAGTAGCAGCCGAATTTTTCAGGGATTATTATGGAAATTAAGAAAAACCACAGGCTAGCTCATTTTAGAATAGTCATTTTTAATACTATTGATTGAAAAATGACTTTTACTTTCGGATGCATACCATTCTGTTAGCACGTCTTTAGGCAAACAGAACTGGCAATATGGTGTGTAAGCAAGTCAGTCGCCAGTTCTGTTTACTTAAATATAGTGACAGAATAGTCTGTGCTGTTTCGATAACGATTGTTTGAAAGAGACTAGCGTAACTTATCTTTAAAAATTAGTTTATCTAACGATTCGTTACTAAAATTTTTAGATATATTCTAACATCTTAGATTTTATTTTCTCTCTTCATTAGAATCTTCTTTGCCTTTCTGCCATAAGCGCTAAAATGAAAAACTAATTGAAAAATATTGAACAATCTTATAGCTATACTTGATTTTACTAAAATAATAATTTCAACAAATCTTTATTCTTCAGCATATCGAATCAATCCTATAATTATTTTAATTTGTGAATATCCCATCAATATCACATTCCTATTCAAATACCACAAATGATTTAGGTTGACGAATAAAAACACAACTGGTATCATCTGTTTGAGAATGATAATATCATTCCGTAATTGAGAATAAAAAAAAGACAGACATTTTTTAATGTCTGAATTATTAACCATTATACTTTGATAATCAAACTATTTCATTTGATAAATCAAAAAAAGTATAAGTTAATCAACCATTTATTACTTTGACTATCAAGATAACTAGGAGGATTTTAATGAAACGTGTTGTAATAACCGGCATGGGTGCAGTGACCCCCATTGGCAATACTGTAAAAGAATACTGGCAGAATTTAATTAACGGGCAATCAGGCATTGGAAAAATCACGAAATTCATTTCTGAAGAGATTGGTGTTTCCTTAGCTGGTGAAGTAAAGGACTTTGATCCCAGTGCCGTCCTTGATCGAAAAGAACAAAAACGGATGGATTTGTTCTCACAATACGGGCTGGCTGCTGCTCTAGAAGCTTGGCAAATGAGCGGGCTGACAGAAGCTCTATTCGACCCTAAACGCTTTGGCGTCATTGTAGGCAGCGGAATCGGCGGCATGACTACGCTGCAGAATCAGGTTCGAGTGATGGACAAAAAAGGACCAAACCGAGTAACTCCTTTCTTCGTCCCTATGGTCATCGCAAATATGGCTTCTGGTAATATATCCATTCGCTTAGGAGCAAAAGGAACATCACAGACTATTGTAACTGCCTGTGCCTCAGCTACAAATGCAATTGGAGAAGCGTTTCGGGCAATCAAATACGGTTCAGCTGATGTTATGATGACTGGTGGAACAGAGGCGACAATATGTGAGATTGGAATTGCGGGGTTTGCCGCATTAAATGCCTTAAATACCACAGACAACCCTGCACGTGCCTCCATTCCCTTTGATAAAGAACGCAAAGGCTTTGTTATGGGCGAAGGGGCTGGCATGCTGGTGTTGGAAGAAATGACGCACGCCCAAAAAAGAGGAGCGGTAATTCTTGGCGAAATTGTCGGCTATGGTAGCAACTGCGATGCCAGTCATATGACGGCCCCATTAAAAGACGGCAGCGGTGCAGCCGCTGCAATGCAGATGGCACTCGCCGAAGCTGATATCCAGCCGGAAGAAATCAACTATATTAATGCTCACGGCACATCCACACCAGCCAACGATGCGGCGGAAACTGCAGCTATCAAACGAGTATTTGGCGGGCAGGCAAAACATGTTCCCATTTCAAGTACCAAAAGTATGACTGGTCATCTGCTGGGGGCAGCCGGCGGCATCGAAGCAATCGCTTGTGTAAAAACACTTCAGGAAGGAATTGCTCATCCCACCATCGGCTATGAAATTCCTGATCCGGAATGTGATTTGGATTATGTAACTGGGAATGCCCGTTCACTTTCAGCAGAATATACCCTCAGTAATTCTTTTGGCTTTGGCGGACACAATGCTGTTATTTGTATGAAGAAATGGAGCGATGAATAATATGGAAAAAGTAATGACTGTTACTGAAATAATGGATTTAATCCCCAATAGATACCCAATCTGTTTTATTGATTATGTAGATGAAATCATTACCGATAAAAAAATTGTTGCTACTAAAAATGTTACAATAAATGAAGAGTTTTTTCAGGGTCACTTTCCTGGAAACCCAACAATGCCTGGCGTTTTGATTATTGAAGCACTTGCTCAGGTTGGTTCCATTCTCATTTTAAAAATGGATCAGTTCAAAGGAGAAACAGCTTATATTGGCGGAATTAACAAAGCGAAGTTTCGACAAAAAGTAGTTCCCGGCGATGTACTAAAGCTTCATTTCGAAATCGTGAAACTACGTGATTTCGTCGGCATCGGTCAGGCTATTGCTTATGTTGATGGCAAAAAGGTCTGTGAATGTGAGCTGACTTTTATTGTCGGCAGATAGCCTCAACTGGCTTTTACGACGGGTAAACTAGCCGCCAGGATTCGAAAAGAGCTGCTGTATTCTCTCATTAAAAAGAGCAGCAGCTTTTTCATGCCAAAAATGTAATGACGCTACCAGATAAAAGGGATTAATCGATATCTAACCTTCTGCTTATACGCTTCATAGCCGGTAAGCGCTTGGGAAAGCACGATTTCTTCGTTTGTTATCCGTTTTATCAATAGAAATGGATAGAGTAAAAAAATTAGCAGTGCTGGTATTGACCCTAGAACAATCGGCATTGCTAAAAAAAGAAGAATTGTGGCTAAGTACATTGGATGTCTAACCACACCATATAAACCTGTATCGATAACCTGCTGATTTTGCTGCACCTCAACCGTACGTGACAAATAGGCATTTTCCCGCATAACTTCCCCATACATAGCATAGCCTATCAGCAACAGGACGGATGCCAAAACGATTAACCACAACGGTAAACGGCTCCAGCCAAATCGAAAATCTAGGCCCGCAGTAATAAAGCCCCCTAAAAACATTATCAGAGACAGCCAAACGACCTGTTTTTGCTCGGTTTCTTTTTCTTTTGTATTTAGACGTTTTTCCAAGAGCACAGGCGTTTTTACCCACAAAACAATACCCAACACTGCCATAGGTATAAACAACAATCCCCCAAGCAGCCATGCATTCCAAAAATCCAGCGTTCCAGCTGGAAAAAACAGCAACAAAGCAATGGCAGCCAACCCTAGTATAAATTTAACTGCTGCTTGAGCTAAAAGTTTTCCCTTCATCCGATTCCCTCCATCCTCCACTTTTTAACTATAACAAAGCTGTAAAAACAAAGATAGCTGAACCGGCAAGCTGTTGCTTTATCGTGTTCATTCATTTGAACGGCTGAAGCTTCGTTGAACTAAAATACTTTTCTCATTTTTAATAATCTTTTTTATTTTTTAGGATTCAGGGCATTGACCTAAACGCTCTGCCAATTTTTCTCTTGAGACAAAAATGTTTATTGAATTCAAAAAGCGAAACAAAACAGATATTTCATTTTGTCTCGCTCATCTTTTCATTTAGCGGCCTGCAGTCTCTATACTGTTTCTCCAGCTGTATCCAGCTTGTTATTTTCTGTCTCACCATTTTCTAATGCTGCCGCCTGTTCTTCCCCTCTTACCTTCTCTTTATCCAAAATTTTTACAAAAGGAAGGTAGAGTAGGCAGCCAGCTAATACACAAATCAACTGTAGTAAAGCAATCTGCCAGCCTCCGGCTAAAAAGCCATTAAGAAAAATCGGCGTGCCAAATGGCACTTGAATTCCACTAAGACGCGGGAATAGACCACTCCATATTGCAATATAGGCAACTAGCGTTTGAACCAAAGGAGTTAAAATGAAAGGAATCGCCATAATTGGATTTAAGATTAGCGGCAAACCAAAAATCATCGGCTCATTGATAGTGAACAATCCCGGAACAGCACTTAAATTAGCGACAGTTCGCGCCTGCTTCGATTTAGCAACCAGCAGAATAACAATGATTAGCGCCAAGGTTCCACCGGCTCCGCCAATCCCCGCAAACAAGTCATAGAAAGACTTACTTAAAATATTCGGTAAATCCGACCGTGCCGCACCAGCGGATAAAGCATCCATATTTTGAACATCCATAGGCAGATACAGTGCTGTAACAAAACTGCCAACAACCAGTGAACCATGGATTCCGAAAAACCAGAGAACCATTTGAATCAGAACAATAAACAACAGCGAACCTACGCTAGAGGACAGGCTTTGCAAAGGTGTTGCCAAAATCTGATAAATAAAATCTGAAAACGACCCATACGATGTGAAGCTGAACAGCCAGCTTATAATGATTGCAATGAATCCTGAGATAATCGCTGGAATCAATCCAGCAAAGGTATCCGTTACAAACTGAGGAACACCTGCCGGCATTTTAATAGCAATGTTTTTTTCTAAAATAAAACAATAAATTCTCGCAAAAACCAGTCCGCAAATCATTGCTGTAAACAGACCGCCTGCACCTAATTTACTCATATCCAATGTTGTTGTCTCCTCCAACGTAACTAGAGGGGTCATCATTAAAAAAGCAAACAAGGAAACAATTCCCGCAGGAACAGCAGATTGATTAAATTCTGTCGCCAGTCTATGTCCGACTAGAAAAGCGGCATAAATTGAAATAACACCCACTGTCATACTATATCCGGCTGAGAGATAACCGCCAATATTAATTGAAGCAATAAAGTTTTTCCAGCCTTCAATTGGCAAAACCGCCAAGAGCAGTGCCAGCGACCCAATAATATTGACAGGCAGCGTCGCCATTAGTCCATTTGAAATAGCTTTTAAATATTTATTATTTGAAATTTTATCTGCAAATGCTAAGACGTTATCCATGTATTTTTCCATTTTTTTCACTCCTTATTTATAGGCAATAATCAAGACATCTTCTAAACAGCGGTGTGTATCAAATGTGGTTTCATTTCCCGAAATTTCATACTCCGGCTTCAAAAAGCAATTTTCTTTTAAATCAATCAGAATTACTTGATACTCAGATAAATCAATCGACACAGTAATTGTCGTATTACTAGGTATATAAATCAGATAACAAGCGGCTTCTTCCGTTTCAGCCAAACGAATCTGTTCATCTCCTCTTACTAACAGCTGATTACACGGAATGAGATTCTTGATATGAAGCATTTCAAATAGCTGTTTCATAAAGCCATAGTCATTCGCTCCCGGAAACTGCAGCGCATCCTGCCAATGCATGGGGCGATCAAAGGCTTCACCAATATTTTCAGCAAAAGTTGCGGAATGTCCATGCCAGCTCCAAATTCCGTGAGCCCCATAAGTAATCCCTGCAGCCCCTCCTGACAGTACCGATTGCCAAGCAGCTTGACGAACATCTCTTTGACTAAATCTGCCATAAACCTTTCGGGCAAAACCCATTTGTTCATAGCATGGCTCCGAATTAATGATGGGCTTTTCTTCCTCCAATTGGTAAAAATGAGAGGCAAGCGCATAAGGCATGTTCAGAAATGAACGATTATGTCCAGACTGATACAGATAAATAGCCAAACGCCGGCGGATTTCTTCTGGAATTTCTTGCAAGCGGCCTTTAATATGAATTGTTTTTAGTGTCTCTACTGAAGCTTTCTCAAAAAAATCGAAAGCTTCTATATAAGTGTCAATCGTTTCTTGTATAGGAAAGTCGGTATCTCCACCAATTAAGTAAATAGGAGAAAATTGATCAAAGGTCTCAACCACTTTTTCAAAATACTGCTGCCGATACATTTTGGGTATAACATTTCTCCGATTGTCCAGCTCACTTGCCCATGTTCCGGCTACATAGTTTGACCATAAAACAACCAACGCCAGGGTAAATCCATGCTCCTCTGCTATTTGACAAAGCTTTTCAGCACGCTTGAAATATTCCTCATTTAGCACAGAAAAGTCATAGCAACTGTTTGTTTGAGTATACGGCAGTATATCTAAGCTTCCTCTACTTCGATCCCACTGAGGCAAAATGTTGATTTGTAAAGTATTAAACCCTTGTGATTGCCGCTTCTTCAAGTAGATTAACCATTCTTCTTCTCTGATGCTGGTAAAGGCACTCCAGCAAGTGTCTGCGAAATAGAAAAAATGCTTTCCCTCTCGAAGTAACGTCCGTTTGTTTTGATTAACAGTTATTTTCATCTCATTAGCTCCTCTCTATCTTGTATTATCATGGTCAATATAGCCTCCTAGCCAGCCTTCGCATAATTCAAACCATTTTGCCACATGAGGATTAATATGACTCGGTTTTCTGGCTGTTGTCCGATCAGCCAACGCTAATCCATGTTCCCCCTTTTCAAAAATGTGCAGTTCAAAAGGAACTCCTGATTCTCTTAACGCTAGGCCCAGCTTTAGAGAATGCGCAACATCTACCAGTTTATCTTCTGTTGTATGCCAGACAAACATGGGAGGTGTCTCCTTGTTCACAGAACAAAGTATATTCATTTGTCGGACAGCGTCTTCAGATGGCTGCTCCATGCCAAAGTATCGTTCATTAGCTGTCAGCGGCTGTTTAATTAAATCAACCCCAAAACCAAGTTCATCTTTTTGAAATGCTTTCTGGTAGACTAGCGGATAACCAGTAACTGCTAAATTTACTCTAATATTCTCCTTAGTCATTTTGAGTGTCTTTAATAGTTGCGGGTCATTCCACCGTGTAGCTAACTGTAGAGCAAGGTGTCCTCCAGCGGAAAAACCGCATATAATGATGTTTTCTTTATCTATCAACCATTCATCAGCATGGCTTCGTACATAGGCAACTGTTTGAGCCGCCTCGATCAATGCATTATTGGGAATATTTTTTACCGTGTCACCTGTTGTATACCAGAGGACAATACTGTTCAGACCCATACTGTTAAACTTCAAGGCAATCGTCTCCGCTTCCCGATCACTGGTAAACGCATATCCGCCGCCAGGACAAATAATAACAGCTGGGCGTTTCTTCCCAACATTGTATTCTTGTGAATTGTGCAATAAATAAAGCTCAAAATAAGCAGTATCATTCACAACTATTTTTCCTGTTTTCACTTACCTTCACTCCTTTTGCCATTCACTTCACAAGTACGCCATCATCTCATTGCTCAATCAACCGCTTCCATTTTTTATATGCCAAATGGATATCCTCAGAATTCTGAGATGGCTTGATTGTTTCCTGTCGAATATGCTTCATCTGAAGAGCAGGATTAGCAAGGGCAGCTACGCCCAAAGCAGAGTATTCCTCAACTTCACTGACAATGACTTTTTTATCCAGTAATGATGCTAGCAAAATCATCAACGCCTTATTTTTGGAAACCCCGCCATCAATAAACACCTGATTAATCGCCTGACCGGAAACCTCCTCCATTGCATCAGTCACTGCTTTAATTTGAAAAATAATGCTTTCAAGAACGGCTCGCAGCATTTCTTTCTCTGTAGTGGTTCTTTTTATACCAAAAAATGCGGCCGTCATTGTATTATCCCAGAAAGGGGCACCCATCCCCTGCAGCGCCGGTATGAAAAAGATATCTTCTTTATTTCCTAATAATACCTCATTGCACAAGTCAGAAATACCCTCTGACACAGCTATAGTTTGACAAAACCAATTGACTGCATCCCCGCAGGAACGGATAATCCCCTCTAACGCGTAAACTGCCTCATTCTTTTTTTGCCAAGCAACTGTTGTTAAAATCTGTCTATTTTTTAGATTGTTCTGCTCCCTAATCTGCATCATTACAGAGCAGCCGGTTCCCATCGTAATTTTAACATCTCCATAGCTCGTACAGGCTTCACCCAGTAAAGCTGCCTGAGAGTCAGCCATCACACCTATTATCGGAATCCCTTGATAGCAGCCAAAGTTCTCATCCGCTGCTCTAATTTCAGGTAAATCTGTCTGGTTAATCCCAAATAGCTGGATAAGCTCTTCATCCCACTGTTGCGTATTAATATTGTACAGCAATGTTCGGCAAGCGTTACTCCCATCTGTCGCGAAAACTTTTTCCTGCGTCAAATTCCATAGCAGCCAGCTATCCATTGTGCCAATAGCCAACTCTCCTGTTCCAGATTTTCCTGCGATAGCTGGATGCTTTTCAGTCAGCCACTTAATCTTCGTACCAGAAAAATAAGGATCGAGCCGTAAGCCGGTTTTCTGATTTATCACTTTTTCCAAGCCCTGTTCAATTAGAGCTTCACAAATGTCGCTGCTTCTGTTGCACTGCCAGACAATGGCATTACATAACGGTTTTCCTGTTATCTTATCCCAAGCTAGAATCGTCTCCCGCTGATTAGTAATCGATATAGCCAGAATATCTTCTTTCTGTACCTTTTGTTCCCTAAAAACCGTTGCCAGCAGTTCTGCTGTGTTGTTCCAGATTTCGAGCGGGTCGTGCTCGACCCATCCTGTTTTCGGATAAATCTGTCGATGCTTTTTGTCGTAGCGTTTAACAATTCTCCCCTTTTTCAATAATAGAAGCTTTGTACCAGAAGTGCTTTGATCAAGGATGATTTGATAGTCTTTACCCATATCATTCACCCATGAAGCTTATCGCTGCTGCTGCTAAAGAGGGCCCATCTAAGCCGTAGTGCTGAAACAGTTCTGGTCCTGAGCCTGTAATTAGCGATTCATCTGGAAAGGCGATGATTTTCTGTTTGATTCCAGTTTCCTCAGCTACTGCCTCGGCTACTGCTGCTCCAAGTCCGTTATACAAACTATGCTCTTCAACTGTAATCACATATCCAGTTTTTTTAGCAGCCGCCAGCACCCCATCCGTATCAAACGGCTTCAATGAATGAACATTTAAAACCTCAATAGAAACACCTTTCTCCTTCAACAGCTCAGCTGCATCCAGCGCTTGCCGCACCATCTCTCCTGTAGCGATAAAGGTCAAATCCTTACCTTCGAGCATAGTCACAGCTTTTCCAATTTCAAAAGGATAGTCTGCATTTTCATAACAATCCTGAACGGGATTCCTTCCTAAACGAATATAGGCCGGAGCTTCAGACTTAACCAAGGCGTTAAACATCTGAATAGTTTCAAAACGGTCAGCCGGAACTAAAACCTGTAAATTGGGAATCGCCCGCGTCACTGCGATATCCTGCAGTGAATGATGGCTCATCCCTAAAGCGCCGTAGCTGACACCACCGCTGATTCCAACTAGCTTGACATTTTTATTTGAGTAGGCGACATCTACTTTGATTTGCTCGATACTCCGCATACTCAAAAAGCAAGCTGGGGAAGCTACAAACGGTCGTTTGTCCATATGAGCCAGACCAGCTGCAAGGCTGACAATATTTTGTTCAGCGATTCCAACTTCTACAAGCTGATCTGGTAATTCTTTTGCAAACGCCCCTAATGAAGCTGATCCACGGGAATCGCTAGTCAATACAAGAATAGACGGATCAAGCTTAGCTGCTTCAATCAATACCTCGCACATAGCCTGTCGATTTGCTATATTAGTTGTTTTCATATGTCAGAGCCTCCATTTGCTGATCTAGTTCTTTTAGTGCCTTTGCCAGTTGTTCATCCGTTGGTACTTTATGATGCCAGCCTGCCTGATTTTCAGACTCTGAGAACCCTTTTCCTTTTATCGTTTTGGCAATAATCAGCTTTGGCTGCTCTGGCTTGTTAGGTTTCGACAGTACATTCACCAACTCTGCCATGTTATTGCCATCTACTATATGCACATCCCAGCCGAACGCCTGCCATTTTTTATCCAGCGGTTCTACGCCCATCACATCCTCGGATTTCCCTGTAATCTGCAAGCCATTCCGGTCGATAATGGCTGTCAGGTTATCCAGCTTGTAATGGGCAGCTGCCATTGCGCCTTCCCAAACTGAACCTTCCGCAAGCTCTCCATCTCCCATCAGTGTATAGGTATGATACGGTCTCCGCTCCATTTTTCCCGCCAAAGCAATTCCCACAGAGACAGGCAGACCATGGCCAAGTGAACCTGTATTCATCTCAACACCAGCTACTTTATTGTTGGGATGTCCGATTAACCGGGAGCCAAATTTCGAAAAGGTTTTGAGTTCCTCTTTTGGTAAAAATCCTTTATCGGCCAGTACTGCCCATAGCACCTCAGCTGCATGTCCTTTACTTTGAATATACTGATCTCGATTTTCCAAATCCGGCTGCTGCGGATTGGTGGTCATTACTTGATAATAAAGAGCTACCAGAATATCGGTACAGGATAAGTCTGAACCAGTGTGACCTGTCTTAGCCTCATAAATCATTTGTAAAACATCTTTTCTTATCTCGATTGCTTTCTTTCTCAGCTCAATGATATCCATACTTACTCTCCTCTCAAATAGGCTTGAACCTCTTCTTCAATCGGATCATAAAAATCAGGCTGAATGCCTAAATACTTACACGCCTCATATAAAATAGGAACAACATTTTTTCTTACCGCTGCCACATGATGAATGTACGGGCCATAAACCAGCTTGAATTCCAGTCGATTCAGATTTTCAAATTCCAAGTATAAATAAGTTCCTTGATTAAATGGACCGTCTATCCCTTTCCCTGTTCCCATCAATAAAGAGTATTCTCCATTATCTCCGTCAAACCGGCATAAAGTATATTCATCTTTAATCGCTCTAAAAGCAACCGATCCAGGATAATCAAAGACAAAATGCCGTTTAGGCAGAACAGGCTTAGTTTCTGCCGTTGAATAGGCAAATACACCTAAATGCTGTAGTAATTCACCATTTTCATTTTCCGGATGACGACAGTTTACATCAGCGAAAATAGCTCGATGCTCGCCAAGCGATGCTGCTTCGATTAGTAATTCCGAAATAGCTCCATGAACATCCGTTTCACAAACGAAAGGCAGCCCTTCTTCTTGAAGAAGAGAGAGAGAAGCATAAGGCAAAATACCGATTTCATCTTGAAGCGCAGTCCAGCATTGAATAACTCCGGCATTGCAGCCATAGACCATACAGAGATTTTGCAGAGCTACTTTTAACGCAGCAACCATCTCCAACTCCTCATTTGTAATTTGAACTTCCGTATTTTTCTTGAAATAATCAATAACCATCGCTATTCTTTCGTACTCTTCAATCTTTATTCTCTCAATTTCCTGAATAACTTCTTTGATTGGCACAGGAGACAGCGAGATATTGAAGCGTTCCAATAATTCACCTTCATTGCAGATTACTGTCCAAAAATCGAACGGACGAGGACCAACCTGTAAAATTCTTGTTGCCTTAAATGTTTTGACAACATTACAAACTTTTATAAAATCTTTAATCCCTCTTTCAAACTCAGGGGTATCAATATCAGAATTTTTTATATAGGTAAATGGAACCTTGAATCTTCGAAGCACCTTGCCAATCGCAAAGAGTCCGCACTGTGTATCTCTTAAGCGTGAACCATCTTCTGCCGGCATCTCATCCTTCGGTCCCCAGAGAAGTACCGGAACGTCCAGTTTTTTAGCCAGCCGTGCACAGGCATATTCTGTTCCAAAATTTTCATTGGCTAAAAATAAACCATCAATACCCTCTGCCTTAAACTTGGCAGCTATTTTCTCTACACCCTCATCATCGTAAAGCAAGCCATCCCGATTGATATCTAAAATATCAACATAAGAAATTTCCAGCTCATTCAGTTTTTTTCTTGTCAAATTTGCATATTCAATGGCTGCTTCTGCACTAAACAAATTTCTTCTAGTAGGAGCAAAACCAATTTTCACTTTATCCACTCTCTCCAACTCCAATCCAACAAATTTATAGTATGAAACGCTTTCTTCAAAATCAGAATAGCATCGTCTAACTAAACTCACAATAAACAAATCCATTTTTTTCGTTAAAATATTTTTAGTTTAGTAAACTAACGAAAATAAAAGGACTTAACTTACTATATTGTTTTGAAAATACGTCTTTTTATCAAAAATTAAACAAAACAACTATTTTTATTTCACTAAATTTATTTGATTGTTTTTTAGTTATATGATAAATTGAAAAAGTGGAGGAATGACTTATGAAGTTAGAAGATATAGCAAGAATTGCCAATGTTTCAAAATCAGCTGCTTCCCTTGCCTTAAACGGCAAGCCTGGAGTCAGTGAAGAAACAAGAAAAGCGATTTTAGAGGTTGCTGAAAAGTATGAGTACAGCCCTTTAAGAAGACGCATAAAGAAAGAAGAGAACAGACTAAAAATTCGATTTATTGCCTGTACAAACGAAGATGTTGTACCGGAAAATTATGATCAGCTTCCTTTCTTTAAAGAGCTGCTTTCCTATATATCAACAGAAATTGGAGCCAAAGGACATATTCTTACTACGAACAGCTTGCCTAAAGAAGCTCTATTTAGTGAACTATCACTCATTGAAGAGCTTGATACTAGTGACGGTATTATTATCTTGGGAACGAATTTGACTGCCGCTCATATTAAAACAGTCAATGAACACTTTAATAATTTGGTTATTCTTGATACCCAATGCAGCAGCCTCGACTGCAACACAATTACTATGAATAATTTTCTTGGGGCCTATGACGCTACACAACACTTGCTAAAAATGGGACATCAGAATATTGGTTATATCAAAGGAATACAGCGAATCAATAATTTCTATGATCGAAGACGGGGCTTCAAAGCAGCAATAAGCGCAGCAGGTCTCTCCCCTTCCGATATGCCAAAATTTTATTTACCTGGCATGGAGATTAATCCCATACAAAATAAGCAAGAGCAATTTTTAGATTTCATAAAAGGAATTACTGCGGTCTTTTGTGAAGATGACTATATTGCAATAAGTGTCATCAAGACCTTATCAAAAATAGGTATCCGTATTCCTGAAGATCTTTCCGTCATTGGCTTTGATGATATTTCTGAAAGCCGTGTAATTACTCCTGAGCTGACCACCGTCCATGTACCAATTAAGGAAATTGCTCAAGAGGCAATTTCTCTAATCGAACAAGGAACAACAGCTACCTTAGTGAAGAAACAGCTTTTCCTCAACACAAAGCTTATTTGCCGCGATTCAGTAAAAAAAATGAATTAACTGAATTGAGGAAGAGATGGTATTCTACAAATATGGATAAAGAAGCTGGGGAAAGATTTAGGGTCTTTTCTCAGCTTCTTTCTTTATATGTTGTTAGCTATTAACAACTTGATAAGTGATCTAGTCGGAGCTCCACTATCTGACACTAATCAGATAGCGGAGTACTTTTTTATTTTATCAAATTCCAAAGCTTATTATTTAATGCGCTGATGGATTGATTGATTTCTATTCTTTTTGAGCTGTCATTATCCCAAACATAAAAATCAGTTAACCCTCCCTGAGGAGGATAAATATTCTCCGACATATCTCTTAACGTTTCTTTTTTTTCTGAACTACTCATCTCTGAATCTATAATTTCATTTATATCTCTTAATTTCTGAATTTGATAATTGATTTTTTCATTATCATATTTTATTAAAAGTGGTAATAATTGTTGTACTACAGTTTTAATCTCAAGTTCAATTTCCAAGTAACTCACCCTATCCTACTTTAATGGTTGTTTCCCTAAAACATTTACATTCTCTAAAAGCCATGGTTCTTGAATAAATACTTGATCATTATTCAAGCCTTCTTGGTAGATTCCTCCTTGAGTTCCTACAGGCCCCTTGTAAATTGTTGTACCGGTTGGTATCTCAATCTTATAAACTGTGTCTATAGTCGATGTCCCCGTTAAAGCTCCATTTTTATCAAACCATTGAGGTTTTACTGCTGAATTGATACGAACCTTTGATACTGAATTAAGCGGGGTTTCTGTAAACCATTGTCCTAGGGGACTAGTCGAATCTCCACCCCTATAGTAGATTTTCGGTTCTTTTAAAACCTCTATATCATATCTTCCACCATAAAAATCCTTATTTGGTTGTCCTCTAACTTCATTTAATGGTCCTGGATTGTCATACCCATTATATTTATAAGTATATAAATCATCATATTTTGAAGTTCCATTAACCTCACTAGCTTTCTCCGCTTCGTTTAAATCGTCCACCTTATCAACAATCTTATAATCTCCGACATCATTTAGCTTGTTGAATAATTTCAGCTCTTTTTCTGTCAGCGATACGCCATCCAAAAGCTTATTACCTAGTCTAACATTGTCTAATAATGCTAGCACCTGTTTAGCGGATAAAACCTCTAATGCCGTCCAAAATCCGGCTTGCATCCATTCCCCAAAGGTTAGGCTTTCACCTGTAATGGGGTCTTTTCCCAAAACAACCCTGTACAAGTCGTACGCACCTGAAAACTCGCCCGCTACGTTTAACATGTCCTTTAAGCTCTCCTGCATGGATAACCAGACATATTTTTCAGTTAGCTCTTTACTATACGTGCCGTTTCGATAGACTTTTAACTGGATGTCTTTATCTCTGCCCCAGTCTACAGTGAAGCGAACCGCTCTACTTTCTGGTTGATTCTCATTGAAATCCGACAATCGATTAAACCAGTCCGCCTTTTTATAACTCCTAGGGGCGTATCCATGCGTTGGGGTAAAGTGTTTTTGTGTTCTGATTTGTCGCATTCCCGTTTTTAAGTCTGAAATTGCCCCTTTATATCATCAAACACGCCACTCCTCAAAGTTTTTTTATTTAACTCTTCATGTTTATTTATTTTTATTTATTATATTATATAAATATTTTATTAAAAGAAATTTCAAGAACAAAAAAATGAGTGAGACATAACTCATTGAGTTATATCCCACTCACGTGGAATCTCGATAGACGGTGGGGCAGGAGCGCATATCAGCATTGAACTGCGACGAGTAACCGCAGGAGCACTTGCCTTACTACCATCTGCGACGAGTAACCGCAGGAGCAAGACCTGCGGAAATAAGCCGAAATTCTCGAGACTAAACACTTCTGTCCATCCTCTTTTTAACCTTTAGTTCACGTTAAGCAAGAATAAGTAATAATTAATTCATCATTTTTCTCAGCTTTCTTATCCATGCTGTAGCCGGCGACTTCTTCCAGTTGATAGCTGATATGTTGTGGAATGATCAATGTAAATACAACGACTGACCCTTTACGCTCCCAACAGGAACGGATTTCGCCCTGTTTAGTCTGAATATGCCCTTCGAACGTATTTATTTTTTTTGAAAAATAAGGTTTTATGAGTATTTTAGAAAAAGCTGCTGCATCCTCAGCAATTGATATTCCTGCTAAAGCTTCAAAATACCACTGTTGATAGCTGGCAAACATCCCGTGATTCATCGAATAATGCTCGCCTACAAATAATTCGGCTAATGCCTGATTACCGTTTTTCAGCATATTACTAAAGCTAATTTCCGATTTCTGAAACAACCATCCTTCAATAATCTCATTATAGTCATATGCATTTAAAGCTTGATACGTTAATGCCATGCCGAAAATTCCAGAATTCAAAACAAATTGATCCTTTTGTATCTTATTTGCGAGCTGTCCGGCTAATTTTTTTGAATCGCCCAAACCTAGTTCAATTGCAAAGGCAAAGGATGTCTGTGTTCTCTCACCATATGACTGATCCTCATTCAAAAATTTATCTTTCACGTTTTTTTTAAGCTCATCATAAATTTGTTCAAAACGAACAACATCCTCATTTAGAATTTGTTTCAAAAGAATATTATATTTTAGAAATAGCAACACTGTACAATAACCAACGAACAATTTATCTGGTGTAGCTTTATTGAAATGTCCTGCAATAATCGGACTGCCGTGATCGCCGATGCAACAGTGAACAACCTCATCTATCCCTTTAGATAGTAAATAGTTCATTTGTTTTTCAATGAAGGGATATTCTTTCCTTACCAGCTCTTTATCTCCATAAAATTGATAATGCTTATAAGTTAAATAGGGATAAACGAGCTGCCATAAAATAGGACCTTCTCCCTGACCAGTTCCATTGGTTTGAATTCCCATGTAAGGAGCTGTTTCAGGAATTCCGCCTTGTTCTGTCTGATCAAAGCGAAAATCATAAATCACTTTTTTAGCGAATTCTTCGAGATCAAATGTGTACAAACTCGAACTAGCTAATGCGACAATATCCCCGCCATAGCCAAGTCTTTCCCGCGAACAATCCTCAAATATTGAGTGGACATTATTCAGCTTCGTTCGTAAGGCAGCAGCAAACAGTTCATTTAAAAACAGACTATCCGTCTCCACTAGGCCTATCTGCTTCAAATCAGTATGAACATATTCAGCTTTAATCTCCAGCAAATCCTCAGCCTCACACCCTTCCAGACAAACATACCGGAATGAATGATAGGAGAATTTATTTTGAAATAGAGTCAAACCATCCTTACAAATAATGACATCTTGCTGAATTGCTTCCTCTGGCGCTCCTAACCCTCCGAATATTTTACGGTCACCTATTTTTGAACCAACACTGCCGATATAGGAGGATTCAAAATCTATTGCTATTCCTCTTCGTCTTTCTCCATAGTTCAAATAGACTTTTTGATTCTTTTTCGTTTTTAGCTTTACCATAATAAAACCTGAAATCATTTCGCCAAAATCAACAATGAAACCATTTTCCCCTTCCTCAATGCTTTGAGGAAGCACTGTTCCAGTCCGTTTGATTTTCGGAATAAAACTTTTGTTCATAAGCTTTTGTTCAGTAAAGTCTTTTGTTGTCGCTTTGTTCCATAACTCATCTTTCGTTAAATCAATCGTTTCACCTAAATAGAGATTATTAAAAATTCTATTTCCTTCGGATACTGCCCAGCTATCATCGCTGGATAATAAAATCTCATGATTTCTTTCAATGTCACAAATTAATTTGGGCGTACCAATTTTAGCTAGCCGTTCTCTCAAACTGTATTTCCCTAACAATTTAAGCGGCGAGGGATTGTACATTCCATTCCCCAGTTCAAAAACCAGCTCATTTTCACCAATCCTCAAGTATTTGGTAATATCATATACATCATAATAAATACACTTTTTAAAATTTGTCCAATCACTATTTAGTTCAAAATTTTCAATTCTCTGTCCGTTCAAGTAACCAATATAATAGCCTAAAGCAGCAGCATATAATTTAGTAGTTTCTATTTTGTCTATAGTAAAACTTTTTTTCAAAAGCGTGTGTGTATTCTTTTTATAATAAAGCTCAGCTTCTAAGCCATAATCAACCTCTTCATTTTGAATCCATTTCCCTCTGAAATTCCATTTCTCTGTGTTTAAAAGACTATTATCCATAAGCTCTCCTTACTATCAATCACCTTATTCTTCTGCCGCTTCTGAAAGATCGTCGCGGAGAGTTCCTTCTTCTTTTATTAACTGGCTATCTGCAACTTTTACAAATGGAAGCCATAATAATGTAACAGCAGCTATACAGACAATCTGCAAAATCGCACCTGCAATACTACCCGTCACTAAATATCCGCTGATTACTAAGGGGGTTGTCCAAGGGACCTGAGCCAAGCCAGTAGGAATCGGTACCAGTCCCAGCGCAAATGCACCATAGGAAATCAGAATAGATGCAACATTACTTAAAATAAAAGGAATAAAGTAAGTGACATTCATCATCAATGGTATCCCGAAAAGTGTTGGTTCACCAACGTTAAAAAGATAAGGAACACCTGCAATTTTTTTCATTTCTTTGTATCTCTTGCTTTTAGCAATAATGATGATTGAAATAATCGAACCAATAATTCCTATATTGGCAAAGCTGTCCCAAAAGCTCTGATTTATAATGTTAGAGGGGATACTTCCTGCAACAGAAGCTGCTCTATTTTCATCCTGTAGTACCTGAAAAATAGGCGACATCACTCCTCCAACAATTGAATCGCCATGGATGCCAAAGAACCAAAGCAGCTGACTAAAAATTTTAACAATGATGATTCCAAAAAGTGAACCACCCATCATTTTTAATGGAGCACCTAACGTATTATTAAATAATTCCAATGCACTCGCTGCAAAAATCCCGTCAAGAAGCAATCGGATAATCCAGAAAAACGTAACCACAAATAGTGAAGGAATAATCGATTCAAAGGGAGCTGAGACTGCGGGCGGGACCGCTGCCGGCATTTTGATTTTAAGTCCTTTCGAATCAATAAATTGATAAATTTTAGCAACTAGAACAGAAATGACTAACGCAATAAAAATTGACTGTGCTCCAAGGGAGGCGACCTCAATAACATTGCCACTTTCTTCTGATGTAAATGGGGTTAACAGCATGTAGGATACGATGGCGGTCATTAACACTTGAATCACATTAATGTTCATCTTTTCTGCAAGAGAACGACTAACTGAAACTAGCACAAGCAATCCGCCAATTCCCAAACTGGAATCACTTACAAGATTTAGCTTAGCCTGCCAGACAGCTTGCTCTACACCAGTAATCATAGTAATAAATTCACCAACCTGCGGGACTGGAAAGAAAGAAATAATTAAAAAAATTGAAGCAATGAATGTAAATGGCATATAAGCCAACATACCATCTTTAATTGCATTGATATAAATATTGCCATTTACCTTCATTGATAAATGACCAAGAATATTTTGCAAGCTATCAAAAAATGTTTTTTTGTTTTCCATAATTTTCCCCTTACTACTTTTTTATTTATTGTGAAATTCTTTTTAATAAGAGCTCTTTACTAATAAGATAACTTAATTATACGTACTGAAAAACGCTTTCACAATATCAAATATAGAGAATAGGACTATCAAAATTTTGTTTCCATGCTATAATTTACTTGTTTGGAGGTGTCGTTATGAAGTATGACGAACTGGAAGAATTATTATGGAGCCCTTCCACTTACAGTGGCATGGCTGATGAAGAATTACTAGAACACTTTAATAAAAAATTTCCTGTTGTTCCATTTAACGAGGAAAAGATGTTTGTCTTTCATCCTAATCGTGAGTTTGAAAACAAAAATCATATTATTTCCGTACATGATAGAAAAAGCGGGAAAGTTCCCATGCATATTTTCCATTATATCGTCATGACCTATGTCTATTCTGGAACCTTTACTCTGACAGTGGAGGAAGAGCTTGTCACATTAAAGGCTGGTGATATCATTATTTTAGATAAACATGTTCCTCATAGCGTTGCTCCCACAGGAGAAGGCGATTTAGGAATCAACATTATTTTAAATGAACAGTTTTTTCCAAATAAATTTATTAATCGTCTGCCCAATAATCAGCTGATTACAACCTTTATCATTGAGATGATGAACAATCGTCACACACACAATCACTATCTTTTATTTTTCACTAAAAATGATGCACTTCTTAGAAACTGTATTCAAAATATTTTATGTGAGTACTTTGATCCCAGACTTTGTTCTGATGATATTATTGACAATTATATAATGATTCTGATTTCCCATCTTGCCAGAGAAAGTTCTTATAACACTAACTTATCCGCGAGTAAAATAAAAAATCAAGAACTTATCAATAGCATTCTTGACTATATCAATCAAAATTATCAAGCTGGTAATTTAACAGATATGTGTGCTGTACTTGGCTATAATCCTTCATACATTAGTAAATTAATTAAGCAATTTTCTGGAAAAACATATAAACAGCTGATTAACGAGCAACGTATGAAAAAGGCAGTAATTCTTCTCCAAAATAATGAACTGCCAGTTTATGAAATTGCCGAACAGGTAGGAATTTCCAATTTAACCTCCTTCTATAAGCGATTCCAAGCATTTACAAACTGTACTCCTCAGGAATATAGATTAAGAATTTAACAGATATTTTGACTAGTCAAAATATTTCCTCTGAGGTGCCAAAGAGGCTTTATCAAAAAAGTTTATATAAAAATAAAGCGGCAAAAGCCGCTTTATAGGAGTTTTAATTGCTAAAATTATTACAGAACCATCATTACCCAGTCAGTAAATTTTCTTGAGAGCAAATCCTGACAGCATTTATTTAGTTTACCTGCAGCATCATTACTTTGGTTGCAATCAGGTTTCAATGTCAACCTGATTGATGGAAAGAAGCGGCAAACTATCAAAACTAGAAAAAAGATTTTTGATTGATGGCTTTATTTGGAAGCCATCTCCATATCCAGATTTTCAACTTTTTTGTTCTGACAATAAAAAAATACAACCTGAACCCTATAAACATGAGTTTCAGATTGCATTTTTACTTATTCTAAAACAGAGCTTGGGGTATAACCTAATAGCTAATCTCCTCTTTCTCTAAAAGCTGAATAAACGGCGGCACAAAACACCTTTAATCATTTAGAAAATTGAGTTAATAATTTATTAATCGCCAGCAGTTCTTCCTCGGCAAAGTCTAACTTGTCTAAAGCCTTCAGATTATCTTCCAACTGGCTAAGTCGTGATGCTCCAATCAAAACACTGGCAACAGTTTCTTGCTGAAGATTCCAGGCTAATGCCATTTCTGCCAGCGTCTGACCTCTTTTTTGAGCAATATCATTCAATGCGGCAACTAATGTTAGTGTTGGCTGAACATTTTCTGCTGACAAAAAAGGACTATCGCTGCGTGCTGCCCGGGAATCATCTGGAATCCCATTTAGGTAGCGGTTTGTTAGTATCCCTTGTGCTAAAGGACTAAATACAATAGCTCCCAGCTGCTCTTCGGCTAAAACATCTGTTAGCCCGTCTTCAATCCAGCGATCCAGCATATTATAACGAGGCTGATGAATGATAAAGGGCGTACCCATTTTTTTAAACAATGCGGCAATACTCTTTGTCTCTGCTGCTGAATAATTAGAAACACCTACATAAAGCGCCTTTCCCTGACGAACCAATAAATCTAAGGTATGTGCGGTTTCTTCTAAAGGTGTCTTCGGATCTGGACGATGATGATAAAAAATATCTACATAGTCAAGACCCATTCGCTGTAAGCTTTGATCACAGCTTGCAACCAAATATTTCTTTGAGCCCCATTCTCCATAAGGACCATCCCACATGTTAAATCCTGCCTTAGAAGAAATTATCAGTTCATCACGATAGCTGCCTAACTCTTCCTTCAGTATACGACCAAAATTCGTTTCTGCGGAACCAGGCGGCGGACCATAGTTATTGGCTAAATCAAAGTGTGTAAGCCCACGGTCAAATGCACCTAAAACAATTTCTTTCTGTGTGCTTAGGCGATCTACATCACCGAAATTGTGCCATAAACCTAATGAAATTGCAGACAGCTTTAAGCCTGAATTGCCAACACGCCGATAATTCATGTTTTTATAACGCTGTTTTTCTGCTTGATACATGTTCTTTCACCTCTTTACAAGAGCATACCACTTCAAGTACACTTGAAGTAAATAACAAAAAGGAAATTAATCATGAAAACTTATACAATTAAAGAATTATCTACACTTTTCGACTTGCCGGCTTCTACTCTTCGCTATTATGAAGAGGTTGGTTTACTGACAAATATTCAGCGGGACGGCAAGCACAGAATTTATGAAGAGTGTCATTTTAATCGACTAAAAGCTCTTTGCTGTTTTAAAGAAACTGGTATGTCGATTGCTCAGCTGCTAACCTTCTTTTCCTATGAAGAAGACGCCGATAAAAATGAAGAGATGGTGGTTTTACTCACAGAGCATACAGCAAAAGTGGCAAATCAAATCACTCGGCTCCAAGAAAATATGCAGCATGTTCAACGAAAACTCAATTTCTATCAAGATATTTGCCAGGCAGAAAAGCTGCAGCAGCCAGTACCCAGCTGGGATAATTACAAAAATAGAAGCTACTAAGCGAATTACCTTCGAGTCTTGATGCCATTTTGAATCATAGATAAAGAAATGATGGTTCTAGTATCCTTTTTAAAAATCAGGACAGCCTCTAGTCCGGATTTTTAAGTTTAGAAAACTAAATAAGTGCTGACAGAATTTCCTTCCCTCAGCACTTGTAATCAATGATTTAATATTCTTTTATTGTTACACTCGAATCGGCATCATGAACAGTTAGAAATACCTTTTGCTGGTATTTTTCTGATAATTCCTTGATTGAATCAATTAAATGGTCTTCGCAGTTTACATATAAGACAAGCGCTTCAAATCGATCCTTAACAGAAGCCATGAAAGCTTCTGTCTCCTGCAGCAGCTTTTCTTTTGTCAATGTTTCATAGACGCGCATTTGTTTTCCTCTCACAAAGCTATGAGGAAGTTCGCCCTTATGGCTCAAAACAGCCACCTTGCTACCGGAATGATCTTTTTTTACAAGATCCCAAATTGTTTCAATTTTTCTAGAATTATTTCCTTTAACTACTATCATGTCTCTTCTCCTTTATCTGCTATTCATATGCGAATAAGACACAAAGAAGCTCATAAAGACTGGCACTTCTCTGTGTCCAGCTCTTTCATGCAAGATAATCCCCTCCCAATTGCGTGTTCTATCAACCATACCATATAAAAAATAAAAAGCAATCATCTAATAATCAAAAGTGAAACACAGCTTTTACAACCATCAAAAAGCGAACAAAAAAAACAAAAAACATCCATTAAAATGCTTTTTCGCACAAATTCACTAACGAAAACACGAACTTTATCTATATTTTTCGTATTAAAAGCCAAAAAAACATCGACAGAAAAATTATCCAATGTTATGCTTTTTTAAGACACTGAATACTTTAAAGAAGGCGGGAAGAACATGAAAGAACTGTATGATGGTAAAACAAAAACAGTTTTACTTGATGAAGAAAAGAAAGAAGTTTACTTATTGTTTAAAGATAGTGCAACCGGTGAAGACGGCGTTTTTGATCCTGGCTCCAACACAGTCGGCGGCAGCGTTGCCGGCAAAGGCAAAGTTGGTTTGACTGTTTCCCAATACTTTTTTGAATTGATGGAAAAAAATGATATCCCTACTCATTACCTGGGAGCAGATATCGAAAAAGGCATTATGAAGGTTCGTCAGCTAACGGTACCAAATCTGGAATTTGTTCTACGCTATTTTACTGCTGGTAGTATGTGCCGTCGTTTTACCTTACCAGAAGGGCTGCCTTTTGACCCGCCTTATTTGGAAGTAACGTTAAAAGATGATGAACAAGGAGATCCGTTGATTACTGATCGTTTGTGTCAAATGAAAGGCATTTTAAACCCTGGACAATATGATGAAGCACTTGATATTTTAACAAAGGTTGGCGCAGTTCTTAAAGATGCTTTAGCTGATATGGACTTAACCTTGATTGATTTCAAAATTGAAATTGGCTATGATACTGATGGAAAAATGTATGTCGTTGATGAAATCACCCCTGATATTTGGCGTGTCAAAGATGAAGAAGGCAATATTCCCAACCAAATCGACTGTGCCCATCTAATCTTAGATAAAATTCAAACGGTATAATTTTTAGAGCTGGTAGAGTCTTTCTATCAGTTCTATTTTTTTAAATTAAACAACCTGAAAAAGTTCAACTACTGTATACTACGCGTCTCTGCCTTTTTCTGTTCCTTCAGTATAAGTTCGGCTTACGCTTCAAATCAAGGATACAAAAAAGCATCCCCTTTTAGGAATGCTTTCATCTTGTATCTATCTTTAACATTTTTTAAATCAATTTGCTTTTCTTGTCCTTTTGCAACTAGTACAATGGATTGAAACTGGTCTTCTTTGCAGCAGCCAAAAGCCTGCCGAAGATGCTGTTTTTCTCAAGCTTATTTCTTCGGCTCGTCCTCATCCATTTTCAGAACAGCCATAAAGGCTTCCTGCGGCACTTCCACAGAACCAATCTGCTTCATCCGCTTCTTCCCTTCTTTTTGCTTCTCTAATAGCTTACGTTTACGGGAAACATCTCCGCCATAACATTTCGCCAATACGTTTTTACGCAATGCTTTAATGTCTGAACGGGCAACAATTTTCTGTCCAATAGCTGCCTGAATTGGTACCTCAAACTGCTGACGGGGAATCAGTTTCTTCAGCTTTTCAACAATCGCTTTCCCACGTTCATAAGCAAAGTCTCTATGCACAATGAAGCTTAACGCATCGACTTTTTCAGCATTTAAAAGAATGTCCATCTTCACGAGACGGCTTGGACGATAATCGCTCATTTCATAGTCTAATGAAGCATAGCCCTTGGTACTCGATTTCAGTTTATCAAAGAAATCAAAAACAATTTCTGACAGAGGAATGTAATACACAACATTCACCCGGTAATCATCCAGGTAGTCCATCGTAATAAACTCTCCGCGTTTTCTCTGAGAAAGCTCCATCACTGCACCCACGTAATCATTCGGCACCATAATCTGAGCCTTGACGTACGGTTCTTCTACTGAGTCAATTACACCAGGATCTGGAAATTCTGCTGGATTATCAACAACCACCTGTGTACCGTCTGTTTTATTCACATGATAAATAACGGATGGTGCTGTTGTAATCAGCTCAAGATTAAATTCTCTTTCCAGACGCTCTTGGATAACATCCATGTGCAGCAGTCCTAAGAAGCCGCACCGGAATCCAAAGCCTAGAGCCTGTGATGTTTCTGGTTCAAACTGTAGCGCAGCATCGTTCAGCTGCAGCTTTTCTAATGCTTCCCTCAAATCATTATAACGAGATGTATCAATTGGATATAGACCACAATATACCATTGGGTTCATTTTTCGATAGCCGTCCAATGCTTCTTCAGCCGGATTGTCCGCTAAAGTAACAGTATCCCCTACACGAGTATCCTGAACAGTCTTGATACTAGCCGTAATATAACCTACATCTCCGACCATTAAGAAATCTCTGGCAATTCCTTTTGGAGAAAACACACCAACCTCTGTTACATCAAAGGTCTTGCCGTTACTCATCATTTGAATTTTATCACCGGGTTTAACAACTCCGTCCATGATACGGACATTCAAAACGACTCCCCGGTAGCTGTCATATACTGAATCAAAAACCAGCGCCTTCAGCGGCGCTTCAACATTGCCTGCCGGTGCTGGAACGTATTCAACAATTTGCTCAAGGATGTCTTCAATTCCGATCCCAGCTTTAGCACTTGCTAAAACGGCTTCACTAGCATCGATGCCAATCACATCTTCAATTTCCTTACGAACCCGCTCAGGATCTGCAGCCGGTAAATCAATTTTATTGATAACAGGTAGAATTTCCAAATCGTTATCCAGCGCAAGATAAACATTTGCCAGTGTTTGTGCTTCAATTCCCTGTGCAGCATCAACTACTAATATTGCTCCTTCACAGGCAGCCAAGCTACGTGACACTTCATAGGTGAAATCCACATGCCCAGGGGTATCGATCAAATGGAAAATATAGGTTTCACCGTCTTTGGCTGTATAGTTTAGTTCCACTGCATTCAGCTTGATTGTTATGCCACGTTCTCTTTCAAGATCCATAGAATCCAACAGCTGCGCCTGCATTTCACGAGAGGTCACTGTATTCGTCTTTTCCAGAATTCGATCCGCAAGTGTCGATTTCCCATGGTCAATATGGGCAATAATCGAGAAGTTGCGAATTTTCTCCTGTCTTTTTTTCATATCATCTATATTCATCGTATTCCTCATTTCTTTTCAATCAGCAATTCTCATTATAACAAGGTTTTTCATAGATTTAAAGAACTTTCAGTAAATGAGTTTTCATCCGTCAATCATATACCGGTTTTGACTCTTCATCATTGATGAAATTAGAAATACATGGTGATTTTAATTTTCTCCAAATAACAACCTGTTCTAAAAATCATGCGCTCTTCTTATCGGCTGTATGTTTTTCAGTTTTTTGATATACTTATTCTAAACGAATGTTTAATTGGAGAGAAAAATAATGGATTATCAAGAATTTCGAAAACAATTGGAGCTAAGGCCTGTTGGTCAAGAACATCTCAACCAGTACAATGAACTACTTAGCTATGTTTTTCAATTTACCGAGTCAGATTTGGAAGAAAGCGGTTTTGACAACAAACGAGAGTTCGTCCGTTCAAAACGTCCCATCCTTGAAGTTTCGAAGGTTTTCGGCTGGTTTCATGATGAGAAGCTGATTTCACAAATTTCTATTTATCCCTGTAAAGTGAATATTCACGGTCAGCTGTATGATATGGGGGGTGTCACTGGTGTGGGTACCTACCCCGAATATGCGAATCACGGATTGATGCAGGATTTAATTCATGTAGCTCTCGAAACGATGAGAGCTGATAAACAATGGATTTCCTACCTCTACCCATATAGTATTCCTTATTATCGCCGTAAAGGCTGGGAGATTCTTTCAGATAAGCTGTCCTTTAAAATCAGAGATACTCAGCTGCCCAAAAATATTGATGTATCTGGAATGGTCGAACGAGTACCAGTGGATCATGAGGATGTACTCAGTGTTTATGACCGCTTTTCCCGAGAAAATCATGGGGCTATGATTCGCAGCCCGTTTAATTGGGAGGAGTACTGGCGTTTTGAAAATGAAGAAGAGCGAACTGCAGCGATTTATTACAATAGCGAGCATCAGCCCCAAGGTGTCCTATTTTATTGGATTGCTGAGGATGTCTTCCATATCAAAGAAATGTTCTATATGAATCAGGAAGCTCGAAATGGTTTGTGGAACTTTATCTCTGCTCATTTTTCGATGGTTTACTGGGTCAAAGGCAGCATTTACAAAAATGAACCACTAGCATTTCTTTTAGAAGACAGTCAGATTAAAGAGACAATTGAACCTTATTTTATGGCGAGAATCGTTGATGTGAAGGAATTCTTGCTAAATTATCCCTTCAAAGAGACTGCCGAGCCGTTTCATCTTATTATTGATGATCCAGTTGCTGAATGGAATAACGGTGTATTTGGGCTTCAATGGGCTGAAGATGGACAGCTAGCCGTCAGCAATCAGGCCTTAGGCAATCCCGTTCGGATGAATATTCAAACCTTAACCTGTCTGTTAATGAACTATCGAAGAGCCAGCTATCTTCATAGAATTGAGCGGATACAAACAGATAAGCAAACATTGCGGATATTGGAACGGATTCTTCCTGATCAGGAAGCCTATTTCAGTGATGACTTTTAGTTAAGGGATACCTTATAAAAAATGCAGACCCGTGGGTATCTACAAAACGTTGCTATACAAAAATTGGTCATTCACACTGAAAATTTCTGTTTTTTATGGATAATGATTAGTACTAAAATTAGACAGTCTTCTTTGTCGAAAAAAATGTGCAGCATTTATCATCTGCAACAAAATAAAACCAACACTGGAGGGAATCTTTGAATGAAAATCTACTTTGCAGGACCCATGTTTGCTAATGCAGACTTACGTTATAATGAACACTTAGTTGGGAAAATTCGTGAGCTTACCTCCGAATTAGAAGTCTATCTTCCACAGGAAAATGGCGCAATTAATGATAAGACAGCCTACGCCGACAGTAAAATGATTGCATTAGCCGACACAGAAAAAGTTCTAGAAAGTCAACTGTTGGTCGCTGTGCTTGATGGCTTAACAATCGATGCCGGCGTTGCTTCCGAGATTGGTGTCGCCTATGCCAAAGGTATTCCTGTTTTGGCACTCTATACAGATACACGCCAGCAAGGCGCGGATAATTCGAAAAAGCTGGCTGCTTTGAAAGACATTGCTGAAAATCAATTTCACTATTTAAATCTTTATACGGTGGGATTAATCAAATTAAATGGGGATGTTTACAGTAATGAAGAAGCATTTTTAAAGGCGATACAAGAGTTTGTGACAAACAAATAACTTAGCTGTCTTGAGCAGCTCAGAAGGAGAAACGAATGAAACTAGAATTTGAAGACAAACAGGAACGTCTGGCCTTTTTCTTCCTGTTGATTTTTGGGTTTATTACTTTAGGTGTTAATATCGTTAAAATGTTTACAATGGAACCAGCTAGTCAGTATCAGCTGTTAACTGTAGAGATGATTGCTGGTATCGCAATTATTTTCCTGCCTTTCCTGTTCACAAAACTTACGGGGCTGGTTTTTCCAAAAATTGTTCGCCTTTACTATTGGTTTTTCCTATGGATTTCTGTATTTTTAGGAACTGGGCTGCGACTAATCATTGCCGTTCCTTTTTGGGATAAAATTCTCCATGCGGTCAGCCCTATTTTATTAGTTGCTGTTGGCTATGCGTTAATCGGCTATTATTTAAGAAAAAGCGACTTTACAACTGTTAGTCCTTGGCTGTTTATCGTTATGGGCTTTGCCTTTGCGGGACTTTGTGGTGTTTTTTGGGAGTTCTGGGAATTTTTATGTGATAGTCTAGGCAATATGAACCTGCAGCGTTATATGACCGAAGCGGGACAACCGTATATCGGGCGCGAAGCTCTAATGGATACCATGGGCGATTTATTAACGAACACAGTGGGTGCATTGATTTTAACCGTCTACAGTTTCACTCAAAGACACAAACCGGAATACTTTAAATCTTATGCTTTCCGGAAAAAGACAGACACTCTAAACTAAATAGGATGCCCTAAAAAAAGGAGGAAATGAAATGGCTAATTTATATGTAAAAAAAGGCTTATTATCCAGCAAAGAATTCATAGGCAGCTACAAAAATGGCGACGTCTATAAAAAAGATGGTGTTCTATCACAGGAAAAGGTTGGTTCCTATAAAGAAGGCACGATTTATAAAAAAGACGGCATGATTTCTAAAACAGCGATTGGTTATATCAAAGACCAGAAGATTTATCGAAAGAGCGGTTTAATAGGGAAAGATGTTGTGGGAACTTGTAAAAATGGAAAAATCTACAAAAAACGAGGCATAGTCTCTGAAGATCTCATCGCCTATTACGATGGAGACGATGATGGAGCGGCTGCTGCCGCTTTGCTCCTTTTAGATTTATAATAGATAAAAAAGACTTGGGTCGTATGTAGTGACCCAAGTCTTTTGGTTATTGTTTTATTATTTTGTAACTTCTACGGTCCAAGTAATTGTAGAGGTATATGCCCCGTCTTCTGGAATAATCGTTTTATTATCTGTTCCTAAAATGATATTTTCTTCTGTATAGCTGTATTCTTCATGTGCGCGAATTTCAGGTTGGTTAAGAACCTTCCCTTCTTGATTCGGTGCTTTAAACGGAGAAATTAAGTGTTTCCCTTTTGCAGCACTTCCCTTGTACGCTGCAATGACAGTTTTTTCTTCTGTAAGTGTTGCATGGTCTGCTAACCAGTAACTATTATCTGGTAATCCATTTGAACTATACCCATCTACTTTTTCACCTTCCACTTCAGCATTGTCGGTAAATTCACCAAAATAGAGACGTTCATTCTTCATTTGTGCTCCTGTTTCCACATGTGTCATTGGTGTCCGTTCCGCACAAAGTTTCCACTCACCAGGATTAGTTGATGGGTCTGTAATTCTAACTAAATAGGCTCTCGCGTCAACATATGTCCAATAATCAGCAACATGTCTCGGCATAATATGAAGACTATTATCAAACGGATTTTTCATCCAATCATTGTAAAATGAATCTTCCCAGCTAAACTCATTAACCATTGTATATCTTTGATTAATGGTTGGATGATAGGCCTCTCTATCTAATGACGTTTTAATAGCCCCAAAATCTAAACTTCCAGGTGCAGCTTCTAGTGAAATTCCACCAGATTCTACCTGAACTGGCATCTCTGTTGAAGCTTCTTCAGCATGTACCCTTACTCCGCCAACAGTCCCTAAAACTGTTAACATCCCTAAAATAACCCTTTTTTTCATTTTATGACCTCCCTAGTTTATGTTTCAATTTTATTTTAACATTAATCTTGTTATTTATTTTCTCTAATTTTTTTTTAAAACATAAAAAAGATGATAATATTTGATATTCGGAATTTTTTTATTAAATTTAAGAAAGTATTTTTATTTTAATAAAATATTTTCTGCTAATTTTGTATAGATAATATTATTTTCTAGTGTTACAATGTAAGCGTATAAAATAACTATTAAGGAGAACTTTATGAAAAAAACACACAACTACCATTCTGATTTCGATCAACTTAGTGAACAATATGCTTTCCTAAATACTGCTACCTTGGAAGATTTTGCAGAATTAAACGTTGACCTACGGAAAGCATGGGCAGCAAACGATAGTGATGAAGAAGTAAAAGTCACAAAAACACAAATTAAAAGCTCTGATGGTTACCTATGTGATATTCAAATTATTGAACCTGTGGGACTTAAAACTCCAGCACCTTGTCTGTTGTTTTATCACGCAGGTGGTTTTTTAATTACCGGGATGGCTCATCACATTGACCTGATTCGTGAGTATGCGTTGAAAGTTCAATGTAAAGTCATCTATATTGATTACCGTCTTATACCAGAACATCCATTTCCTGCAGCAAGTAACGACTGTTACGCTCTTTTAGAGTGGGCCTATGAAAATTCAGAGAAACTTGAGATTGACCCAAAACGCATTGCTATTGGCGGAGATAGTGCCGGGGGTTGTATGACAGCAGTTGTGGCTCAAATGGCTCGGGATAAAAATGGTCCTGCATTAGCTGGCCAAATGATGATTTTCCCTACTACAGATGCAGCGATGAGTACTAAATCAGCTCAAGAGTTTGTTGATACACCAATTTGGAATAGTAATTTATCAAAAATGATGTGGCCGCTTTACTCAAAAAACGGTGATTTTGGAACACCCCAATATCTATCTCCTATGCAAGCAGAAAGCTTTGAAAATCTGCCAAAAGCATATATGGAGACTGCTGAATTCGACTGTTTAAGAGATGAAGGAATAGCTTATGCACAGGCACTGAAAAATGCAGGTGTTCCAACAATTCTGAATGAGACGAAACGAACAGTCCACTGTTATGATGCAGAACCTAATAGCAGTATTACAAAAGAAAACATCGCAAAAAGAATCGACTTTTTAAAGAGTATTCTTTATAACTAAGCTTTGATTCTTAATTAAATAAAAAGGTTCTATATCAATTTGTGTTGGTAGGACAAAAACTGAATAGAGTCATCGTAGAGCTTGAAACAAAAAAACAGAGAATCTGTGGTTTTGTTTCAAGTTCTTTTTTGAAAGAAGGAAAGGAGCACAAATGATCTCGGCAGCTGGCCGTAAGCGACTTGGCAAACCCCGTGCCAAGTCCATTCCTAAATCGAGTCAAAGCAGCTGTAAGAACCTGGACACACAGTCGCTAATTCCCTATAAAAATGAGTATTTTCCATTCTTATCTTGACCAGCTTATTTTCTGATGGTAGACTTTAATAGAACGTTTGTTCGAAAAAACAAGAAGTTGAGGTTTTAAGTATGGAGCAGGATTTAACATTTGGACACCCCATAAAAAAAATACTCTGGTTTACGATTCCAATCTTTATCGGAAATCTATTCCAGCAGTTTTATAATTTTGCAGATACAATGATTGTTGGACGCCTGTTAGGTGTCAATGAACTTGCTGCTGTGGGAGCAACCGGCAGTCTAATGTTTGTTGTTCTTGGATTTACACAGGGATGTGGAGCAGGCTTTTCAATTATTCTCTCTCAATATTTCGGTAGTAAGGATGAAAAGAAAGTTAAAGAAGGTTTCGCCGTCAGTATTTTTTTAAGCTTAGTTATCGCTGTTATTGTTACAATTGTAAGCTTTGCATCTATTCGTCCTCTGCTTCAATTTATGCAGACCCCAACGGAAATTATGTCTCTTTCCTATGATTACTTATCAATTATTTATTTGGGAAGTATTGCTGCATTTGCGTTTAACTTGCTAAGCAACATGCTGCGGGCACTTGGTGACAGTAAAACACCTTTATATTTTCTAATCTTGGCCTGCATCCTAAATATCTTTTTAGATTGGTTTTTGATTCGCGTTATTCCGATGGGTGTTGGCGGAGCTGCTGTTGCAACAGTCATCGCTCAAGGTGCTGCTTCAATTGCCTGTATTATATACATTGGTCAGCGTTTCCCACTCCTTAAAATTAAGAAAAGGGATTTTAAATTGGAGCGTAGTGAAATAAAGAAGCAGCTGACTTTAGGAATCCCTATGGGCTTTCAATACTCAATTATTGGTCTCGGTCAGGTTGCTCTGCAATATTCTCTGAATCTTTTAGGTACTGCAGCGGTGGCAGCTTATACAGCAGCCGGCAAGATAGAATTTTTCTCGTCAATGTCCGTTCAGGCATTAGGAACTGCCCTTGCTACATTCACCGGACAAAATTTTGGTGCTGGTAAAATAGAACGAATTCGTTATGCTTTCCGAAAAATACTATGGATTGCTCTAGGCATCGCGGTTTTTATGGGCGCTATTAACTGGTTTTTAGGTGATTTCCTGATTGCTCTATTTGTTTCAAAAAGCGAAACAACGGTGATTAATCTCGGTGTTCAGGTACTACAGGCTAACGGGTTGAGCTACTGGCTCCTTGCTATCCTGTTTATCTGTCGCTTTACGCTACAAGGACTTGGTAAAAGTGTCATCCCCACTGTCTCAGGTATTATGGAGTTAGTCAGTCGTTTTATCACTGCTTTTATCCTATCCAAACAATTTGGCTTTTTCGGCATCACTTTAGCCAACCCGCTGGCATGGCTGCTGGCTGCTATCCCTTTAGCCATTGCCTGTTACGTCACACTGCGTAATTTGAAACCTTCTGAAGAACTTTCTTCTATGGATTATGACGGTACTTTACTTGATTAACTTTGGGCCGTTGAAACAAGAATTGCTGTTGAATAAATGTCATGTAAAGGAGAACAAATAATGAGTATATGCAAAGAGTGCTATAGCTCAAACAATAGGATTACCCCTATTCGTGGAGCCAAAGAATGTCTAGAAACCCATACACAATATATTTGTGGAACGTGCGGTCGCTGCATCTGCATTGAAAAAGATCCTCGCAGACACCTTCAGCGTTGGCATTTTCCTTTCCAAAAACAGGAAACGGCATTACTCTACTTACGAACTGCTGACGTTAGTGAAAAAACAAACTGTGGCATCTATCAGCTAGCAGATGTCAGCGGAAGATTATCCTATAAAATTTTCCCAACAAAAGCCGCTTTGGAAAGCTATTTGATAAAAAATAAATCGAAAAAAAGTACTTCATACTCTCCAGTTTACCAACAGGCAATTTATCAGGTTTTTCCGGACACTCAAATTCGCAGACTGACATTGGATGAAGCTGCACAATACCTATCAGAAATAAGCTAAGTAGCACGATTACTTATATATACTAATGTGTATATTTTACTCGTTCATTTAAACAAGGAGGTCTAACTGAGCATTACTCGTTCAGTTAGACCTCTTTGTTATTGTCTTTTTAATCGTTCACTCGTTCTTTCCATAATTTTTTCTATCTTTTGTTTCTCCATCAGTAAACGCTGCTGTTCTCGTTCATATTGGCGGCGCTCAGGTTCACTGGATGCTTTTCTTAGATTTTTTTCTGCTTCTTCAATCTGATCATTTAATGATTTTTTCCATTGCTGATTAAAATTCAGCCACCACTGCTGCTTCTTTTCACTCTCTTGGGAACCATCATTTAGAGAAGAACGGAGCAAATTCATATATTGTCGAACGTTGCCTCCCTTTTCTCTTCTTAAATCTTGAACATAATAATTTTTTTGTTCGGTATTCATCTGCGACACATAGGTATCTTCCTCACGATCAACAATATTCTGTAAAAATCCAAGGATTGGCAATACTAGATACGTGACCAAACCGAACTTTGGAAAGAAGTAGGCAAAAATTAGAATAATCAAGCGGAAAGCCAGCATCATCAATTGACGCTTGTCCTCTCTTTGGCGAAAATATTTCGGCAGGCGGTCCTTTTCCTCGATTTGTTCCCCCAAAGAATGAAGCAAAATAGACCATAACAGTGTCACGAAAAAGCTTAAAACACCGTATAAAAAAACAACTTGCTGATTGGTGTCTTCAATCAGTAATCTGGTAAACGTTGGTATCAAAGATAACGCGAATAAAAAGAACATATATACAACAAAATCTTTATTTTTTATTTTTCCAGTTTTAGAAAACTTTTGTGCTCCCTGATACCAAAGATCTCCTACAAAACAAAAACTAATAAAATAAATTCCAATGGAACGAAAAAGAATATAAGAATCTAATTCACCACTTGAAGAAAGCTTTATTGGCAGCTCTAATACAATAATCGTAATAATAATTGCTATGATTGCATCACCAAATGCAATAATGCGTTCTTTCATCTTTTCCATCATTTTTCTCCTCATTTCAGGTCCAATCTAATTAGTAAATCAAAACAACAGGGGCTGCGACGCAGCCCCTGTCAGCTCTTATTTACTATAGACCTAAACCAGTGGATAAATCAAATTATCTGCTGTTTAACCAGTTATTTATAGATTGTTTGTTAGTTCTTACGCTTGAACGGCTTCCAGTTGTTCATTTTCAAATACCAATTGACCATCCAGCAGCGTAATAGTTACTCTTGTCTTAGGAAGCACACGACCAGATACAATTTCTTTTGCCAACGGTGTTTCCACTTCTTTTGTTAAGAAACGCTTCAGCGGTCTAGCGCCATACGCTGGGTCATACGCCTGCTGAGCAATCCAGTCCTTAGCATCTTCAGAAATAACTAATTCTATTTCCTGATGCTCTAAACGAGCAGACAGCTGCGCCGTCAGTTTGGTAATAATGCCCTTCACATCTGCTAAGCTTAGTGGAGTAAACAGAATCGTATCATCAATTCTATTGAGAAATTCTGGTTTGAAATGACCTCTCAAAATTCCTCTGACCTGTTCTTCAACCGCTTCCGGGATTTCGCCTTCTGCAGTCACTCCTTCCAGCAGCAGCTGTGAGCCTATATTGCTGGTCATAATCATTACAGTATTTTTAAAGTCTACTACTCGACCTTTAGAATCAGTTAAACGCCCGTCATCTAAAGCCTGAAGCAAGATATTAAACACATCTGGGTGAGCCTTTTCTATTTCATCCAGTAATACAATGGTGTAAGGGTTTCTGCGGACTGATTCAGTCAGTTGTCCCCCTTCTTCATAGCCTACATATCCTGGAGGAGCACCTACTAGACGAGAAACACTATGTTTCTCCATATATTCACTCATATCAATCCGTACCATATGATCTTCAGAATCAAACAGATTTTCTGCCAATGCTTTGGCAAGTTCTGTCTTACCCACACCAGTCGGTCCTAGAAACAGGAACGAACCTAATGGACGATTAGGATCCTGTAGACCTGCTCTTGAGCGAATCACCGCGTCGCTCACAGCATCAACTGCTTCATGCTGCCCGATTACCCGTTTATGAAGAGTTTCATTCAGCTTCATCAGTTTTTCCCGTTCCCCTTCAACCAGCTTGGTTACCGGGATGCCAGTCAATCGTCCGACAACTTGGGCAATTTCATTTTCAGTAACTGATTCCTGCACCATTTTTACATGATTATCCAGATTTTTTGCTTCCAAGTCTTTCAATTCTTTTTCAAGCTCTGGAATTGTCCCATGACGTAGAACTGCAGCACGTTCTAAATCATAATTATTTTCTGCATCCTCCAACTCATGCTTTGCTTTGTCAATTTCAGCTCTTTTATTACTAACCGCATTTACTTCATCTTTTTCTGTTTCCCATTGCAGCTTCATATTGTTCGCTTCTTCTCTCAGTTCAGCCAGTTCTTCTTGAAGATGTGTTAGACGCTTCCTGCTGGCATCATCTGATTCCTTCTTTAAAGCTGCCTCTTCAATTTCCAGCTGCATCAGACGGCGTGTTACCTGATCCAGTTCGGTAGGCATTGAGTTCATTTCAACGCGAATCGTCGCACTCGCTTCATCAACTAAATCAATGGCTTTGTCCGGCAGAAAACGGTCAGTGATATAGCGGTCAGACAAAGTTGCAGCTGCAACAAGTGCGTTATCATGAATATTTACGCTATGGTGGATTTCAAATCGTTCCTTCAGCCCCCGTAGAATACTGATAGTGTCTTCAACAGTAGGTTCTTTTACCAATACTTTCTGGAAACGACGTTCCAATGCTTTATCCTTTTCCATGTACTGACGGTATTCATCTAGTGTGGTTGCACCAATCAGATGTAGCTCACCCCGAGCTAGCATTGGTTTCAACAGATTGCCGGCGTCCATGCTGCCTTCTGTTTTACCAGCACCTACTATATTATGAATTTCATCAATGAAAAGGATAATTCGACCATCGCTTTTATTGACTTCTTTTAGCACTGCCTTTAGCCGTTCTTCAAATTCTCCACGGAATTTTGCCCCAGCAATTAAGGCACCCATATCTAAAGAAAAAATTGTTTTATCCTTTAGATTTTCCGGTACATCCTTGCGTACAATCCGCTGAGCTAATCCTTCGATAATCGCTGTCTTACCAACACCCGGTTCACCGATTAACACTGGATTATTTTTTGTTTTTCTCGAAAGAATTCGAATAACGTCCCGAATTTCTTCATCTCGTCCGATGATAGGGTCCTGCTTTCCGCTTTTCACCTGTTGAACTAAATCAACCCCATATTTTTCCAGCGCTTTGTATTGTTCTTCCTGACTTTGAGAGGTCACTCGATCTCCACCCCGCATATCTTCGATATTTTTTCTCAATTCCTTTTCTGTAATTCCTTGACTTACCAAGTATTTAGTCAACCGATAATTTTTCAGCTTCATCAATGCAAGCACCACAATTTCAGTTGATAAAAACTCATCTTGAAAGCTAATCCGCAGTTGATCTGCTTCATTTAAAAGACTGAATAAATTTTGGCTCATTGTTTGCCCATACTGGACATTACCGCCTTGAACAACTGGATACTCATCCAAAGCTCGATCAACTTCATGCTCAAATCCAGCAACATCCAGTCCTGCATCTGTATAAAAGTTACGTCCAAAATGGTTTGGCTGCAATAAGATTTTCCATAAGTGAGCAATATCTATTTCCTGGTGACGACGTGTTACCGCAATTTGTTGAGCTTCAGCAACGGCTTCTTGCAATGTCGTAGTCATTTTTTCTATTTTCATTAATTCTTTCCTCCTATAACAGTAATAATCTATTTATATATCCTCGCTTCTATTATGAATCTCCCATAACTAAAAGACAAAGATAACGAATGCTTATAGTTAAATTATAGCTAATTGGTCAGTAAAGGTCAAACTAAAAACAGTGATTTTTACTGACTTTTTTTCATACTCTTTAGTTAGTCACTTCCACTAGAATCTTACCAGAGTTTTTACATAAAAAAATCAGCCCTTAGAACGAACTACATACTACAATAACCCAAGTTAATCAGCCGTCCCCATTTAGACACTAAAAACCCCCTAAGTTAGATTTTCTGGTCTAACTTAGGAGGTGTATTTCATTCACTCTTTATTTCAAAACATATTCCAAAGAAGGTTAAAACAGAAATCTAACAGCCTCGAATGAAAAGCATTTGTATTTCCTGTTATTTGAAAAGCATTTTTCTTATTACCTAAATCCCCTGAAAGGTATCTTAGCATCTGCTAGTTTCTCAAGCTGTAAGAGCTCGTTCCAAACATGCACTATACTTTTTCGATTTGTTTAATCGAGTTCCCCGGAATTTGCGGTGGAATCGACATAGTCATAATTGGCAGTCCTGTTAAGGTGAAACGGATTTTATCCCCTTCCTGCAGTTCATTCAAAGTCAGCCCTTGTGCCAGCTGATTTTCTCCAGCATTTAAAATAACGCCATCTGATTCCATCATTGGTAAAATCGTTTCAGGGTCTTCTACTGCTTCAACAGATGTTAAGGTAATACGGACAGTACCGTCTGTTTCAGCAGCACCCGTGGTCAGCACTCCTGTAAAAACAGATTGTGTTCCTTGTATATTTGATGATGCGCTTGTTTCATCAGATTGCTCTGCAGTCTTATCATTTGTTGAGTGATCAGACATGTTAGCCTCACTGCTTTCTTTTGATTTATCACTGCCAGTACCACACGCAGCTAAAAGTAATACGGTACCCACTATACATGCAATCAATTTTATTTTTTTCATCCAAAAATTCCTCCATACATACTCATACATGTTATTTGAAAGTAAGCAAACAGACTATACATCCTCATTGGTAAAATTTTGAGAAAATAAATGAGTTTATACAGTCTGCCGTTTGTTCTGTCAGCTGAGTTAACCGTTTCTTCGGTCTTGTCCGCTCAGCGTAATTTCTTTTGCCAAATAACGTATCCGCTCCATCAGCCGCTTCGCCTTCAGCGGTTCTTGCTCACCTCTTTGAGAAATTGTAAGATGGCTTTCCAGCCCTTTCATGTCAAGGTTTGAAGAAAAGAAGGTAACTAGCTGTTCCTGCATACGGTATTGAAGTATTACACTTAGAACATCATCTCTAATCCAGCTGGTCATCGATTCTGCACCGATATCATCAATCATCAGAATTGGGGCTTTCTTAACTGCGTTCAGTTTTTCACCCACCAAATCCTTTGCGATTGCCTGCTTCATCTCTACCGTAAATGTAGGAAAATGAATGATTGTTGTTAAAAAACCATCTTTCGCTAAATCATTAGCAATAGCTCCCAAAAGATATGATTTTCCCACACCAAATGTCCCTTGCAGATACAATCCCCGATGAAATTCCTTAGGATTATTGACATAGGCATCAATAAACTTTGTTGCTTCGCTTAGGGCTTCAAAGCGTCCGCTTGATGACCGGTCAAATTTTGCAAACGTCGCATTCCGTATATCCTTCGGCATGGTCATTGCACTAACCCGTCTGCGGACTTCCTCTTCCTTCTGCTTGGCCAAAAGCAATTCTGTTGGGATATATGTGACATCGATGTAATGGAAGTTCAGAGTTAATTTTGGCTCATAGCCCGGAGCTATCATATTGGGATCGTTCAATTGAAACTTCTTCTTTTCCTGAACAAACTCATAGAGCTTCGAATAGCTTTTTTGAATGTCCTCATCTGTTAGCTGATCCCGATGGTCACTAATAAATTGTTTGACATCCGGATCTTCCATCACCGAGTGAACCAGCTCATTGAATCGTTCATTCAGTTGTCTTTGCCGGATGATTTTTGACATTTCTTTTCCTACATCTTCCACTATCGTTCACCTCTTCTCCTTAAGAATTCTTCCATTTCTCTATCTAGTTTTTCCTGTGCTTCTTTAGATAACTTTTCCTCTGGAACAGGATTGTCTACCCAATCAGGCAGTTCTTCCTTTCGGACAGGATTTTGCCGGTAGCCGCTAGTATATTCGCGTTTTTTTCGTTTATTCTGATTTTCAGTTTGCTTATTTTTTAAATACTCCATTGCTTTTTCCGGAGAAAAAATTTCTTTTTTTGCCCAGTCGTTAGCAATTGTATAAGCATACTCCGCTTTTAGCGTGGCTTGTTTTTGAATGATTAACACATAAGAAATTAAAATATTAATCACGCTATTAGGCAAGCCCGATCTCTTAATCAGATATTCAATGATATATTTTTCCTGTGCAATTTCAAAACCGCCCAGCTGCTCTTTTACTGCAGCTAGATATTTTAACGGTGGAATGGTTTCACTATCAATAATCGTCCGTATATCGTCATCTGAAAAGCCATCTTTTTTTAGTGAGTTAAACCGATACGTCCGTTGCTCCTCTTCTGTTAAAGCGGCCTGCTCATTTCTTCGCACCTGAGGTTCAGCTTGTTTACGCTGCTCCTCATAGTGCTTATGAACTGCTGCTTTCAATGCTTTGGTGTCAATTTCACTCGTATGGTAGTCAAATGTTTCTTTAGCAAATTCAGCGAGTTCCAGCTCATCAGGACCATACAAGCTATTCAATGTATAGACTGCTTCTTTAACTTGCTGAGAATTCTGCGGAATTTTTATTCCAAAACGCTCCACCTGACTGACAAAAAATGCCCAGTCAAACTGCTGCTGGTTCACCGCAGTCAACGGCCGACCCGATACAGGATCTTCAAAGGATTGCTTTAAAGCGTGAAGCAGCTTATGTTCTGAAACTAGCTGTTCTTCCTTAAAAGAGTATACCTCTCTATAAGTGGAAGAAATGTTTTCATAACCCGCTAAAGCTGTATACTTTGGCTGAAAGCGTTCAAACAACTGTTCAAATTTCTTTTTTCCTACCCGATTAAGTAAGGTTAAGGTCAAAATTTCATCTTTAAAAAAACGTTCTATACTCTCAGGATGATTTAACCGATATACATAGGTGATTCCCAGCTCACTATCTGTTTTCACAAATGTATCGAGTAAGCCGATTCCTTCCAGCTTCGCTCGAGCTTCTTCCAGCTGCCTGCTGCCAAGATCCAGCTGCATAATCAGCTCCCGGTGAAAACTTATTTCACTTAATCCAGCAGCAGAAACTTCTCCCAAAAGTGTCAAATACAAGCTAAATGCATTGGCTCCAACAATCGGCTGGTATAAAAATAGTAGGATTTCTTTTTCCTGATCCGACAACGGCTGACTAACCAGCACACTAAAGATATCTTTCGGTTGGATTTCTTTCCTGTTATTTTTCACGGAAAGACCTCCTTATTCATTCTCCGTATCATTTTTTTCTGATTGTGCTTTATCAACAATTTCCTGGAGCTCCTTCAAAAAGACACTCATATCTTTAAACTGACGATAAACACTAGCAAAGCGAATATAGGCAATCTCATCCAGCATAACCAGATCCTCCATTACGAACTCACCAATTAATGTAGTTGAAACTTCATTTTCACCTAGTTCACGCACTCTATTCTCAACATTATCAACAATTTTTACCATTTGTTCCATCGCAACAGGACGCTTTTCCGCTGAACGGATAAGTCCTCTTAAAATTTTATCTCTATTGAATTCTTCACGATCACCGTTTTTCTTAATAACAAGTAACGGAGCAGCTTCAATTCGTTCAAACGTTGTAAATCGGTTATGACAGTTTTCACATTCTCTTCGTCTACGGATAGCTCTCCCGTCATCAGCCTGACGACTGTCAATTACCCGAGAATTATTATGATGGCATCTAGGACAACGCATAGTGATCACCTCAATTTTCATTTAAGTTAGTAGTTATATTATAACACGAAATGTGGTGAGAATAAAAACCCTTCATCGCGTACCAACATTTTAACATGATACTGCACCGCTATGTTGTTTGAAACTACAATTATTAAATAAAAAACAAGCTTTACGCCTATTTAATTCAAACAAATAAATAAGAGAACTACAGTTTAGCAGCTCCCTCAATCTCTCTTTAGTCATCTTTTAAATTAGCCGCTCATCTTTTAGCCAATTCAGAATCTGTCTTTCCAATTTTTCAACGGTTCCCTGATTGTCAAAAACGATATCCGCTCTCTTTTTCTTTTCCTCAATAGGCAGTTGGCTGTTCATGCGCTGGCATGCTTCTACTTCTGAGATAGCATCTCTCGCTGCTAATCGCGTAACCTGTAGTTGTTCAGGGATATAAACAACTGCAATCCTATCCACTGAATCTTCATAGTTCTTCTCATAAAGCAAAGGAATATCCGCAATCACCAGTTGACTTGTCTCAGCAGCAGCTTTAATCGCTTGACTAATCTGCTCTTGTAAAAAGGGGGCTAGGGTATCATCCAGCAACGCTCGTTTTTTATCATTTGAAAAAATCAAACGCCCCAGCTTTTTGCGGTTCAACGTGCCGTCTTCGTTTAATATTTCTTCGCCAAAAACGGCTGTCACTGCTTTAAGTCCTGGGGTTTCAGGCTCAACAACCTGCCGGGCAATCTGATCAGAATCCACAACAGGGAAACCATTTCTTTTAAACACTTTCACGGCGGTCGTTTTACCTGTTGCGATTCCGCCGGTCAGACCCAAAATTAAGCTCATGCTACTTCATTCCTTTCAGCTTTTGGCATGTGGGACAAAAATGAGTACCGCGTTGAGCAACTTTGATTTTTTGAATCGGAGTGCCGCAGCGTAGACAAGGCTCTCCAGTTTGCCCATATGCATGAAGAGATATCTGAAATTTCCCAGCCTCGCCTAAGGCATTTAAATAGCTTCGAATCGTTGTCCCCCCAGCTTCAACAGCCCTTGCCAAAACATCAATAATTGCAGCGTACAGTGCTTCTGTCTCCTTATTTTTAAGACTGTCTGCCGGTTGCTCAGGGTGAATCTTTGCTTCCCATAGTGCTTCATCTACATAGATGTTTCCCAAGCCCGTCACTAGCTTCTGATCTAACAATAACGGTTTTATTGCTTTATGATGCTTTTTTAGCCCCCTACGAAAGTCCTTCAAATGAAACACTTCCGGCAAAGGCTCCGGACCTAAAGCCAGTATCCCTTTGTATTGACTTGCCTGCTCTTTATCAACAAGAACCATCCTGCCAAATTTTCTAACGTCCAGATACCGTAGTTCGGAGCCATCCGTAAACAAAAAGCGAACATGGGTATGCTTGATGAGAGTATCAGCCGCTGATTCATGAAATTCGTATTTCCCTTCCATTCTTAAGTGGGAAATCATATCAAAATCAGTTAGTTTAAAGATTAGAAACTTCCCCCGGCGTTCAACTGCTTTGATGGTTTGGTTTTTAAGCGAAAGCTCAAATAGCTCCTTTTCCGGCTGTTCGATAATTCGTCCCCATAATACCTGTACGTCTTCGATTGTTTTTCCTACTACCAATTTCTCCAGTCCTTTACGAACTGTTTCAACCTCTGGCAATTCCGGCATATTCGTCCCTCCAATCAGTTCAATTTTCATTGTCAAAACTGTTTACTCACTTCATTTAAATAAAGAGGCGCTGCTTAGCCGCCTCTTCGATTATTCCTTAGATTATTTTGCTTCATACCAGGTTTTTCCCCAGCTGCTGTCAGTAATCAACGGAACATGGAGTTTTACGGCCTGCTCCATCTCTTCTTTAACAATTGTTTTCAACTGCTCAAGTTCTTGTTCAGGGGCTTCAAAGACAAGCTCATCATGTACTTGTAGAAGCATCGTCGCCTGTACTTTTTCTTTTTTCAGACGTTCAGCCATATTAATCATGGCAATCTTCAAAATATCTGCTGCGCTGCCTTGAATAGGCGTATTAATAGCTGTACGTTCAGCAAAAGAGCGTAGATTAAAGTTGCGGGAATTAATATCGTTTAAGTAGCGTCTGCGGTGATAAAGCGTTTCTACATAGCCTTTATCTTTTGCTTCACGGACGATTTCTTCCATGTATTTTTTAACACCTGGATATTTTTCAAAGTATGTGTCGATATACTGTTGTGCCTGTTTGCGGGTAATTCCTAAATTTTGCGAAAGACCATAATCACTAATCCCATAAACAATTCCAAAGTTTACTGCTTTGGCCTGACGGCGCATATTTGGCGTGACATCTTCCGGCTTTTCAAGACCAAACACCCGCATTGCAGTACTTGCATGAATATCTTGACCGTCAATAAAGGCCTGCTTCAAATGCTCATCGTCTGAGATATGAGCCAGAACGCGGAGTTCAATTTGAGAATAATCCGAAGAAAAAATCAGCCAGTCTGCTTTTCTCGGAACAAATGCTTGGCGAATTTTCCGTCCCTCATCTAAACGAATTGGAATATTCTGCAGGTTAGGATCGACCGAACTCAACCGGCCCGTTTGAGTTAAGGTCTGAACATAGCGGGTATGGATTTTTTCATCTGGCTGAATAACTTTCAGTAATCCCTCCACATAGGTTGACTGAATCTTGGCAATTTGACGATAGGTTAAGATATCTTCGACAATCGGCGCTTGCTCCTTCAGCTGTTCCAGTACATCTACTGCCGTTGAGTAGCCTGTCTTCGTCTTTTTAATTACTGGCAGTCCCATTTTCTCAAACAAGATAACGCCCAGTTGTTTTGGTGAGTTCAGATTAAATTCTTCGCCCGCTTCTTCATAAATTTTCTGCTCAATACCTGACAGCCGTTCAGAAAACTCAATTCGCATTTCCTTTAATCGCTGAGCATCTACTCGAATACCAGTAATTTCCATATCTCCAAGAATTTGAGACAACGGCAATTCCATTTTATAAAAGAGATCCACCTGATTCTTTTCTGTCAGTTCTTTATCCAGCGAATTCGTTAGAAAATGAATGGCTTTGATTTTTCGGGCTAAATGACTGTAAAACACTTCTTCATCTTCCGGCAGCCCTTTTTTTGCTCCTTTTCCATAGACAGCTTCATCTGAACGGATTTCAGTATAACCGTAATGCTGAGCTACACCTTCAATATCCGCATTGCTGTCGTTTGTATCCAGCAAGTATGCGGCTAAAAGAACATCAAAAGTTACTCCCTGCATCTTTCCCGAATACCTGTTTAATGCAACGTAGGTGCGTTTCATATCATAAACTTTTTTCTTATATACATCAGACAGCAGCCATTTAGTGAAATACGGATTTTCGAAAAGCGCCAAATCGCTAGTAACATAAATTTTTTCTTTTGTGCCCCATGCGACGCCAACAATTGGAGACGTATGGTAGTTATCCTCCATCATTTCCACGTACAGAGCCATGTCGTCAGTAAACATTTCTTCAGTGAAGGAATCCACTACTTGAAACAGGACATCCTCCATTTCCTGATGCTCTTCTTCAATGTTAAGCTTGCTGAGAAACTGTTTAAATTCCATCTCCTTGTAGAAAGGAACAAGCTTGTCCAAATCCTTTCCTTCATACTTCAAGCTGTCAATATCAATATCAACAGGCGCATTGACTTCAATTGTTGCCAAACGCTTAGACATAAACGCCTGCTCTTTATCATTTATCAGATTTTCTTTCATTTTACTTTGCTTCAGTTCATCAATATGCTCATAAATCCCTTCAACAGAGCCATATTCCTTCAGCAGTTTAATCGCTGTCTTCTCACCAATTTTAGTTACGCCTGGAATATTATCGGATGTATCCCCCGCTAGACCTTTCATATCAATAATCTGTAATGGCCTAAGTCCATCGTATTTTTCTGCCACATATTCAGGTGTATAGGTCTCCAAATCGCTTACACCCTTAACTGTGATATCAACTTTTACTGAATCCGTTGCCAGCTGAGTTAAATCCCGATCGCCAGAAAGAACAACTACATCAAATTCTTCTTTAGATACCTTATTAGCTAAAGTTCCGATGATATCATCTGCTTCATAGTTATCCAGTTCATAGTACTGGACACCAAGTCCCGTCAACAGCTCTCGAATGTACGGCATTTGTTCTTTAAACTCGCCTGGTGTTTTAGAACGCCCAGCTTTGTATTCTGCATAGAACTCCGTTCTGAACGTTGTTTTTCCAGCATCAAAAGCTACAAGCACATGAGTAGGGTTTTCCTTTGCCATAACATTTTCAAACATTGTATTAAAAGCATAAATTGCATTCGTATGCAGCCCGTTCTTATTTTTGAAGCGTTCTAATGAATTGTGAAGAGCAAAGAAAGCCCGAAAAGCTACACTGTTGCCATCTACTAATAAAAGTTTATTTTTTGTCATTGAATTTTCTCCCTTTTCTTGGTTTTCTTCTACTCTATGGATTTACGCTAAAAATGAATCACCTATAAGCTGGGTAAGTATTGAGCAACAGCTACTAGGTTTTCTTGCTGTGTCTCTTGACTCTTTTCGAATAATCCGTCTGGTTAGCCACTGCTTTATTATAGAAATAAATGTTCAGGAAAATTCGGTAAAATAAGGGCCACACCAATCATTTCACTAACAGCTTCTATATCTGGATAGATGGGACTCCGATTACTCAACGCAACCCGTATTTTCTAAATCACTTAACTGACAACCCAAAGCTTAGCTCTTTTGTCTCAATCTCAATAAAATATGCATTTTTTCTACTTTTACCAGAAACATAGTTCTGTTATATTCTAACAAATATCTACAGAATTTGCAGTAAGAAGGTAAAGAAAAGACCGAAACAACTTAGGAGAGCTGTTTCGGTCTTATAGGAGTTCACACACATAAATTCACACAAATGAAATTAATTTAATTTTCTATTTGTACTTATTGTACTGTGCATTTTTGAATTATTTATGACTGATTGTTTTCTAAATTGTAAAACTTACAAGAACAACAATGAACACTTAGTGAATTTTGCTTAATTTTCGCGTTCTAACAAGTTCTTCCTGAATGACTTTTTCAGAAAACGATACCTCAATCTCGGCTAAAACATCATGAGTATAGGCTGGTGGAAATGCCGAACAGAAAGTGACAAATTTCCAGACCAACAGCAAATCAGCGGAATATCTTTCATAATATGCTTTACCTTTTTCGAAATTTTCCAATGTCTGAAGCCTAGAGGAATAAAAGATTTGATAGCCTAAAGCGTCTAGTCCTTCTCTAATAGCTTCAGGTTCTTTTAACAGTTCAAAAAGCACAGCCACAGTAAATTCTCCCATATTAGCTAATGTACGGGCAATAATATCCCTTGCCAATGGATAATTCTTTTTTTTAGAACTTTTGGCGTCAGCAATAGTTTGATGCTGATTTTTTCCAAGCTTACCAATATAAGGTATCATTTGCTCGACAGTTTGGGCATTGCCCTTGCCTAAAGCAGAGCAAATTTCCATACGGGAATAGAGCTTTTTTTCGATTAGCAGACGCTCTAGTAGAGCTTTAGCTGCTCCTGCTTCCAGAATAAACGAATGCCCAATCAAACGTGCGGCGGCTGACCGCTTCACAGGGTCTGCTGCATCTAACTGGTTAACTGCCTCTTCTTTGGAAAGCTTCTGAATGGAGCTATCCTCTGGCAGATAGCCTCTACTCGCTAATTCCTTCTGCGATGATTTCATGCTATTTTTCCCCGTTCACACTATGGTAAGATGTTGCCTGCTGCTAAATAAATAGCATACCAGTCTTCCCGGCTGAGAACTATTTCTGAAGCGGCAGCAATCTCCTTGATTCTTCCGATATTCATTGTACCAGCAATCACCTGCATTTCAGCAGGGTGTCTTAAAATCCAAGCAGTTGCCAAACCGGTTGGCGTAGTGCCGTATTTTTCTGCCAGCTCTTCCATCTTAGCATTTAATTCAGGGAATTTATCATTGCCAATGAACACTCCTTCAAAGAATCCATATTGGTAAGGAGACCAAGCCTGAATTGTCATTTGATTCAATCGTGAATAATCCAAAATACTGCCGTCATGATCGAAGCTTCCTTCATCTGTCATATTTACATGAATCCCCTGATCCACCATTTCAGTGTGCTTAATGCCAAACTGAAGCTGGTTAGCCAGCAGCGGCTGAGTCACAGTCTTTTTAAGCAATTCAATCTGCATTGGCTTTTGATTACTTACGCCAAAATATTTCACTTTTCCTTGCTTTTCAAGTTGATCGAATGCAGCAGCCACTTCTTCCGGTTCCACCAATGTATCTGGCCGATGAAGCAACAGTGCGTCAACATAGTCAAGACCTAAACGCTTCAAGCTTCCTTCAACAGAATCAATGATGTGTTCTTTAGAAAAATCAAACATTCCTTTACGAATGCCGCATTTCGTTTGAACAATAATATCATCTCTGGATATACTGCTGTTTTTTAACGCTTGACCAAAAATTGTTTCACATTCTCCAGCGCCATAAATATCTGCATGGTCAAAGAAGTTAATTCCCTGATCAACAGCTGTCTCTATGATTTCTTGCGGCTTTTCCGCGCCGTTCATGCGCATACATCCTAAAATCACTGCTGCTGCGGTTAAATCACTGGTACCAAATTGAATTTGTTTCATCAAAATTCCTCCTAATCGTTTAACTCATTCCTATTTTATCACACTTGTGTGAAAGGGTTTTATTTTTTATCCTCTAAAAGTGATTCTAACTGAAAAAAGAGGATATGATCGTCCATATTCGTAATAAAGAGAACTGGGCAAGTTATATTTTCATTTGTAAAAATTGGGTGGAGGGCAGTGGTCAGGATAATATCAGCATTATTGTATTCCGTTTGCGCGCCGGCTTCAATAATTTTAATATTTTTCCTTTGTCTAAAAAAAGAAAGAATCTTAGTTTTAAGCTCTCCTTTCTGTTCTATCGGCCACTCTAAAGCCAGATAGATATTTTTTCTTTTTTCCAGCGAAACAGGAGAACAAAGTCTGGTAAAGATTTGGAAATAACGAAATAGTAACTCTTCTTTATGAATTGCCTTAAACGATTTTGAGATTTTTTGAAGCTGGCTAATCCCCTGATTCAATCGTAAAAAGCAAACTGGATAAATTAACGTCATAGCATGTAACGCTGACGTTTTTTCATAATAGAACCCTTCCCATAACTCATGATACAGATGAAAACTAAGCATGGCTATGTAAATTTTTTTCGTAAAAATAATTTCTTTTTCCCAGAATACCTGCTTTAGCATCTTCGCTCCAAGATAAGAACATATTTGAACTCTGGATTTACTTTTATAATAATCAGAAATGCTTTTATCCCCTATCCTTCGACTAAAGGTTGCTGCATATTTTGCAAGCACAGTCAGAAATAGATACATATATTCTTCTGAAGAAAGAACGGCTGCTCTTTTTTTTCTTATTTCATTTATGAAATATTTGTATAGCTCACTGTCTAAACAAAAGCTTTCCATTTCGGATTTCAGAGCAATGCTTTTTTTCTGTTCTATTCTGTGCAGCTGGATGCAGATTATCAACATCAGCTGTTGCTTTTGAATATGATTAACCCTCATCTGAAGAACCCCAATAAGCCCATCACAAAGAGTTGTTGCTTTTCCTGACAAATGCCCATTAGTCCAGCTATCAAATCCTTGAAAAATCTGCCAGCGAAATTTAGCTATAAACTCACGAATTTGGAGCTCTGTTCCTGTCAGTTCCAATGTATTGTGCCGCAGTCCTAAATAATAAGGCTTCAGCCATTCCCTGATTTTGGTAATTCTCTTTCTCATTTTTGCTTCACTTTCAGAAAAATGATTGGTCAAATCCACAATTGAGATGGGGGAAGCTGTGACTACTTTCTCTAGAATATAAACTTCGGGGGTTGAATAAATATAAAGCATACGGAACCTCTCCAAATATAGGGAATTGCTGTTCCGTAAACGCACGCTATCCTTTTCCGTCAGAGTAAGAACTAATTCTTTCTGGTACGTAGAATCCTTTAGGGCACCCTGCAGCTTATAAAGGTATTTTCGAACAGTTTTTACATGAACAGCTAATTTCTCCGCTAACGATTTTAGCAAAATATCTTCTGTAGCATTTTGAAGAATCCCTAGAATCTCTATTATTTTCTTTGTTTCAAAGTCTAAGATGTCAATTACTTCCATATAACCCCTCACATTTTTTTATCAACAGTTCATTTATAAACTACCTCTTTTTCCTGTTTTCATTTTTATTTTTACCTGTTTATAGCAAAAAATAGCCTGGGAAGCTGCCCCAGACTATTTCTGAATTAAACACAGAAAAACAAAATTTTGTAGTAAGCTTTTCTATTACTCGCCTTTTATCCTTAGTGTCATCGCATTTGAAGCCACAATCACCGTACTCAGAGACATAAGAATTGCTCCTACAGCTGGATTCAATATAAAACCGATTGGTGCAAGAATGCCGGCTGCCAAAGGAATAGCAATGATATTATATCCTGCTCCCCACCAAAGATTTTGTATCATTTTTCTTCGAGTTTGTTTAGCTAGGTCAATAAAACGAATAATATCAAACGGATCACTGTCGGTCAAAACAACATCTGCCGAATCAACAGCGACATCTGTTCCTGCACCAATAGCGACACCGATAGTTGCTCTAGCTAGAGAAGGTGCATCATTAATTCCGTCACCTACCATCATTGTTTTATTCCCTTTATCCAGATATTCCTTAACCTTTTTTTCTTTTTCTTCTGGAAGCAGTTCACTATAGAAATCATCTATTTCTAGATATGTTGCGATAGCAGCAGCAGAAACCTTGTTATCACCAGTAAGCATTACAGGAGTGATAGCCAGTTTTTTAAGCGCCTGAATGAATGCCTTAGCTTGAGGCTTAACTACATCACCTAAAGCAATCAGCGCTGCCGGCTGGTCATCAATCAGTAGATAGCTTATTGTATTTCCCTGCTTCAAATAAGCTTCCTTCTCTGACTGTTTAATGGATAGAGATAAACGTTCTACTTCCTTTTCATTCACTACTTTTACAGAAAGACCATCAATTGTTCCAGTCACTCCAACACCTGAAAGGTTCTTTAAATCCTTTGCCTGATAAGGGATAATCGTCTTCTGCTTCAAATAATTCATAATACCGGCTGCCAACGGATGGTTAGCATCAGCTTCCAATGCACCTATATATTTCAATGCTTCTTCTTCAGAGTATTTTTGATTCAATAGGCTTATTCCTGTTACAGTAAACTTTCCTTCAGTCAGGGTACCGGTTTTATCCAAAAAGACATATTGCAAATCATTAGCTTGTTCCAAGGCATTTCTATTTTTTATTAGCAATCCATGTTTGGCTGCAATAGTTGTTGATCTGGCTATTACTAAAGGAATTGCCAGTCCTAATGCATGAGGACAGGCAATGATAAATACCGTGACCATTCGCTCAAATGCCTGACTTAAATCACCAGTTACCAAAAGCCAGATGAGAAATGCAGACAGTCCAACAATTAAAGCAATATAAAAGAGCCAGCGGGCTACCTTATCTGAAATCGATTCAAGCTTTGATTTTTCAGAACGAGCCTGTTGTACCAGCTGCATAACTTTTGATAGATAACCAGATTCTCCTGTTCCGGTAACTTCAATTTCTATTGTTCCACTTCCATTAATGGCGCCGCCAATGACCGTATCTCCGGTATTTTTTGTCACCAATTTTGCTTCACCTGTAACCATCGATTCGTCTACTGAACTTGCTCCCGACAAAATCCGACCATCTGCAGGAATCTTATCTCCGGAACGGATCATCAATCTATCGCCTTTGCCAACTTCTTTTAACGATACTATTTCTTCTGTCCCATCATCCTGAAGCCGTTTTACAGTATCAGGGAGCAACGCCGCCATTTTATCCAACGCGTCTCCGGCATTTGAGATAGCATTCATTTCAATCCAGTGACCCAAAAGCATGATAACAATCAGTGTTGCCAGCTCCCAGAAAAAGTCCATGACATGTTTATCTGGAAAAAGATGATTCATGATAAAAGCGTACACACTATAAAAATAGGAAACAGAAATCCCCATAGCAATCAGCGTCATCATTGCCGGTGCTTTTGCTTTTAGCTCCATTTTGGCCCCGCTTAAAAAGGGTTGTCCGCCATAAAAGAATAAAATTGATGCTAAAACGAGTACCAGCCAGTCTGACCCAGAGAAAGTAAACTGAAAAGGCAAATCAATCCCCATCATCGGAGAAATAAAAATGATCGGTATTGCCAAAATCAGAGACAGCCAAAATTTCTGCTTGAAGTTTCCCATATGCATTGAATGATCCATCCCACTCATTTCATGCCCATGTTCGTGATGTTCATGCCCTTCATGATTCATCATAGCGTGATTCATTGTTTCAGAAGACACCGTATGCTCTGTTTTTATATGATTATGTTTGTTATCCATAGTAAGTCAACCCCTTGCTCATTTAATCTGAAAGATTTCTCTCACTCAATTACAGCATAGCATAGGATTAATCTTCAATGAAATGAATTGACTTCTTTAGCTGTGAAACTTTAAAAAACCTGAAAATCGTTTCTTTTGATACATAGAAAATCTGCAGATTTTACTAAAAAAAGATGAAAAAATACCGTCAGCCAAACTTGCTGGTGCTGACTCAATTTCCTGATACATCTGTTCAATTCTTCTTCTATTGTACTTATATTTTTTTCTAAAACCTCCAGTTACTCCATAAAAAATTTCAAATCCGTAATTTTTTTTAGCTTGAGAAGGTGCATTTTTTAGAAGTCTGTTATATTTTTTAACTAAGCTCTCTAAAATATCTTTTTTTAGTGCTTCGTTATCAACTTTTCTATTAACTATCTGATAGATTTTTTGATATTCTTCCTTAGCGGTTTTCTTATATAAACAGCATGCGTAATCGAAGCCTTTATATAATATATGAGCACTAAAAATCAGACTAACCATTCGTTCATATTCATTAGAATATGTATCAAAAATTGCCGCTTCATATTCATTTATAGAATGATTATGGGATAGTTCATTTAAAAACCGGGAGATTTTCTGCTCATTTCTTTTTTTCATCAATTTCATTTTTTTCATGCTTCCCTCCTAATTTGCATATATTTCGGTAATTCCACTTCTAAAAGTACTTGCACTTCTCACGATGAGTAAGGATACACACAAACAATTGAATATATTTCGGTAAAAAAATTATATCATAGTAAACTAAACTATTCAATATGAAGTTCATGAACACCAAAATGAAAAATGAGAATAATTGTGGTATATTAAATAAAGAACCCTATATAAGGAGGAAATCATTTGACAACAAATCTGTTTGCTGCAGGTGAAAGAATCAAAAGTATACGAAAAAAGCATCGCTATTCAATGGCAGCTTTTGCAAAATTAGTAGGGAATTCCAGTGCAAGTACAGTCAATAACTGGGAAAAAGGAAATAATCTTCCTAAAAGAGAACGTTTAGAAAAAATAGCTATTCTAGGAAATACGACTGTTTCCTGGATTAAATACGGCACCTTCACCGAGTATGTCCTAAGCCTATTAGTAGATATTAACCCTTCAATCAAGCTTTCTGACGATCAGCTGCATAAATTAATTACCACACTTCAACAGAAAAGCATCTCTTATGAAGAAGATTTAGACATACTCGCAACAGCAAAGAACCTATTTCCGACGGCATTTGATTATGTTTACGAAAAAAAAAATACTGAAGTCTTTGCATTAATTGGAGAAGAAGCAACAGACTACTTTATTGAAAAGGACCCTAGCTACCGTATACGGCTCTTGCCTGTAATTAATCAACTAGCTAAAGATGAAACTAAATTTCAACTGCTTCAGACAGCAGCAGAACTGTTAATCGAAGAAGAAGCAGAGTTCTTATCTTTTTTGAAAATCTATTCTGAAAAACAAACAGATGAGAATTAGAAGCATAATTGAGAAGCATCGTTTCCACCCGTTCAAAGACCAGAGTAAGATTGCTTTTCATTCCAGCTCCATACACTGATTATCTTAACCGCTTTTTATGTTACAATTATGTCTTCAGTTTGCGTTATTATTAAAAAACAGTAAATCACAACTATTTTTTTCTAATTTAGGGTATACTGATAAAGGAGTTTTACTTAATTGCTTTTAATGATTTCATTAGTTATATCAATTAAAGCAAAGCTATTATTTAGCATATATCGAAAAAAGTGAGGACTATAACTTGAAGAAAAAGATTATTTTGACCCTTTCCTTTGCCCTATTACTAGGCACTGCACCAGTTGCGGCATTAGCAGAAACAATTGATGATCAGATTGAAGCAAAAAATCAGAAAATCAGCGAAATAGTAACCACTCAAAAGGAAGCAAATGAATATCTGGCAACGCTGGATGCTGAGATTACTGCATTAGAAGAAGAATATAATGCTGTTCTAGCAGAAAAACAAAGCACTGAACAGGAAATCAATACATTAAATACCGAGATTACTAATCTTGAAACTAAGATTGCTAAAAGAAATGACCAGCTGGATGCACAGGCGCGGGCAACACAAACCGGACAGGATACGTCTATTCTTTCTGTAATGCTGAATGCTACTTCTATTTCTGATGCAATTTCCAAAGTCTTAGCTGTAAATACAATTGTTAGTGCAAATAATGATATTATTCAAGCACAAAAGCAAGACAAAGAAAATTTAAACAGTAAAAAAGATACGCTGGTTGAAAAAGCAGCCGCGCTTGAAGCTAAAACTGCTGAGCTATCTGAAAAAGAAGAAGGGTTAGCGCAAGCTAAACTGGACCAAAATATTAAATTAAATGAAATAGCTGCAAGCTTAGCCAAAGAAACTGCTGAAAAAGAGCAGTTTGAAAAGCAAAAAGAAGAAGCTGAAAAGCAAAAACAAGCAGAATTAAAAGCACTTGAAGAGCGCAAACAAAAAATGGCGGAAGCTCAAGCATTGGCTGAAAAACAGGCAAAAGAACAGCAGGCCGCTCAAGCAGCAGCCGAAGCAGAAGCTGCTGCCAAGTCTGAGGAAAATCAGCAAGCTCCTACTGCTGAAGCAGAAGCTACTCCTTCTGTGCCTGATACGTCACTGCCGACAGATACAGAGGACACTTCTACACCTCCTGCTTCAAATAGCGGCTGGGGACTGCCGGTAAGTAGCGTAATAGTTACCAGCGGCTATGGCTATCGTGAAGATCCTACAGGTATTTCCGGAAATTTCCATGATGGCATCGATTTTGGCGGAAGCTCAAGCACAGTGATTATGGCAGTTAAATCTGGAACAGTTGAAGTTGCCGGATATGACGGTATGTCTGGAAACTATGTGATTGTCAACCATGGAGATAGTTATTATTCTTACTACGCTCACCTAAGCAGCTATACAGTAAGCCAAGGACAGACTGTTACACTTGGACAACAGGTTGGTTTTATGGGAACAACTGGTAATTCTACTGGTGTCCATCTACATTTTGCAATTGCTACTGGAATCTGGTCAGGTTTTGTTAATCCAGGACCACTTCTAGGCATCTAAAATTTAGTACTTTGACGGAAATCTATCGATAATAGGTTTCCGTTTTTTCATTTTTTAACTGTATTTGTAACATTGCTAAACTGCTCAAAATATAGTAATGTTATTTTGGGGATTTAAAATAAATGAAAAAGAGGGTTTAAAATTTGAATAAAGCAACACGTGATACTCGAATTGATGTGCTTCGATTTTTAGCAATTATACTTATTCTTCTGGGACATTCATCTCCTCCTACACTTTTGGGGAACCTTCGTACTTTTGACGTCTCATTAATGGTTTTTGTAATGGGCATGTCTTACTCATATAGTCGAGAAAAAGGAGTGGATAAGTATGGATCTTATGTAATAAAACGCTTATCACGTCTTCTAATTCCTACTTGGAATTTCTTGGTAATTTTCTACCTATTTTTCTTTGTTTCTACTTTTATTACAAGAATAACTTATCCTTTCTCTGTTGAAACAATGATATCATCATTTCAACTTGAATCAGGTTTTGGCTTTGTTTGGATATTTCGTGTTTTTATTGTTATTTCACTGTTCTTTCCCATTAGTTACATTATTTTGTCTAAAGTAAAGTATCTAAGCATACAGTTGACCTTGTTGACTTTCCTACTACTCTTTCAGCAAAGTGTTATCCGCTTTCAACAATTTTTCCCTGAGAGTATTAGTCCACATTATCATAACTTTATAGTTATTCCTTTTGGTTATCTGATTGTCGCCGCTTTCGGGATGCTTGCAGTCAAATTAAGAAGAGAACAATTGTTTTGGGTTTTTGAACTGTATGTTGTTATATTTTTAATTTCAGCTTTTTATCAGAACTTTGAATGGGTAAATAAGTTTAAGTACCCGCCAAATGTTTATTATTTATCTTATGGTCTATTATGTTCTTTTTTATTATTATTTTTACTAACATCTAAATTTACAGCAATCTTTAGACAAAATGACATTGTCAAATGGTTTTCAACTCATTCTCTAGATTTGTATTATTGGCATCTTATCATTGAATTTATACTAAGAATATTTTTTAGAAATTGGTTGCCAAGTTGGCCGCTTAAATTTACTTTATTACTAATTGGTTCCTTCATCCTTACCGTTCTAAACAGTAAACTAGCACCTAGATTACTATCTACTAATTATCTACTGCTGCTTCTAAGAAAATTGGGTGTCTTTACAAAAAAAGCAGACCTAGTTAGAAAATAACATTCTATACCTAAAACATCAGTGAAATGAAGGCTCTATACTTTTTGATGTTGTAGTGACCCCCAAAAGTTAGACTTTTTATAGAGTGGATTTTTCCACTCTATTTTTTATGCCATTTTTTGATTGAACTGTCGAAACTCTACTGGGCTTTTCCAGTTAAGTTTTTCTTTGATTCTATAATGATTGTAATAATAAATATACTTATGAACGACTTATCTTAACTCATTTTGGCTTTGATAGACTTTTCCATAATACATTTCTTGCTTTAGAATACTGAAGAAATTCTCCATAGGAGAATTGTCTAAACAGGTTCCTTTCCGAGACATACTTTGAAAGATACGGTTATCCTTTAAGGTTTGTACATAGGTGTTCATTTGACAAGCCCAACCTTGATCAGGGTGGAAAGTGCGACGATAGAGACAATCATTTGTTTGAAAAATTGCTTCTTCTAGCCCTGCCATAACTTTTTTACCATTTGGCTGAGTAGAAAGGCTGTAGCTTAGAACTTCACTGTTATACATATCCATAAACGGATCTAAATATAGTTTTTTGGGGCGAAGAATGCCAGTTTTATCTGCTTCAAAATATTTAAATTCAGTTGTATCTGTCGTGATTTTTTGGTGAGGAACAGAGGTGTTGAATCGGCGATGAATCAAGTTTCTAGCGATCTTACCAATACTTCCTCTATATGAATTATACTTCCTTGATTTCTTAGTGAAAGCATTGACTTGTAACTGTAGCTTTTGAATTAATCGCTGCACTTTCTTTTTATTTACTTGAAGTCCAAGTCGTCTCAATTCTTGTGTCATTCTTCTATAGCCGTAATGTTGATGCTCCTTACGAATCGCTTGAATTTCTTCTTCCATCCTTTTTGTTGGATTACTTCTGTTTAATCGTTTTTGCCAATACATGTAAGTAGCTTTGGGAAACCTTAAGGTTTCCAGAATATCTTTTAATTGATAGTGTCCTCGGAGGCTGTGAATGATTCGTGCGATTCGTTCATTTTTCGTTCGTCCTCTAAACGTAGCCTCCTCAATTCTTTTAAATAGGTATTCTCAATTTTCAACATTCTGTTTTCTTTTTCTAGTGTATCTAATCTGGATTGTTCATCGGTGAGTAGCTTGACTTCTTTTGATTTCTTCTTAGGCATTGTCGTTGGACGTCCTTTCTGATTAGAGAGTCCATCTATTCCCTGTTTCCGATAGGTTCTAAGCCAACTCGCAATTAAAGGCAGATTGTTAATTTCCAGACGATTGGCTACTTCTCGATAGGACAGCTCTGTTGTTAAATACAACTCTATCGCATCTAATTTAAATTGAACAGAATAATTCCTATTTTTTCGACTACGGAGTAGTCCTTCCTTACCAAATTCATTATAAGCATTGATCCATCTTCCTATTTGACTATTACTTTTAAACCCATATTTTTTTGCGAGAAAGTTTATCCCTCGCTTTTGATCCAGATATTCATGGACTACTTTTAACTTAAAATCAAAACTATATTTTGCCATACAAAAAAACCTCCAAAAGTTAGATTTTCAGTTCTAACTTTTTGGGGTTGGTACATCGGTACATTTAATTGTTAGTCATTTTTATATCTACGAATTATGCGCTCTTATAAATTTTTCACAGTCATTCCTTTTCTTCTCTAAATAGAAAGAACTCATTATTATTGACTACAAACTCCTTAATGCCGTCAGCAGCTTTATCAATAGCTGGTCAATTTTCATAGGGAGACAAGCAACAGTAAGTTGACAGTTAGAAAACACTTATATTCGCTATACTAACGTTGTAAGATCTTACAAAAAAGTAAAGAAAGGAAAACTTATGGCAAAAACAATTGGAAAAGTAAAAAGTTTTCTTGATAGTCTTATCGGTCAAATAACAGTTGATAAATCTGATGCCGGACTAAATGGACAATGTGTTAGCTTAATTAAGAACATTCTTGAATTTGTTGGCGCACCAAATCCATATGCTGCGCGTGGAAATGCAAAAGATATCCCAGTTACGTATGTTTCAGAAGGAATTGCAAACGTCGGTTCTGGTACGCTTAACATTGCAGTTAATAGAAATGGTGGTGGCGGCTATGGACACGTTTGGGTAAAAATCGGATCTGATAGTTGGCAAGCTAACTGGGCGG